>NZ_JAQLDQ010000010.1 GCF_028209395.1 Collinsella aerofaciens
TGCTCTACAGTCCTGCGCAAGACGGAAAGCACATTAAGTGCTTTCCTTTGCGTGCGGAACTCGCGACAAACTTAACCTCCGCCCTCAGCCCCGGAGACCCTCCCTGCCGTCACTTTCTTCAACCAGTTCTTGTTGCTCGCCGCTTCGCGGCTCGGCGGCCCCGTTCTCCGTGGCGGGGTTGTCTTAGATTCTTGTTGAGACTCTGCCTTTGGCTCAAAGAAAACGGGGGATGCATTGTGCATCCCCCGTTTTTGTTGCGGTTAGTCCAAGTCAATAAACTTGGTGCTTAGGATCTTGCCGTCTTTAACGAGCATTCTGGCCATGGTGGGGCCTCGGCTGCCTCTGGGGTAGCTGGCGCTGCCCGGGTTGAGGACTAGGCAGCGGCCCACCTGGGCTTCTTTGGTTACGTGGGTGTGGCCGTTGATGGCTACGTCTACGGATCCCACCGGAAGGTCTTCGCGGTAGTGGGCTACGGCAAATTTGAGGCCTTCGTAGGTAAAGAGCGCAAGACGGTCTACATCGGGGCCGTAGTCGCGGTAGTAATCGTTGTTGCCCAAGACGGCCCGCACGGGGGCGATGGTGCATAGGTGCTCGTAGTCCATCTCTGACGTGAGGTCGCCGGCGTGGATAATCAGGTCTGCGCCTTCAAGCTCATCCAGAAGCGCAGGCGATAAATAGCCGTGGGTGTCCGAGATGATGTCGATACGCTTGGCGCTTGCACTGTTCATGGAATCCCTTCCGCAAAAAACGATTCGGCAGATACATACAAAATAGGCCCCACGGCTCCGCAGACGATGGGTCTACAGGGCTGCGGGGCCAGTGCGCTAGAGACTCAGGGCCTTCTTGAGCGGCACGACGCGGCGGCGCGAAACCGGCACGCGTTCGTCGACGCCCGTAATGCCCAGCTGGATGGCGCCCGAGGGCACCGTCTCAACGTCCGTGACGCACGCCAAGTTGACGATATAGCGGCGGTGAACACGGAAGAAGCCAAAGTCGCAGAGCTTGGCCTCAAACTGCGCCAGCGAGGTCGTCGACAAAAAGCGATCATCGACGGTATAGATGCAGGAGTAATCGTCCTTGGCCATAATAAAGCGAATGTCGTCCACGGGAATGAGCACCTTGCGGCCGCCCTTTTCCACCGGGATACGCTCGATGGTCACCTTGCTGTCCGTAACCGGCTTGGCGCGTTGCATGACTTTCTCGATCGCGCGATCCAAGCGAGCTTCCTCGACCGGCTTCATCAGATAATCGACGGCATCCACGTCGAATGCCTCGACCGCATGGTCGCTATACGCAGTCACAAATACGATCGCCGGCGGATTTTTGAGCTTATGCAGCGCCTCGGCAAGTTGCAGGCCCGAGGCACCGGGCATCGAGATATCGAGAAACACGACATCCACGCGACTTTCCATAAGCATCTCGATGGCGGAGCGGACGCTCGACGCCTCCGTGATCGTGCCGATCTTGCCCGTTTGCTCGAGCAGGAAGCGAAGCTCCGAGCGAGCCGGCGCCTCATCATCCACAATCATCGCACGCAGCATAGGGATAAAACCTTTCGTCAACTAACTACGCCGGGCATCCGTCGCATGACGTTGGGCCCGTAGCCTTTTATTTTACTCTTGAATGTCAAAGATGCTCTCTGACAAATCAAGATGAAGAAGCACTTTGGTGCCCTTGCCCGGCGCCGATTCGACACGCGTATAGGAGTGCGGCCCAAAAAAGCGATGGATGCGCTCCGAAATATTGTGCATGGCCACACCGGCGCCGCCACCCTGGGGAGAGCTGGCGTCGGGACGGGCAGAGCGCTCGTCAAACAGTCTGGCGGCGGTACCCTCATCCATGCCCACGCCATTATCGGCCACGGCAATCAAGATTGCATCCTCGCCGTCTTGGTGAACGGTCACGTCGATCCTCAGGGCGTCGTCATCGCCCATACCATGACGCACGGCGTTCTCGACAATCGGCTGGATCACGAACGCCGGCACCAGCGTATCTTCCACGTCCTCGGACACATCGAACGTCGCAAGCACACGGTCCTCGCCAAAGCGGGCCTTCTCAAAGGTAAGGTAGCGCTTGGTCTGTGCGACCTCGCGCGAGACCGGAATAAGCGATCCCGAGTTGTCGAGCGTGGCACGATAGAACGATGAGAACTCACGAAGCAGTTCGCGGGCCCGCAGCGGGTCGGTGCGCGTAAACGATGCAATGGTGTTCAGTGTGTTGAACAGGAAATGCGGGTTAATCTGCGCCTGCAGCGCACGCACCTCGGCGCGCGCTGTGAGTTCCTTTTGCACCTCGAGCTCGTGGATGGCGAGCTGCGTGGACAAGATCTCGGCAAAGCCCGAGGCAAGCGCGTACTGGGTACGGTCGACGGCGCGCGGGGTCTTGTAGTAGAACTTGAGCGTGCCGACGGTACGATCGCCCACCTTGATGGGGGCGATAATGCCGGCGGGGACTTGGTTGTGCGAGCCGTCCGAGCCCACGACATCCACCATACGGTTGAACGACTGCACGATGCCATGTTCGATAACGTAGCGTGTGGCAAGCGTGTGGATGGGAGAATCTGGCAGTAGTTTTTCCTCAAACTCGCCCGCGCAGGCAAGCACGTTGTCCTCGTCGGTGATGGCCACCGTCATGGCGCGCGTCTCGGGCAAAATGCGCTGGCACACCAAACGCGCCGACTCCTGCGTCAGACCGCCCTTAATGTCCTCGAGCATGGCCGAGGCCACCGAGAGCGTCTCCTCGGTGTACTGGGAGCGCACCGAATCGGGATTGAGCGTCAAAAAGATAAAGATGCACAGAAAGATGCACAGCAGCGCGCAGGCAATCACCGTGGCAATCGGCTCGATTCCGGTCGCCAAGGCAAAAATAAAGTACACCAACACGCAAATGGCGCAGGCAACGGCAATGATGCGAAAGATTGATATTGAACTATCGCGCTGGGCGCGGCGGTCGATCATTCGGCCCCCTCCAGGATACTGATCAGTTGTGCGTCACGCCAAAGCCCGTCCATGATCTTGGGCCAAAAGCTCTGGAAACGCAGGTAGCTTGCAGCGTTTTGGCGCGCATAGGCTTTTGCCTCGTCGATACCATGGCGCCAGATGCGCAGGTAGCCCTCATGCTCGCGGGTAAACACGCTGCGGACCATAGCGGTCTTGCGCACGCGGTCGTCGAGCTCGCGCGAAATCCACGGGCCCGGGTAGGGCATGAGCGATGCTGCCGTAACGGGAATGAGCTCCTTTTGATGCGCGGCGAATGTCAACTTGGCCCGTTCGTAGTACCAACGGTAGACATCCTGCATAAAGCGCGGTGAGCGCTTTTCGGACTCCGGAGGCAGATGGCGCACGGTCCACTCGTTATCGAACCACACGTCGTAGCCAAACATGCGCATGTTAAAGAGGTAATCCAAGTCCTCGCCGCGGGTGATAAACGGGTCAAAGGCCACACGCGTAAAGGCGCGGGCGTGCAGGGCCATCAGGCCGCCGCACACGTAGTTGGAGCGCGAGATGCGGGTGCCCGAGAGCGCCTTTTTCATCCAACGGTTGAACTCGATGCGCTTGGTCCACCAACGATGGCAGATGCCCGCCTTATCCGTGGGAGCCAACGGCGAGCCGTCGCGATCGTAGAAATAGCCGCTCTTGACCAAGATCGGCAAGCCCTGACGCGTCTGCTGTCCCAGCGCGTAGGTCGCGCGCTTCATAAAGTCGGCGTCGATGACAGTCTCATCGTCATCCAAAAAGATAACCGCGTCATGCCCCAGCACAGCGGCACAGGCTAGCCCCATGTTGCGGATGGCGCCGTAGCCTCGCAGACTCACGCACTCGCCCGAACCCTTGGGTGCGATCTGAGCAACCCGGTCTGCGATGCGCGAGGCCTGGGTGTTGGTGACAACGGTGACCTTGAGCGTGGGATGCGCGTCGACAATCTCGTGCACGCGCAGCGACACATCGGCTGTGGCAGAAACGGGACAGACCACCAAAAGGATGATGCGCGGGATGTCACGTACCTGCTCAAGCGAGGCCAGGCAGCGGTCGAGTTCGGGATTGTCGGCGTTGAGTCGTGTCGAATGGTCATAGGTGCCAGGGGCGTTTGCGCGAGCGTCATCGCCCGCCCAATACGTTGGAATCACGACCGTGGCGTTCATGCCTTACCCTCCCTGCAACACAAAAACGGGACGCCGCCAAACACAGGCGACGCCCCGCGACCTAGCTGACTCCATCATACCCACTTGGGCTAATCATTGTTCGAAAGTCAGAATGTTTATTGCGGATAACCCCAAAAGAGTATCGCGGCGGACGCAATTACCGGCAGGTTCCTATGCGGCCTGCTCTGCCGTCTGAGACATGCGGGACAGACGGACCAGCAGCGCAAAGCCCACCACCAGCAGCACGCCGATAGACAGGACGCCCAGCGAGGGGTTGCCGGTCAGCGAGGTGACGACCGACACCAAGAAGGTGCCCATAACACTTGCGTAACGACCAAAGATGTCAAAGAAGCCATAGTACTCGTTGGACTTTTCCTTGGGGATAATGCGGCCAAAGTAGCTGCGGCTGAGCGCCTGCACGCCGCCCTGGAACAGGCCGACCAAAATGGCAAGCACCCAAAACTCAAAGGCGGTCTTTAGGAAGAACGCGGCAAAGAGCACGATGCCCATATAGGCGGCGACTGCCACCAAGATCATGTTGAGCGTGCCCACGCGGCCGGCGAGCTTGCCGTAGATGATGGCGGACGGGAAGGCCACAAACTGCGTAACGAGCAGAGCCAGCACCAGTTGGGTCGAGTCGATGCCCAAAGCCGATCCGTAGCTGGTTGCCATGGAAATAACCGTGTGCACACCGTCGATGTAGAAGAAAAACGCGATCATGTAGATCAGCACGGTCTTGTTGTGGGCGATCTCGCGCATGGTGTGTCCGACCTCGGAGAACACACCGCCCACGATGTGGCCGATAGTATCCTCGGGACCGCGCTCGCGACCGTACTTTTGCTTATAGGTGCGAATGAGCGGCAGGGTAAAGATGAGCCACCAGGCACCAGTGATGACAAACGACAGACGCGTTGCCAGCATGGTGGGGACACCAAGAGCGGGACCACCCATGATAAGCGCCAGGCAGATGATGAACGGCACAGTGGAACCGATGTAGCCCCAGGCATAGCCCGAGCTGGACACGACGTCCATGCGCTCGTCGGTGGTAATGTCGGGCAGCATGGCGTCGTAGAACGTCATAGAAGAGTTGAGGCCGATGGTGCACAGCACGTACACAGTCAAAAATGCCATGGCGGACATTGGGATAGCCTGCGCCAGGCAAAGAACCAGGCCCGTGAGGAAGAAGCCCAAGAAGAACTTGATCTTGTTGCCGGCGTAATCGGCAAGCGCGCCCAGAATGGGCATGAGCATGGCAATGACCAGCGAGGCAATCGTCTGCGCGTTGCCCCAAGCGACCACCAGGTCTGCCGAGGAAGCGCCGGTATTGATGGCGTTAAAGTAGATGGGCACCACCGAGGTATTGAGCAGCACGAGGGCCGAGTTTCCCACATCGTACATGACCCAGTTACGCTCGAGCTTGGTGTATTTCATGGACAGGGACCCTTCGTATTCGCCCGATATGCAGCTAGTTCATCGTACCCCAATTGCACGGAGGCGCCGGTAAGGATTCGGCAAAGAGACAGGAGCGGACCCTACTCCTCGCGGTCGAACTCCTCGTCGGTGCCGAGCACGCGGCCGCTGTAGTTGACGTGACCGGTCACGGCCTCCATGTCACCGGTCTCGATAAAACGCGCGACCGTGCACTCGTAATCGACCAGCGCGCGATCAAAGACCTCGGGGAAACTCTCGTTCGAGACCTCATCGGTAAAGGGATTCTTCCATGTCAGATGGCCCAGGTTACCGGTGCGCTCGGGCAGCTCCGTCGTCACGCGATGGGCAAGGCCGTCGAGCAGCGAGTAGTCGTGCACCAACCCCTCAACCAGCGAGATCGCGCGCGTCTTTACGGAGCCGGCCGGCTCAATCGCACGGTAAAGTCGCTGCATATTGGCAACGGCAGCACCGTACTCCCCCGCCGGAATGTCAATGCCGTACACGCGTCCGGCAACATAGCTCATCAGCACGCCGGCCACGCGACTGATGCGATCGGTGGTGACGATCTCGCCCGCCGGCGGGTAATCGTCGACCGTAGCGCCATCGCGCTTAAGCTGCAGCATCAGTACATCCAGGTCGCTCTCGATCACGGCATGGACCTGACTGCTCGAATCCTCAAGCTCTGAATCGGACTCCACGATGCCAAACTGCTGCTCATAGACAAAGGGGTGGGCGTTGCGGTCGAGCACGTAATGAGACAGCAGACCCAGCGCAAAGGCGCGACCCAAGCTGGCGTCGCGCGGCAGCAGATGCGACACGCCGTCGCGCAGGCACGCGAACTGGCGAGACATGCGCGAGCGATGCATGACCTGCGCCAGCAGCGTACAGTCGGAAACACGCGGTGTCAGAATGTGAAAGAAAAACGGGTCGGGACCTTGGTTGCCCAAGATAAAGGCAATGCGCTCTTCATCTGACGTGATGACGCCCTGCGGAAGACGGTCGATGCTTTCCTCGCCAAACAGATGATGGGTGATAAGCGCGGGCATAATAATCCTTTCGATTTCATTCGATTCCACCCATTATGCCCACCGCGCGCCCATGCCAAACCTGCGATGGTAAACGACGACACGCAAGCCTCTTACGCAAGCCCCAGGTGCGACTTGACCTCGGCGGCACGACGACGGGACACCGGCACCGTCGAGCTCACGCGGTCGAGCCTGAGCTCCATCAACCCCGTGGAACCAATCTCAACATTGTGCACGTCTTCCAAATTGACCAGATAGCTCCGATGAACGCGAATAAAGCCCTCGGAGCCCAAGCGACGCTCGAGCGAAGAGATCGACTCATTGATCAGGTAGGTTCCCTCGGCGCAGATGGCGTTGCAAAAATCGGCGCGCGCCTCAAAGTAACAGACGTCTGCGGCGGGAATGAACACCTTTTTGCCCCCGCGATCCACCGTCAGACGCAAAGGCTGGCGCGGAGCGTGGACAACACGACGGGCACCCAAGGCTGCCTCGATCTTGCCGAGTGCCTTTGACAGGCGTGCGTCCTCGACCGGCTTGACGATATAGTCGACCGCATCGAGGTTATACGCATCGGCGGCGAACTCGGCAAACGCCGTCACAAACACAACCACCGGCGGCGTCTTTAAGTTCTGCAGCGTCTCGGCAAGCTCAATTCCCGAGCGGCCGGGCATCGTGATGTCCAAAAACAACACGTCGGGCTTGCTCGAGAGAATCGACTCCACGGCCTCGGTGACATTGCCCGCCTCGGCAATATGCCCCACGCGCGCGTCCTTCTCCAATAGATAGCGTAGCTCAGCCCTGATGGGAGGCTCGTCATCAACCACCAGGATGTTCCAGCCCTCGGACATGTGCGCTTCCTCTCTCTCCTCAATATACTCGCGTGCTACGCCGTCAACGGCGCCGGCTCATGCGGCTCGCCGTTCAGCTCGACGATAACCTGCGTCCCCACGTCCTCCTGGGACTCCACGCGCATGCCGGAATCTTCTCCGTAAAAGAAATGGATGCGCTGAAGCACGTTGAAGAGCGCCAGGCCGCAACCTCGCTTGATGGAGCCGTCGGCGGTAATGCTCTCGGGCTCCTCTCGGCGATGTTGCTCAAACAGATGCGCGCAGACTTCTTCGCTCATACCGATGCCGTCATCTTCGACGATGATCTCCAAGCCGTCATCGGTCTCAAAAGCCCTAACACGAATAGAAAGCGGCTCGGTCTCGCGCTGCGCATGCTTGATGCAGTTTTCGAGCAGCGGCTGCAAGATAAACGGCGGCACCAGGCTGTCGCGCACCTCAAAGTCGATGTCGACCGAAACGCGCAGACGGCCGTCGCCATAACGAGCCTGCATTAGATTGATATAGCGAGTGCCCTGTTCCACCTCGTGCTCGAGCGTGGTGAGCGTATCGGAATCAGAAAGCGTCTGACGATAGTAATTGGAAAAGTCGATCAGCAGCGACCGCGCCTTGTCGGGCTCGGTTCGAACGAGCGACACGATGGTACTGATGGTGTTAAACAGAAAATGAGGATCGACCTGCGATTGCAAGGCGCGCAGCTCCACGCGGGCCGCGAGCTCGTCCTGGCGCTCGAGCTCAAAGCTCGCAAGCTGCGTGGAAATGAGGTCGGCAAAGCCCGAGGCAAGCGCCGTCTGGCGCATATCGATGCTGCTCAGACGGGGATAATACAGCTCGAGCGTGCCCACGCAATGCCCGCGCACGGTAAGCGGTGCGACAATACCGGCGCGCAGGCGCGGAAAGTAGCCACCCGTCTCATTGGAGGCGTCGCGCGAAAACACGCTTTGCTCACCGCTGTTGATCACGTTGAGCGTGGTCTTGAGCACCACCGGGGTGCCGGCGGGACACTTTGCCGAATCCTCGCCCCAGCTTGCCAACACCTGCTTGCCGTCGGTAAAGCAGATGGCAGAGGCAATGGTCTCGGAAAGGATGATTTTGGAAGCGCCCAGGGCCGCTTCGGGCGTAAGGCCTCGCGACGTATAGGCGAATATTTTCGATGCGATGGCGAGTGTGCGGTCGGTAGCGCTCGACGTGAGGTCGTCGGGAACGACAAAGACGTACGAGAAGAAGAAGCACAGCATGACCAAGCCGGCAATGACGACAACGGCCGGAACGGGATTGGGATTATCAGTTAGATCCCAGATGAGCAGCAGGATAAGCAGCGGAACGACAATACCGAGCAAGATGGCTTGAACCACATGCTGAGCGGTACGAAAGACCTTGGTAGAGTTGTAGCTCTTGCCCAGAATCAGCCTATTGAGATCCACCGTCATCCCCTTCTTACTGACGCACCCATAGCAATGGAGAGGGCCGCAAGCGACCCTCTCCATTGCATTATGCAATCAAATACTGTGTTTTACATCCAGCCATCGATGAACGGTAGCTTAGGCGCTGTACTTGTTTGCCTCGCCGAAGCTGCCGGCCTCGACAATCCAGCCGTCCTTCATGATGACGTCCATGTTGTCGGTGTTGAGCACGTGGATGTCGGCGGCGACGTCACCGTTGACGACCAGCAGGTCGGCGCACTTGCCGGCCTCGATGGAACCGGTCTCGTCCTCGATGTGGCACATCTTGGCACCGTTAAGGGTGGCACAGGTGATGGTCTCGACCGGGGTGAAGCCGATCTTGTCGACGAACTCGTACATCTCCTCGATGGAGCAGGTGCCGTACGGGGTGACGAAGGAGAAGGAGTCGGAGCCGATCGTCATGACGACGCCGCGCTTCTTGGCCTCGCGCAGGCAGTCGTAGTTGCGCTGCAGCTCCTTCTCGACCAGGGTGCCCTCGTACTTGTCGTGCAGCTCGGGGACGTAGACGGGCGGATAGGTGGCGTACCAGGTGGGCAGGAAGGCGATCGTCGGGGTGAAGAAGGTGCCCTGCTCGGCCATGAGGTCCATGGTGCGCTCATCGATATCGAAGCCGTGAATCAGCTGCTCGCAGCCAAAGCGAACGGAGTCGTAGGCGGCGGCGTGGTTGTTGTAGCAGTGACTCCACACGGAGATGCCGACCATCTTTGCCTCTTCGACCACGGCCTGGATCTCCTCGGAGCAATAGTGCTGGTCGCGACCGGAATCCCAACGCCAGATGCCGCCACCGGTAGCCCAGATCTTGATGGCATCGGGGTTCTCGCGCAGGCGACGACGGACGGCCTTGCGCAGATCCCAAGGACCATCGACCTGGTCGCCCCAGGGATGGGATTCCTTGTTGAGCTCCTGGGTGCAGTGGTGGGAGTCACCGTGGCCGGCAACGCGGCAGAAGCCAAGACCAGTGGCCAGAACGCGCGGGCCCTTGAAGACGCCCTTGTCGATGCAGTCGCGAATCTGGATACCAAAGCGGCCGATCTCGCAGACGGTGGTGAGGCCGTGGGTGAGGCAGTCGTAGGCCTGCTTGACGGCGACGGCCTGCTTCTCGAGGAGCGGCTGCATGACCCAGTCGGTGTCATCGTCGGTCAGATTGCCCGAGAAGTGCAGGTGGGTGTCGATCAGGCCGGGAAGGACGGTCTTGCCGGCGGCGTCGATAACCTCAACGCCCTCGGGAAGGTCCTGCATAGCACCGGCATACTCGATCTTGCCGTTGTCGTCGACGAGAACGAGGGAGTTCTCGACCGGCTCGGCACCGGTACCGTCGATGAGCTTGCCGCCAACGATTGCGTACTTAGTGGACATGGTTCCTCCTTATGGATCCATATAGTGGGCGAGGCCATGTTGGGTTATGGCCTCACAAAGCTACCCAAGTGGTGCCGGGTTCGGTGCGCGGAAGAGAGGGGTCCGCGCACCCGATCCGCCCCGGCTAGGCGTTATTTTTTGCGGGAATTGGTGAAGGCCATGAGGGCCAGGCCAACGGCCAGCCAGCCGATCACGATGCTCCACTCCACCATGTTGAGGGAGGCGGGAGAGAACGGGACCACGAGCAGGCCGATGATGACGGCGCAGGCAGCAACAGCGAGGCTGATGCCAAACTTGCCGCCGGGCACCTCGTAGGGACGAGGCAGGTCGGGCTCGGTGAAGCGTATGCGCAGGCAGGCGAGGGCGACCATGCCGCAGGAGAAGATGAAGGCGAGAGCCGACACATTGGTCAGAGGAATGAGCATGTTCTTGCCCAGGAACGGACCGATGACGGTGATGACGCCCAGAACGACGCAGGCGAGCTTGGGGGCGCCGGACTTGGGATCGACCTCGGCGAATTTCTCGGGCAGCTGGCCCTTACGGCCCATGGCGAGCATGATGCGGCTCGTGGCGCCGTAGAAGGAGTTCATCGGGCCCATGGGTCCAAGCGTGGCAATGACGAGCATGGCCAGGTACAGGAGCATGTTGATGCCCTTGAGGCAGGCAAGCGCGGGAACCGGGCTCTTAACAAACTCATGCCAGTCGAGGATGGTGCCGAACGAGTAGATGCAGACCATGTAGAAACCGCCGGCGGCCAACAGGGCCAGGGAGATGATCTTGCCGAACTTGTTCCAGTTGAGGCCCTCGGCTGCTTCCTCAGCCTGCTGAGGAATGGTGTCGAAACCGGCGTAGAAGAACGGGGTCAGAACCAGGACCGACACGATGCCGGCGAACAGGCTGGTGCCCTCGGTAGCGGGCTTGCCGCCACCAGCGCCGGTGACCTGGGAGAACACGGGCATGGCGTGTTCCGGCGAACCGGTGAACAGCGAGACGCCCATGGCGAGCAGCATGCCGCAGAGCAGGGCCTTGGTCAGGAAGGCCTGGAGCTTGGCGGCCGAGCTGGCACCGCGGAAGTTGAGGAAGATGACGTAGACTGCAAAGCCGAGCGCGATCAGCGTCGGGAACAGGTAAACGTCGGCGCCCAGGATGGTATAGAGCTTGACGGCACGCAGCCACTCAAGACCGGGCAGGCTGCCGAACATCTCGGACACGAGGGTCGAGATAGCGATTGCCTCCCACGGGCACAGGATGCCGTTGCCCAGGGCCAGGAGCCAACCGGTGATATAGCTCAGCGTACGGCCAAAGCTACGATCGACATACTCGACGATGCCGCCCGAGATGGGGATAGCAGCCGTGAGCTCACCGAAAACAGCTCCGACGGGCACGAGAAAGATTGCACCCAAGAGGAATGCGATCATAGCGGGAACGGGACCGCCGCCCACGACCATCCAGTCGCCGACCTGCAGAACCCAGCCAGTTCCGATGATGGCACCGAAACCGATGGTGAAGAAGTTCCAGAGCGAAAGCGTTTTCTTCATGCCGCCGTTACCTTCGACTGCAACTTCTGCGTTCTTGTCCGCCATTGTTCCCCTCCTTTCCTTATTGACGCCTCTTTGGCGTCACCCCTTGCGCGGTCTGTTTTGCCGCGCGCTTTTATTTCGTGGCTTTACAATACGGCCTTGGCACAGCAGCGCCGCTTGTGGCTCGACCGAAGGCAGAACTGCAAAACGAGCGGCGCCGTTTTTGGGACGAACGGCACGGTTTGCCGCTCATTGTTGTCGCCCGTCCGACGGGCGTACGCTCATCGGACGCATATAGAGATGTTTTTGAGGCCGTGTGTTTTGCGCCTTTCGTACCGTTTACCGAGCTTTTGACGCGCGGACCCATTTGTTGCACATCTTTTTTGTAGGATAGACAGGTTATACATGAGACAAGGCGGTACGAATGGCATACGGATACAACGACGGTGATCAACGGCGACAAAGCGTTCGCCTTGCTGGCCGCACCACGCCGACGCCCAGAAGTGCCACGAGCAGCAATCCGCAACGCCCTCAAGAGCAACCCAGGCCTTCGTCTCGGCAGCAGACAAACAGAACACGGCAGAGTGGCCGTCCGAGCACGGGCACAAGCGCACAGCAAGATAGCCGCTTGGGCGCGCGCACTCGACAGCGCCAAGCCGAGGTTCCGCAACTGCGCCGCAACGGCGCACGTCAGCCCGGCAGCCATATCAACCGCTTCTTTTCGCATCCCCAAGGCGGACGCGACGGCAAGCCCTACCGCTCGACATCGTACGTGAATGCCCCCGCCCTGCCGGCTCGTCGGCTTTGCCTCGCACTGTGCTCTATCCTCATCTGTCTGGTCTTTGTGCTTATGAGCTCCTGTATGTCCCACGGCTCGGCCGGTCTCGAGCCCACCGCCGAGGACAAGCTGCTCAAGGCCCCCGTCGCGCCCGGTTATTCTTTCGCCTTTTCGACCCCGCGCTCGCAATGGCAAGCCGGCACGATGCCCCATATCTATCAGATCGACCCTGCATGGTCGGAGCTGCCTTACGCCGGCGGTACCATCCGCCAAAATGCTTGCGGGCCTACGTGCCTCACCATGGTCTATATCTTTAAGACGGGACGCACCGATATGACTCCCGTCGATATGTGCGCGCTTTCCGAGGCAGGCAACTATGCCCCCACCGGCGCCACCGAATGGTCATTTATGACGCGCGGCGCATGGCAGCTGGGCCTTAACGCAACGGAGCTCCATATCGATCGCAGCTCTATCACCCAGGCGCTGCGCTCGGGTGCGCCCATTATCGCATCGGTTCGTCCCGGCACCTTTACCAGTGTTGGACACTATATCGTGCTCTGGGGCATCGACGATGCCGATCAAGTGGGAGTCTACGACCCCAACTCGGCCAGCCGCAGCGCCCGTCGCTGGGGTGTCGTAGAAGTCCTCAACGAAATCGAAGCCATGTGGGCCTACTACTAGTCATTGGGCACTCATTGCACTCATTGGGGACAGACTTAAATGAGTAGCCCCAGGCTGCCAGGAACTGCCGACACGGAAAGCGCATCCCATTTTGGAGCTCAATAGCGGGATGCACTTTCCGTTAGCGGCCCGTTTGGGAAACTACGTTCCACTTTCCGGCAACATTCCGGGATGCATTTTCCGGTTGAGGCCCTCAAGGGAAACCGCGTCCCATGTTGGAAGCTCATTCTGGAATGCGCTTTCCGCAGTTGATCGATGCGGGCTTTAAGGACTATCCCAAGCTGCCGGCAGGAAAGGAACGTCCCCAAGTGCCGGGTTTCCGCAGTCATTGGGGACAGACTTAAATGAGTAGTCGTTTAAGAACGTCCCCAACGACTACCCACAGAATGAGGGTCTCATCGGGGACTAGGTAAATAGCAAAAGCCCCCGCGGCCGAAGCGGACCGCGGGGGCAACAGACCTGCAAGAGTTAACTCAAGTCCTCGCCATTTGATGCAATGACCTTTTGGTACCAGCAGAAGCTGTCCTTTCGGTAGCGATCGAACGTGCCTTTGCCCATATCATCGGCATCAACATAAACAAAGCCATAGCGCTTCTTCATCTGCCCCGTCGAGGCCGACACCAAATCGATACAGCCCCACGGCGTGTATCCCATCAGGTCAACACCGTCCTCGACAATTGCATCGCGCAGCGCAAGAATATGCCTTCGCAGGTAATCAATATGATACGCATCGTGGACTTTGCCGTCTTCCAGCGCATCGAGTCCGCCCACACCGTTCTCGGCGATAAAGAGCGGAAGATGGTAACGATCGTGGTAGCCGGCAAGCGTCACGCGCAAACCCAGCGCATCGATCTGCCACTTCCAGGCAGTCTCTTTATCCTTGAGGTACGGATTGCGCAACGTCGGGAACACGTTGCCCTCCGCCTTCTCGGCGATCACCTGATCATCGGCGCACACCAAGCGCGAGCAATAGTACGAGAACGAGATGAAGTCGACCGTATGCTCTGCCAGATACTCCGTATCGCCCGGCTCAAAGGGCACGTGAACACCCTCTTTCTCGAGTGCACGCAGCTTCCAAGCAGGATAGGCGCCCGCAGCCATCACGTCTGTGTAGAAGTAGCGGCCGCGGTCCTCCTCATACGCAAGCCATACGTCCTCGGGCGCACAACGGTACGGATAGGTCGCACCGGCAGCGACCATGCAACCCACCTTGTTTGCGGGATCGATCTTGTGCAGAATCTCGACAGCGCGAGCGCTCGCCATAAACATATGGTGCGAGAACGCCGCGGTCACGGCTGCACGGTCACGCTCATCCTCGAGCGTGACACCCGCGTTGAGATAGGACAGCGCCACGCTGTTGATCTCGTTGAACGTAAGCCAATAACGCACGAGGCCCTGGTACGCGCGTCCGACGGTCTCGACGTAGTGCGCATACCGCTCGATCATCTCTCGGCTTTGCCAGCCACCATAGCGCTCGACCAGAGCCAACGGATAGTCGTAGTGCGACAGCGTCACAAGCGGCTCGATTCCATGCTCGCGCAGCGCCTCGAATACCTGACGGTAAAACTCCAAGCCCTCGCCGTTGGGCTCGGTCTCCATCCCTGTGGGAAAAATACGGCTCCAGCAAATTGAAAGACGCAGGCACTTAAAGCCCATCTCGGCAAAGAGCTCGACATCCTCGTGCCAATGATGGAAGAAGTCGTTGCCCCAGCGGCATGGATACAGCCTGTCCGGATCGTCCACGGGCTTTTGCCTGCCAAACATTACATCCCAGCGGTCGGAACCCTGTGGGATCAGGTCGGAGTGCGACATGCCGCGGCCGCCCTCGTTCCAGCCCCCTTCGGCCTGGTTGGCGGCGAGGGCACCACCCCACAAAAAGCCCTCGGGCATACCGGCGGCAGACGTTCTGTCAAAGTAACTCATGCTACTCAGCATCCTCGGCAGAAGCTGCCGCGGCGTTCTCCTGCTCCTGAGCCAGGAGCTGGTTATCGTACACCTTAAAGAACGGGTACCAGACCACAGCCATGACCACGATCAAAACGATCGTAAACACCCAGATGCGCGGGTCGAGGCACTGGACAAAGCCCTGAACGAAGATGGGGAACGTGCCGCTCACCAAGATGTAGAAGTTAGAGACAAGACCCAGTGAGACCGCACCCCAATACAGCAGGGCCGAGATCATGCCGCCTAGCACAAACGGAATCATGAGGATCGGGTTGAAGATGATGGGCGCGCCGAAGATCGCGGGCTCGGAGATACGGAAGAAGCTCGGCACGATCGATGCCCTGCCAAATGCCTTGAGCTGCTGCGACTTTGCCCTAAACGCGCAGAGCGCCACAAAAGAGAACGTATTACCCGTGCCGCCGATGAGGTTGATGGCCAAC
The DNA here is from genome assembly GCF_028209395.1 of Collinsella aerofaciens. Classification (GTDB taxonomy): domain Bacteria; phylum Actinomycetota; class Coriobacteriia; order Coriobacteriales; family Coriobacteriaceae; genus Collinsella; species Collinsella aerofaciens_AZ. Next base: position 15,625 of record NZ_JAQLDQ010000010.1, read on the forward strand.
GACATGAGCACCGGGTGGAACTCAAGCGGCTGCCCGGCAGCATAGAGCGAGGCGTTGGCGGCAAAGGCGGCAAGCGAGACCGGGGCGGTGATGGGCATTACGATCATGTTGCCGTGGACGCCAAAGCACCAAAACAGCAGCGTCATGAAGCAGATAAGCAGTGCGCCGGGCACAGAGTCAACTGCGACGGAAAGCGGGGCAGCGAGCAGCTTCTCGATAACCGAGGGGATGGACAGCGCGGGATCGATCATCTGGATCAGCAGGTTGCCGCCAAAGAAGATGAGGATGTTGGCGAGCATAGGTACGATGGCGCCAAAGGTTTCGGACAAAAACGGCGGCACGCCATCGGGCATCTTGATGGTGATGCCCTTGGTCTGGCAGAAGCGCGTGACCTCGACGGAGACCAAGGCAACGATGATGGCGGTAAACAGGCCCTGCGCACCCAGATAGGTGCAGGGGACCGCCTGGAGCACGGACTCGTCAGCAAGCTGGTAGTAGGACGACGGCGCCGCGGCGATCAGGAACATCACCAGCGAGGTCATGCCGGCGTTAAGCTTGGGCATCTTGTAGGTGCCCGCCAGGTTATAGGCGATTGCGAACGTCACGATCACCGACAGTATGCCCATCGTCATATTGAAGGGGATGAGCAGCGTGAGCTTATTGGCCGTCGCAAAATCGAGCCAAGGGCCAAAGACGGACCAGAACCCGCCCTGCGCCACCAGGTCGGCCGTGACCGGCGGGTTGGCGAGGATCATAAAGACGGCAGATACCAAGATGAAGCTGATCGCGCTCATAAAGCCCTTTTGCATGGAGGCAAAGTGGCGCTCGGTGCCGCAGAAATTGGCGATAGGGGTCAGTTTTTCCTGAAGCAGGGTCATGAACTTCTCCATGGTTGCCTCCTAACCCAACAGCGACTGGGCGAGTGCCAGCACGTTGGCGGCGTTGCCCATGCCGTAGTCCTGTGCGGGGATGACCGCGGTCGGCTTACCGCTCCCCTGCTTGACGGTGTTGAGCTGGTAGGACACCTGCGGCCCCAAGAGCAGCACGTCATAATTGGCGCACGTCTCCTGATACTCGCCGATACCCACCGCATCGATATCGAGCTCGATGCCGTTTTGCTCCGCATATTTCTCGAGTTTCTTCATCAGAATGCTTGTAGACAGACCAGCTGCGCAAACAAGAAGGATCTTCATAAGGGATTCCCTTCGCATTGATTGGTTGGATAGTCACCGCACGCCGCTAGGCGTTCTTGGCTGCAGTGCGCTCATATAGGCAGATCAGCTCCTGCACGAGCTCCTGAGCAAGCATGGAGCACATGAGGTGGTCCTGAGCATGGACCAGCAACACATCCACCGACAGATGCTCGCCCGCTGCCTCAGTCGAAAGCAGCTGCGTTTGGATGTGGTGAGCCTTGATTCCCGCATCCTTTGACTGCTTCATGAGTTTGGCGGCGACGTCAAAATCCCCCGCTTTTGCCTTTTCAAGGGCTTCGAAGGCAAGGCTGCGTGCCTCTCCCGCTGCAGCGACCAGCTGAAACGAAACCATCTCGGTTCCCTGATCGTCCATAACGGTCTCCTCTCCCGTGATGTCTGGTTTGTACTTGAATATTCGAAACACCTATCTCCCGCCCGCAATCCTCGAGGTTTATTGCAGGTAGACTGACAGGGTCATCGACAAAAGAAGTCTTAAGCCGTATGCGCTTGCACAAGCGCCATCAGCTCATGCCAGGACCGGCGCTCGCGTAAGCGCTCGACCCCCTGGCGGTCCATAAAGATCTCAGCGAGCAGCGAGCTCAAGATCCGCGCCTCATCGCCGCCCGACCGGGCAAACGACACCATAAAGACGATATCGACCTCATGGCCGTATTCGTCCCAAAGAATGGGATGTTCGAGCAGGCCCACGGTAACAAAGGCCTCGGCGCTCAAAGGATGCATCCCATGGGGCATGGCCACCCCATTGCCAAACGAGGTGGCACTCGCGCTCTCGCGCTCGGCAACCTCTTGGGCAAACTGGGCATCGACACGGCCGCTCTCGACGGCGCGCTCGGAGAGATATCGGAGAACGGCCTGCTTCGACGACGCCTCAACGCGGTTGAAGAACAGGGCACGGCTAAAGAAAGAGCTCACGGAGTCCGATTGCGCAGTGTCGTCGCTCAGCACCTTGCGGATAGCGTTGACATCGCTCGTCTCCAAGAAGAAATCGGCCTCGCGGACGGGCACGGGCAACTTGACGTTGAGCGGCACCGTTGTGAACACGTAGTCGATGTGCGAAAAATCGAACGTTCCCACGCGGGCGACATCGCATGTCTCAATCGAATCGATATACATGCCAAACTGCTTGCGGTACTGGTGCTCGAGCATACGGGCGCTTCCCGCTCCCGAGGCGCACACGATCAGGATGCGCTTGCGACGCGGCTGGTCGGCTTGCTGCTCGAGGGCCAGGGCAAATGCCATGGCGATGTAGCCGAGCTCTTCATCAGAGGGCTGGCTGCCAAAATGACGCTCGAGTACCTGCGAGGTGCCGGCCGCCATCGAATAGGCCAACGGAAACCTCGTCTTGATATCGGGCAGCATGGGGTTATCCATATGCATGTGATATTCAAGGCGATAACCCAGAGGGCCAATATGCCGAGCAAGGTTCATGCGAAGTTCAAGATCGCTGCTAAAGTCAAACCTAAACTCATCGTTGACCGTACGTACCATCTCGGAAGCAATCTCCCACATCTCGTCCGAGATAACGGCAGAGCCCTTCTCGGGCACGCCCGTGCCCCTGCCGAGCAAATGGATTGCGATAAAGGCAACCTCTTCTCGGGGCATGCTCACGCCCAGGGCATCCTTGATGTTTGCGGCAATCTGGAAAGCCGCGGCGTATTCGCGCGTTCCCTCCAGTTTTTGAACGTCCGATTCTGCAGCTGGGACATAGCAGCCCTGCTCGATGCGGCCAAGAGCGATGTAAAGATGCATGATGAGATTGCGGGATGCCAGCGAGCTCACCGTGACGGGCGAGGCCGTCAGAGCATCGTCCACACATGCGGCGATGGACCGCAGGTGCTCGGCGAGCTTTGCATCGTCGGTGTCGGGCAACACGGGCCTCACCAGCGAGGCCAGGCACAGGCGCCGTTGCGACTCCCCGCCCGCAACGCGGATTCCGTAGCGTGGGCGCTTTTCAAGCGTTAAGTCAAATTGGGCGAGTTTCTGCTCTACCAGACGCATGTCATTGGACAGAGTCCGCGCCGAAACGTAGAGTAAATCCGCATACTCCTCAATCGTCACCCACTGGGACCGCATGAGGAGGTCGTTAAGAAGGAAGGACACACGGCCGTCGCGCGTATCAGGAATGCCCGGATGGGCCAGAGCCGCACCGTCTAGCAAGCGAGCAAGCTCATCTGCACGTGCAACATCGATACGATACTGCCCCTTGCTGCCAACGATGCGTGCAACCCCTGCAAGGTTGTCGTTTGCGCGATGGATATAGTTTCTCACGGCGCGCTCGCTTACCTCGAGACGCTTGGCAAGTACCGCGACAGCGACAGGCTGAGCGTCCTCGATCATATTTACAAGCTGCTTGACGCGAGCATCCATGTCCTCCTCCTTTCCCTGCGTCTAGTCTAACGCGGTAAAGAATGACACTCCACGTCGCGCTCGTTCCGCCAACTCGGAACAGGTTGCGGGGAGTCCAGCTGAGCTATGGAGAGCCTGGGGAAAGGGCCCGAAGGCAATGCGTCGGTGTGGGATGCGCCTTCCCAGCCATTGTGCAGTCATTGGGGACAGACTTAAATGAGTAGTCATTGGGGACGTTCTTGTTTGACTAGTCGTTTAAGAACGTCCCCAATGACTATTAAGGACTGTCCCAAGCTGCCGGCAGGAAAGGACCGTCCCCAAGTGCCGGGTTTGTCCCCAATGACTAGGTGAATAGCAAAAGCCCCGCAGTCGGAGCGGACTGCGGGGCTCATGAAGAGAGGCTAGTTTGTGGGCGCTTTGCCTGGCGCCCACGGGAGAGGCAACAGAGCAGGGACTACTCGTGGATGCGGGTACCGGAGAGGCCGGCCATGGTCTCGGCGGCCTTGTCCAGGGCGCCGATGATGCAGGTGCGGCCCTTGCGGGAGCGGGCGAACTTGATGGCGGCGCGGACCTTGGGCTCCATGGAGCCCTTGCCGAACTGGCCCTCGTCGGCCAGGCGCTCGGCCTCGTCGGCGGTGAGGTCCTCGAGCTCCTCCTGGTTGGGCTTGCCGAAGTTGATGGCGACATGCTCAACGGCGGTCAGCAGGAACAGGACGTCGGCGTCGCAGTCCTCGGCCAGCAGCTCGCCGCCCAGGTCCTTGTCGATGACGGCGGGAACGCCCTTGTAGCAGCCCTTGTTCTCGTAGTCGCGGACGACGGGGATGCCGCCGCCACCGCAGGCGATGACGATGAACTCGTTGTCGAGCAGGTTGAGGATGGAGTCAGCCTCGACGATCTTCTTGGGATCGGGGGAGGCGACGACGCGACGCCAGCCGCGGCCGGAGTCCTCGACGAAGACCTTGGAGGGATCCTCGGCCATGAACTCCTTGGCCTGCTCCTCGGTGTAGAAGGGGCCGATCGGCTTGGTCGGGTTCTTGAACGCGGGATCGTCCGGGTCGCACTCGATCTGGGTGACGACGGTGGCGGCGTGCCAACGCTTATAGCGCTTGTGCATCTCGCGGCCGATGCCCTGCTGCAGGTGATAGCCGATGTAGCCCTGGGACATGGCGCCGCACTCGGGCAGCGGCATCTCGGGGGTACCGATGGCGTCGTGGGCAGCGGCGAAGGCGTTCTGGATCATGCCGACCTGCGGGCCGTTGCCGTGGGTGATGATGATCTCGTTGCCCTGCTCGATGAGGCCGAGGAGCGCGTGGGCGGTGTTGCTCACGGCCTCGATCTGCTCGACGGGGTTGTTGCCGAGGGCGTTGCCGCCGAGGGCGACGACGATGCGGTCGGGCTTGCCAAGAGGCTTAGACATTGCTGGAATCCTTTCTGTAAAAGGCCTACAACCCATTAATAACCCGCGTCCGTGCAATACGCGAGTTTATTAAGGTTTATATTCTCTTTATCGCTCATTTTATTCATTTTGAAAATAGTTTAACGGTGAACGGTCGTTTTTACCCGCTCAGCGTAAAGAAGCCCAGCTCACACATGTTTACGTCATCTACGTGCGACTTTATTTAATTAGAGCAGTGATTGGGCCAGATTATGCAAACTATATCTTTGCTAAACACATAACGGACACTGCAATTATTTACTCGCACTATACGAGATTCTATGCACTTGCAAGACAAGTATGCACCCCTGCAATAACACGGGGCTTTTCATCCAACAAAAGGGATAGCCGAACGCGCTTCACTTTGCGGCAAGCGATTGTGAGTTCGCAGTATGGAACTTTACCGTCGGGTACTGCATGAACGCCGTCGACGCCCTCTCGCTCCTGCGCGCCCAGGCAATCGAGAACATCAGCGGCGTCCCCAGTCTTTTTGCATGGCACCGCGCCGGCTCGATGGCTCTGGGACCTAAGCGAATCTTTGCTATCTGCCAATTTTTGTATGATTTGGGTCATTCCTATCTGCCAATTTTTGTATGATTAGGGGCAAATCTATTTGCCAATTTTTGTCATTGAGGGGTTTTATGCTACGCCGTAAGGTCACTGACAGGCTTTTGAGCTGGAAGAACAACTCCAATAAAGCGTTGCTTGTTACTGGTGCGCGTCAGATTGGCAAGAGCTATGCGATTCGAGCGTTTGGTAAAGACAACTACGCGTCGTATTTTGAGGCCAATTTGCTGCTCGATGCCGAGGCAAGAGATGTGCTCATTGGCGCTAAGAACGCCGTTGACTTTATCAACCGCGTGGCCCTTCTTGCGGATGCACCGCTTGTTGAGGGAGATACGCTTATCTTTGTCGATGAAATACAGGAGTATCCGCAGATCGTCACGCTCATGAAGGCGTTGGTCGAGGACGGGCGCTTTAGCTATGTCTTCTCGGGGTCTATGCTTGGGACTGAGTTTAAGGGGATCTCTTCTTTCCCGGTGGGGTATGTCGAGCACATTGTTATGCGGCCAATGGATTTTGAAGAGTTTTGTTGGGCAAACAGCATCAGCGAGAATGTGCTTGCAGACATCCGCAGCTGCCTTGTCGAGAGGCGTCCCGTCGAAAACTATATTCATGAGGTGATGCTCAAAAACTTTAGAGCTTATATCGTTTGCGGCGGCATGCCGGAGGTCGTTCAGAACTATATCGATTCGGGCTATTCGCTCGTGAGAACGCGTGAGCTTCAAATTCAGCTAGTCGATCAGTACAAAAGCGATATCTCTAAATATGCATCGACTCGAGCGTTTAACGTTCGCTCCATTTTCGAGCAAATTCCCGTTCAGCTTGAGGCGGAGTCCCATCGCTTTATCGTCTCGTCTCTAGGCGAGGGAGCTCGTCTTCAAAAATACGAGCAGGATTTCCTATGGCTGGTGAACGCAGGCGTTGGATTGATGGTCCCCCAGGTGACGGAGGCACGAAGTCCTCTCAAGAGGACGGAGAAAACGACGGCCTTTAAACTATACGAGTCCGATACAGGTATGCTCGCATCGCGGTATCCCGGCAGCACGGCACGCGCCGTCTACCTTGACATGAAAACCCCCAACCTCGGCGGCCTCTATGAGAACGTGGTCGCACAGGAACTCGTTGCCCTCGGAGCAGATACGTGGTACTACCAAACGCGTGAGGTCGGTGAAGTCGACTTTGTAATCGAAGGTGCCCGCGGGCATGTTGTCCCAATCGAAGTCAAATCGGGCAAGAAAGTTCGAGCACATGCAGCCCTCGACCGTTTGATGAGTGTGGGCGAGTACAAAATTCCCGAGGCCGTTGTGCTGAGCCACGAAAACCTTTGCAAAGAGGGCAAGATCCTTTACGTTCCAATCTATATGACATTCTGTCTCGATGAGTTTATGGAAAAGGACGACCCCAACAACGATTTCTCGTTTGCACCCATATCTCTCTAGGTCATCTGAGTCCGCAAGCCAGCCCCCACGCCCAAAGTACTGCGCCTTTCGCGCCAAAGGCGCGAAACAGCAAGGGGATAGAAGGCAGCGACAACCAACTCCCCCACTATGCCCAAAGTGCTGCGATGTTTCGCGCAAAGCGCGAAACAGCACTGGGGCAGCAGAAGGCCACAATCAGCTAGCCCTCCATGCCCAAAGTGGCGCGTGGTTTCGCGGCCACGCCGCGAAACAGCGACCGGGACAAGGCACCCCCACAGCCACGTCCTTCATTCAGCCCCACAATCCGAGGACGTAGTCGTAGCAGGATCTGAGGGCTGACCTTCGCGGACGTCCTCGGACATGAAAGAACCCCCGCTGCACACTGAACTGCGCCCCAATTCTTGGACGGGCTAATAAGCGGCCTACGCCGCACATAGGGACTGATTCCGGAATTCCTCCGGGGTCAGTCCCTTCAGTTTAACCTGCCTCCTTCTCGTGTTCCAATGGATGATGTATTCGTCCAGGTCTCTCTTGAAGTCTTCGAAGCAAGGCCATTTTCTTCCGCGAAAGAACTCGTCCTTCATATGGCCGAACACCTGCTCCGTCGCGCCGTTGTCGATGCAGTTGCCCTTCCGGGACATGCTCTGCACCACGCCGGCCTCCTCCAGCCGCTTGCACCACCCGGCCTGCTGGTACTGCCAGCCCATGTCCGAGTGCAGGACCGGCCTGGAGCCCTCGGGCATCTTGGACACGAGCTGGTCGAGCAGCTCGTGCTGCTGGGCCATGTTGGGATGCAGCGACGTGGACCAGGCGACGATCTCCTTGCTGCCGAAATCGTAGACCGGCGCGAAGTAGGCCTTGCCCCAGGGCTGCTTGAACTCGGTGACGTCGGTGCCCATCTTCTCCCACGGCCCGTCGGCGGCGAAGTCCCTGCCGATGACGTTCTCGAAGGTCTTTCCGACCTTGCCCCTGTACGAGTTGTACCTGTGGTAGTCGGTCTCGCGGCGGATCCCGCAGCTGATGCCCATCTCGCGCATCATCTTCAGCGTCGTCTTGTCGGCTATGCGCACGCCCTGCTCGGCGCGCAGGCACATGGCGATCTGCCTGTGGCCGCACCCGTTGGCGGTGCGCGAGAATATCTCGGCGGCGGCCTCCCAGAGCTCGGGCCTGGTGGGAGCCTTCGGGTGCGACAGCGCGTAGTAGTAGCTCGACCTCGCCAGGCCGGCGCACTCGAGCAGGTCGGCGAGGGGGTATTGCCCTGAAAGCCCGCTCACGACCGCGGCCTTCTCGCCGTTCGAGAGCGTTTCTCCGCCTTCAGGGCGATCGATTTTTTTAGGTAGGCGTTCTCCGCCTCGAGCCTCTTGATCCTGCGCTCGAGCTCCTGCTCGCGCGTCGTCTCCCCGGACGGGGAGCCGGACCCCCTCGGCCTCCCCCTGGGCTTTGGCCTGAGCGCCTCCGGGCCCTCCTCCCTGTACGCCTTCAGCCATTTCTTGAAAGGGCTTGGCGAGGCTATCCCGAACTTCTCCATGGCCTCGGGCTTCGTCATGCCATCGTCGACGACCGCCCTGACGGCGGCCAGCTTCGTCTCGAACGAATAGGCGGTGTGCTTCTTTCCCATCATGGCCAGAACCTCGATACCAGCAGACCTGTAGGTGCACAGCCATTCTCTCACGGTTTCCTCCGGCATCCCGAGAAGGGCCGCGATCGCCGTGCGGCCGTGCCCCCCGTCGTGCAGCTCTGCCGCTCGCAGTCTCATCCCGACGTCGTACAAAGCGTTTCCAGCCATAAAAAAGCCTCCCATTTCTTGTGTCCAAGAAATGGGAGGCAGTTCACGTAGTGCGCAGCGGGGGTTCTTTCATGTCCGAGGACGTCCGCGAAGGTCAGCCCTCAGATCCTGCGGTGGGAGACCTAAGCCTCGTTGTACACCGTCTTGAGCTTCAGCAGGTGCTGATAGCGATCCATAGCGGCCTGCTCGTTCTCCTTGAAGAGCTCCTCGGCGCGCTCGGGGAAGGAACGCGTCAGCGAAGCGTAACGGGCCTCGTTCATCAGGAACTCCTGATAACCGCCCGCGGGCTCCTTGGAATCGAGCGAGAACTTCTTGCCGGCAGCAGCCTCGGGGTTGAAGCGGAAGAGGTTCCAGTAACCGCACTCGACAGCCTTCTTCATCTCGGCCTGGCAGTTCTGCATGCCGCCCTTCTTGATGGAGTGCATCTCGCAGGGGCTGTAGCCGATGATGAGGGACGGGCCGTCGTAGGCCTCGGCCTCGTGGATGGCCTTGAGGGTCTGAGCCGGGTTGGCGCCCATGGCAACCTGTGCCACGTAGACGTAGCCGTAGCTCATGGCAATCTCGGCCAGAGACTTCTTCTTGGTCACCTTACCGGCGGCGGCGAACTGAGCGACCTGGCCCAAGTTCGAGGCCTTGGAGGCCTGACCACCGGTGTTGGAGTAAACCTCGGTGTCGAAGACGAAGACGTTGACGTTGTGGCCGGAAGCCAGGACGTGGTCCAGGCCACCGAAGCCGATGTCGTAGGCCCAGCCGTCGCCGCCGAAGATCCAGAAGGACTTCTTGGTGAGGTAAGCCTTGTCGGCGAGGATCGCCTTGGAAGCGTCGCAGCCGCACTTCTCGAGCTCGGCAACGTAGGCAGCGGCAGCGGTCTTGGAGGCCTCGGCGTCGTTGACGGAGTCAATCCAAGCCTGGCCGGCAGCCTTGAGCTCGTCGGACGGACCATCGGCGGCGATGATGTCCTGGGTAGCGGCAATCAGCTTGTGCTGAACAGCCTCATAGCCCACGGCCATGCCCAGACCGTGCTCGGCATTGTCCTCGAACAGGGAGTTGTTCCACGCCGGGCCGTGGCCGTCCTTGTCCTTGCAGTAAGGAGCGGTGGCAGCGGGGTTGCCCCAAATGGAGGAGCAGCCGGTGGCGTTGGAGATGAACATGCGGTCGCCGGCGACCTGGGTCACCAGACGTGCATAGGCGGTCTCGGCGCAGCCGGCGCAGGAGCCAGAGAACTCCAGGTAGGGCTGCTTAAACTGGCTGCCCTTGACGTTGGCCGCGATGAGCTCCTTCTTCTCGGAGACGTTCTCGACCATGTAGTCCCAAACGGGCTGCTGGTCCATCTCCTGCTCGGTGGGAACCATCTCGAGGGCGCCCTTGGGGCAGACCTTGACGCAGTTGGTGCAGCCCATGCAGTCGAGCGGGGACACGGCCATGGTGAACTTCATGCCCTTGGCCTTGGGGCCCATGGCGTCGAGCGTGCGGGTAGCCTCGGGCGCGGCGGCAGCTTCGTCCTCGGTCATCGCGAACGGACGGATGGTGGCATGCGGGCACACATAGGCGCACTGGTTGCACTGGATGCACTTGGTCTCGTCCCAGTGAGGAACGACCACGGCGACGCCGCGCTTCTCGTATGCGGAGGCGCCCAGCTCAAACTGGCCGTCGGCGCAATCGACAAAGGCGGAAACGGGCAGGCTGTCGCCATCCATGCGATCGATGGGCTCGAGCAGGTTCTTGACCTGCTGGGCGATGGCGGACTTGGTCTCCTCGGAGAGCTCGACGGGAGCGGCGTCCTCGGCGGTAGCCCAGTCGGCCGGAACCTCGAACTTACGGAAAGCGGTAGCGCCGGCATCGATGGCCTTGTGGTTGGCGTCGACGATAGCCTGGCCCTTCTTCATGTAGGACTTGGTAGCCGCGTCCTTCATGTACTGCAGGGCGTCCTCGGCGGGCAGGACCTTGGCCAGCGCGAAGAAGGCGGACTGGAGCACCGTGTTGGTGCGCTTGCCCATGCCGACCTTAGCGGCCAGGTCGATAGCGTCGATCAGGTAGACGTTGACGTTGTTGTTCGCGATGTAGCGCTTGGCCACGGCGGGCATGTGCTCGGCGAACTCCTCGTCGCTCCACTGGCAGTTGACCAGGAAGGTGCCGCCCGGCTTGACGTCGCGGACCATCTTGAAGCCCTTAACGATGTAGCTGGGGTTGTGGCAGGCGACAAAATCGGCCTTGGTCACGTAGTACGGCGAACGAATCGGGGAATCACCAAAGCGCAGATGCGAGACGGTGACGCCGCCGGTCTTCTTGGAGTCGTACTGGAAGTAGGCCTGGACGTACTTGTCGGTGTGGTCGCCGATGATCTTGATCGAGTTCTTGTTGGCGCCGACGGTACCGTCGCCACCCAGACCCCAGAACTTGCACTCGATGGTGCCAGGGGCTGCGGTGTTGGGCGCATCCTCGGCCTCGGGCAGGCTCAGGTTGGTCACGTCATCGACAATGCCGATGGTGAACTCGCGCTTGGGCTCGTCCTTCTTGAGCTCCTCGAAGACAGCAAAGGCGGACGCGGGAGGCGTGTCCTTGCTGCCCAGGCCATAACGGCCGCCGACGACCTTGATGCCCGTCTTGCCGGCCTCGCAGAGAGCGGAGACGACGTCCTGGTAGAGCGGCTCGCCGATGGAACCCGGCTCCTTGGTACGGTCCATGACGGCGATCTTCTGGACGGTCTCGGGGAGAACGTCGACGAAGTGCTTGATGGAGAACGGACGGAACAGACGAACCTTGACCAGGCCGACCTTCTCGCCGTGAGCGTTGAGGTAGTCGATGACTTCCTCAAGCACGTCGCAGAAGGAGCCCATGCACACGACGACGCGATCGGCATCGGGAGCGCCGTAGTAGTTGAACAGGCCGTAATCGGTGCCGAGCTTCTCGTTGATCTTCTTCATGTAGCCCTCGACGACGGCGGGAAGCTCGTCGTAGACCTTGTTGCAGGCCTCACGGTTCTGGAAGAAGATATCGCCGTTCTCGTGGCTACCGCGGGTGTGCGGGTGCTCAGGGTTGAGCGCGTGATCGCGGAAAGCCTGGACGGCGTCCATGTCGCACATCTCGGCCAGATCCTTGTAGTCCCACATGGCGACCTTCTGGATCTCGTGGCTGGTGCGGAAGCCGTCGAAGAAGTTAAGGAACGGGGTCTTGCCCTCGATGGCGGCAAGGTGAGCCACCGGCGAGAGGTCCATGACCTCCTGGACGTTGCCCTCAGCGAGCATGGCGAAGCCGGTCTGACGACAAGCCATGACGTCGGAGTGATCGCCAAAGATGTTCAGGGCGTGGGAAGCGACGCAACGCGCGGAGACGTGGAAGACGCCCGGGAGCTGCTCGCCCGCGATCTTGTACATGTTCGGGATCATCAGGAGCAGGCCCTGAGAAGCCGTGTAGGTGGTGGTCAGAGCACCGGCGCCCAGCGAACCGTGAACAGTACCAGCTGCACCCGCCTCGGACTCCATCTCGACGACCTTGACCGGGGTGCCGAAGATGTTCTTGCGACCCTGGGCCGCCCACTGGTCGACATGGTCGGCCATCGGGCTGGACGGCGTAATGGGATAGATTCCCGCTACCTCGGTGTACGCATACGAAACATATGCGGCCGCCTCGTTGCCGTCCATAGACTTAAACTTACGCGCCATATACCCCTCTCCTCTCATATAGGTATACAGGCCCCGGCGATCGCCGGGATATTGGCGTGATGGGATTTTCGCTGTTGCTTCCAATCATCTGGCAGGCAGACTGAGCAGCAGGTACATGGCGTGGAGAGAAGGCATGCCGAGGCGAGGAGGGCTGCACGCACTCCACAGGCCCAGCTGCCCGTCTTGCACATGACCGGGCGCCGCAAAGGCCGCATACCGGATGCTCCCGGGCACGCCCCGGCGATGGGAAGCGCCCGCAACGGAAATCCGCATGCGGGTTTATTGTACCCCGCCGCCAAGCCATATTTCGGCAAATATAGGTGGGCGGTAAAGGTTTACCTCGGGTGACCGCCAAGGGTCAAAATGATTCCTTCGTCCCCAGGCGATCAGCCCCGGCGTGCCAAGGAGTGTCCCGGGGTGCCGGCAGAAAAGGAACGTCCCTGTCTGCCGGCTAGAGGGCGCCGAGGAGGATGGCGTAGGTGGTGGATTCGCCGAGTTTGAGTTCGTCGCCGGGATTGAGCTGGGCGGAGCGGCCGGGCTCCACCTGGGTGCAGACGCTCGTGGCCCCGTTTACTACCACTGTGCCGTTGGTTGACGACAGGTCCTCGACGTGCCAGGCATTTTGAGCATCGCACCAGATATGGGCATGGCGAGCCGAGACATCGTCGCCGACGTCGGTGATGTCGCCCTCCCCCGTGGCCAGCGCGCCGATCTCGACGCCCTCCTCGCTCGGTTGAATCCAGCGCGGAGCGCTCACCACGTAGCCGTTTTGCACGCACAGCAGTCCCAGCGGATGCGCCGGCGCGACCTCGTGCTCGCCCGCGACCGAAGATGTGCTCAGCGAGCGCGGCGTCGACGTGTCGCCGCCACGGGTCGCATGAGCGCGGCGGCTCGCCCGACTTGGAACTAAGGCGGGCGTGAGAGCAAACGGCATAGGGAACGAATCTTGCGGATGTACTCCTCGACGTCAGGCAGGTAAGCCCCACGAAGTCACCGGGGAGGCCCAAGCGGCCCGGCACCACTTCCAGATTCTGACCAGGGCGAGTCGTTCGCCGGTGGCTGAAGGCTCGCTCCCACCCAAAAGGGGAGATTCGCGTTGTTCCCCAATCGCTCTCGCATCTTTCATTTTGCTCGAGGTGGGCTATAAAAACTTTCCTGGTGAAAGGCGGCGATTGGTTTCCTTTCTTTCTAGAGGAGCGCGCCTGTAATCTGTTTTCATCCTAAATCAAGTTAAGATCGGACCTTCCAGAGGCAAGTCGACTCAAACTGCGAGGCTCCATGTTGGAATAAAGAGCGCTGTCGAAGTGCCAACAACACAAAGCTTGCCAGTCTCAAATAGAACCTTTTGGGAGTCCGATTGGGCCGCACACCGAATCCCCGCTGGTGGTTTTTTATAGCTGCGCAACAATAAACAAGGTTAGTGCCAGTCCAGCATGAAATTGAGGAACGTATGCATTTTTTCTCAGTAAGTGATCGTCGTTACTGCTTCGATGAGGTCACTCGCAATTGCTTTCAGGTTGACCAAGCATCAGAAGATGCGCTTCGCATATTTGAAGCATCGGGAAGAACGGTCAACTCGAAGTTGCTAACAAAGTCACTTGCTGCGAAAGGCTACGACCAAACGACCATAGCAGAACTTGAAGACGACATTGATGAGTATCAACGATTGTCTGAGCGGACTTTCTTAACAAAAGACACGCCTCGAAAACTTAGATCCATCGAACTCCACGTTTCACATGCATGCAACCTTGGTTGTAGTTACTGTTTTGCCGGTAAAGGAGATTATGGAACGTCTCCTCTGCTGATGACAGACGAGATAGCCTTCAAGGCGGTCGACTACCTCGTCGCAAGTTCATCGGAAAACGAAACGCTTGCGATCGTCTTTTTTGGTGGGGAACCCATGATTAACGAGCCGCTGATATGGAAAACGGTCGACTATTCAAAAAGAATATACCCCAATAGAAACTTTACCTATTCTATTACGACCAACGGAACGCTTTTGAATGACACTGCTGTGAATTCTTTCAAGGAGCACGGGTTTTCTGTTCTGATTAGTCTCGATGGTACAGGATGCAAGCACGATGCATCGCGCCCGTACAAGACGGGAGGCGGCTCTTTCTCCGATATCGACAAAAACGTTCGTCGTTTTTCCGAGTCGTTCCCCTTCGGCGCAAGAGCGACCTTAACAAATAATAACTGTAACCTTGTTGAAGACTATCTTCAGTTTAAAGAGATGGGCTTCAGAAGGATTTACTTCTCGCCCGTGAGCTCATTCGATGAGAATATCAAACTCGACGAACACTCATTAAACAAAATCAGGGCGGGCCTAATAGATTTGGCGGATCAATATCTCAAACAGATTGATCAAGGGGAAAAGCCCTTGTTTAGAACATTGAAAACTGCAGTTGATTTGATTATGAGCAACAGGATCGCCTTTGTCGGATGCGGGGCTGGCAGGCGTTTTATTTCCGTGACTCCCGAAGGGGACGTATACCCCTGTCACAGGTTTGTCGGGATGATGCGATTCAAAATGGGCAACATCGTCACCGGAATTGACGAAACTAGGTATATTGAAAACTGGAGTCAGGGTGTCGAAAAAAGAATTGACTGTACGGACTGTTGGGCTCGGTCTTTCTGTGGTGGGGGCTGTAGCTGGGAGGCTGCAGACGAGCACGGCTACTTGCCCAAGAGTCTACACCCTGCATCATGTGAATATAGAAAAATGTGCTACGAGATGGCTTTTGACCTTATTTCCCGCCACTCATCTTCGCAGGAGAAAAATCAACGAGAAGCTACTGTATCGGAATAAGCGGTTCAGCGCATTGCTGTCACCATTGTGGAGGTGTTCGTTCTTCTGATTACCGTCTGCGAAGCTTATTGCTACGTTCGCCGAAACCATTCTAGAAATATGGTGAACTAGACATCTTGGTTTGTTATACACAATATTGAGGTTTTTCTGCACTCAAAGGGAGGTAGTCGTGAAGCATATTCATCCGATTAATCTAGGAAGTGGCGACGAGGCAGGCGTGAAGCCGATGTCTTTTGACTGCCTCTTGGGCATTACTGACATCTGTACTGTTTATGATAAAGCAGATGGCTGTGGTGCATACGATTACTGCGACTATGACATGGATGGCGGCAGCATCTGCGTTGTAGATCACTGTGGCATTGATCAAACGTAGTCTCTAATTGGATTAAGGTGAGGAGCTGTTATGAAGCATATCCATCCTGTTGGTTCAAATGAACATCCTCCCGTTGAGCCTTGTTGTCTTGGAGTTGATATATGCAATTTTTACGACATCGCCGAGTGCCCTGTTGCGGATTGGTGCTATGTCGATAAAGAATCAAGCTGTGTTTTGCCAGCAGATTGGTGCGATCCAGTTGACGAGTAGTTTTGTGGCTAGGAACTATTTGGTCCAATTCAGAATAAGATGGGAACAAATACCAAAATCTCGTGTCTGGGAGGAGTTATGCCATTATTGCAAGGTCTCGTTGGATTAGCCTTTATACTTGCGTTATATCTGGCACCTTTTTTAATTCTATTCTTCATTATCCGACTCTTTCTTCGGAGAAAATAGGAGTGTCACGCAAACATTAGCGTAGCTTTCTTCCAATATGAGCCGAGCATTGGCAAGTGGAATAAGAAGCCCGACCGTTCGCCACATGAAAGTGATCGGACGGGCTTCTCTATTTAACCCGGGCCGCCACCCATAGCGGCTTTCCAAGCGTATTCTCAGTGCAAAGCAATCGTCAGTTTAATCCTATGCGCTGATACCGCATTTCATTTGTTCGGCTCGAATTCTACGGCCTGGCAACCCTCGCACTCTCCGGCAAATGGATTGAACGCGAAGGCAGAGATGATGTGTGCGTGGACATCGAGGCTGCTGTAGGCAACATACTGGGACATGGACCCCCGCTGCGCGTGGTATGCGGCCCGGCATATTCATTGCCGTCCAACCCCGTGTAGTTGCAGCAAAGGGTGGAACCTCAATGCTCAGCTCATGTTGTCCGTGGGACACGAGAATCGTAAGTACACTTTGGTGCGATTCTCACGCTGATACTGAGCCACCTGGAATAAGATACGTCGCGACAACACTTCGCTTCACCTCTGTCTCGACAAGATGACGTAGACTAAAGTTTCCTTTAGTAAGAGAACGAGAACTATATCTGAAAGCGTTGCGATGGCGTGAAGGCACCGAGTCCGAACCGCCTGAATGCTACGTGCATCTGCATCGCCTTTTTGTTATCTCTGCCAGTTGGGTAGCACTACACTTGTCATCATTTACCCTGGTACATGCTGCCTAAATCCACTACCCCTTCTACCGCGCCGACCATCTCGTCATCGTGAGAGACAACGATGATCAGCTGGCTTTGCTTGTTGCGCTTAACATAGGCCGCAAGCTCGGCGCGGCTTACAGCGTCTAACCCAGTCGTGGGCTCGTCGAGTACCAAAACTGACGACTTGCGTGAAATCGCCGACCATAAGTACACTCGGCGCAGCTCACCGCCCGAAAGCGCGGAGCAACGTTTCCCGAGCAACTCCTTCACGCTGTTTTCCAGCGAAAGTAGGCCATCTACACCCCGGTGATAGGAAGAAAAGGGCGTGTCGAAATACTCTAACAGCTCTTTCACCGTTTCGTCCGGCGCGAAGCACGACTGTGGGCAGCACGATATCTCTCTCGCACGTATGTAATCCAAGTCGCATTCTTCGATTGGCACGCCGTTGTATTTTACTTTGCCTTTCGATGAGTATAGCCCGAGCATCAAGTAAAGAAGTGACGTCTTGCCTCTTCCGTTTTCCCCAACTATGCAATATGTACCAGGACCGGAAAACTTGAAAGAAAACCCGCCGAGGACCTCTCGGACAGATCCGTCTGGAAGGGCAACCGAGAATTCCAAATCAGATACCGAAATGTCATTTATTTCATCGAGTTTAGCTAAATCGGTCCGATTCCACCCCGATCTCTCCTTTTCTCTCGTCGCGATAGCCGTCCTATCCCATGATGCTTTGGCATCTTGATAGGATTTGAACAATGACATCATACTTTTCAAAGTCTTAAAGAGAACCGCGAAGTATGTACCGATGATAGTGTACTCGCCTATTGACATAGTTCCGTTAATGATTCGTACTCCGGAAACAACAAGTATCACCGCTTGAAACAACGCTGCGAAAAGACCATCGAGCGATGTCAGAGAATATGATAGCTTTCCGGAGCGCAAAACTTTGGGAAAATAGCTCTTAAACCCAGCGTCGAGCGCTTGTTCGCTCTTGCCGTACGAAGATGTCAGTTGAATGTTGAGAATCTGATTAAGCTGCGATGCAATTGCGGCGTAAAAGGCGCTGTCCGCCTCTTTCTTCTCATACGTGATCCTATACAAAAGTTTCCTCAACCCAGTAATTACACAGAAATACACGATGAGGAGAATGATGGAAAACACCGCGAGAGTTGAATCAATTGACCATATGATAAGCAATACGATGGGAATGGCTACAATGGACAGCGGCGCACTGATAAAATTCGCCAAAACGAAGGATGAGACCACGCTGGAGTCGGAAATAATCCGTTGCGTTGTATAGGCTGGATCGATGGTCCGACTCACCAAGTAATCGTCTCTTTCAAAACGCAAGACGGCCTCCCTGAGAAGATCAAAGGAAAGTCTCGTGGTTATGCGAATGGAAAGTGTTCCTGCAAAATAAGTAAAGAGGGTGGAGAAAACTCCTATTGACGCAACCAGGAGCGCGAAGAGTACGGCGTCTCTTTCGCTGCGGTTACCGAGAAGAAAATCTAAGAATTTCCCGTTCACGTATGGCATGGCATAGGAGAGAGCGGTTCCAATCACCGTGATAGCAATGAAGACGAAAGCCCCTTTTGCTCTGATGAACCTCGAGAGAACGCATCGAATCAAGGAAGGCCCCAATCTACCCGCCACAAAACATCAATCACTGATACCTTACACCTCAACACAACAGGAGCGAAGATTTGCCAATGAGACTGCTTTAAGATTGCCTTGGGCCAATACGATCTCAAGCTCTTCCTACAAGAGAGTCGGAATCGGACATCTCCTCCGACGAACCTGGCAATCGGGCGGTTAAAATATCTTTTTCAACCGCCCGATTGCCACAATAGATTTGAGCATCCGCCCACAAACGTCCGCGTTTTATACCCATCAAATCCTTTGCCTTTTGTCGTCTAGACTAGAAAAATCGCTCGAAATAACGCAACCGGCCTGCTCGCTTGAAGAAACCTAAGCCCGTAACGTAGATGTGCAAACTTCCGAAACGCCTTGCGCGGCATAGTGCGTATAAACTTCGTCAACCGCCTCAGAAATAACTGAGTATCGCGCCGGGTCAAAAGCATACGATGTCGCAGCTATACCCTGCACCCATTCGGAACGCGGATTAATTGAATAGCCACACAGCATCATCATACATGCATCTAGACCTGATTTCCCAAGTATCCGACGTATTGATGAGAGCATCGCGGGTCGCCCCTGCACCATCGTCGTCACCCCTATTAGCAGTATTTACCGTTTTTCTCTAAATGCGTATCGCCACCCTTAAGAATACGAAGTGTTTTATCCAGACCCGATTGTCCTCCATCTCAAACGAAGGGATAAGGAATCTCATCCGGAATCGGCAGTAACGGAGGATTCACAACGACAAGCGAAAAACATGAGTCATCTCTCAGAGGGGAGTAAAGGCTCCCCTCAAGCACCCTAGTTTCGTCATCCAAAGAGTTGATGGCAGTGTTTTTCTTACAAAGGTCGACAACAAAAGGGTTGATTTCTACAGATGTTACATCCATGCCACAGTTGGTAAGTATCAGGCCCTGTATTCTGGGGCCAGAACACAAATCGAGAGCCTTCCGTGCGCTCTGCGGTGTAAGGCGCCAATCTCAGCAAATCTGTCCCACAATACTGCGCTGAAGAACAACACGGAACCCCTGAGCCAAACTCCCCTATACCTTATTAAGGCTAAGACAGGCAAGTTCACGCACCCGGCATATTCCAGAATAACATCCTATTGTTTTAGATGCTCTACAAGCATGAACAGCCGCGAATCGGAAAGATCTTCTAGTTTCGCCCCGACTGACCGCCAAGGGCCAAAATGGCCTCTCCATCCCCAGGCGACCGGCTCTGGCGCGCCGAGGAGTGTCCCTAAGTGCCGGCAGAAAAGGAACGTCCTTAACTGCCGGCTAGAGGGCACCGAAGAGGATGGCATAGGTAGTGGATTCGCCGAGCTTGAGCTCGTCGCCGGGATTGAGCTGGGCGGAACGGCCGGGCTCGACCTGAATGCAAACGCGCGTGGCCCCGTTTACCACCACGGTTCCGTTGGTGGACGACAAGTCCTCGACGTGCCAGATATTTTGAGCATCGCACCAGATATGGGCATGGCGGGCCGAGACATCGTCGCCGACGTCGGTAATATCGCCCTCACCAGTGGCCAGCGCGCCAATCTCAACACCCTGCTCACTCGGCTGAATCCAGCGCGGGGCGCTCACGACAAAACTGTTTTGCACGCGCAGCAAGCCCAAAGGGTGCGCCGGGGCGGGTTCGCGTTCGCCCGCAGTCAGCGACATGCCAAGCGAACGCGGCGTGGATGTGCCTCCGCCGCAGGTCGCGTTCGCGTAGTCGATGGCATAGTTCACCGAGGACCGCACATCCGCCGAACAACCGACGGCGACAAACAGCACCAGCACGACCTCGGCGCGCTCGGCGGGCATGAGTTCCGCCGCCTGGGACAGGCGATCGAGCGCGTTGCGATAGAGATTCGTGTCCTGGTGGCACTCTTCGAGCGCGCGTACCATCGGTTCACCTGCAGGACCGCACACCATATTGATTACAGCCGTGGAGTCCATGGGATTGCGCTGGCGCAGGGCCAGTTGCGACATAATACGCGCAGCCGAGGTACCGTATTCGGCAAAGTAGCGCTGCTGAAGCGTGCCGACCGGCGCGCGAACGATAAAGCGGGAAACCCAAGAGCGATCGGCGGCTCGGCTCTGCGGGCTGCGGCCGTCGGCGAGCGGACGGGACGAAAGCACCAAGCCGCACAGCTCGATATGGCTCAGATGCGCTGCGCGCTTAAAGATGTCAAACATGGCCCCGCATGGGGTGAGCTCAACTTGAGATGCCATGACCTAGGCCTCCTTGGTCGTAGAAATAGAATCGGACGATACTTCGACAGGTCCGCCAAAAGTACGGACAGCTGCGGCTCCACCGGCAAGCGGAGTCGCCATCTGGGCTTTTGTGCGTCGCGGTGCCGAAACGGGAAGTTCAAAGGCAAAGCCCATCGCAAGCAAAAACCACGTAAGCGTATAGGTTGCAACCAGAGCGGCAACAAGGCCGCCCATCACGGCGCGTTGGGAAAATACGCTACATGCAGCCACAACCAGCACCGGAACCTCGCAGGCAGAAAGCGCAAGCACACCCTGCAGGAAGCCCGAGCGCCGATCGCGCGCAAGTGCCCCCGCGGCAACGCCGGCTATGCCTGGCAGCGCCAACGCCAGTGCGGCAATAATACCCGGTAGCGACCCAGACCACACGAGCGATCCCAAAGTCGCCGTCACGCGAGCGCCCGACGCCAGCAGCGCGGCCGAAACCACGACCACAGCCCAAACCACGCCACAGACGACCGTCGCGCCGACCATCAGCGCGCGACGAACCGCGCGGCCAGACGCATCCATGGGGCACGGCGTGAGCGGCTCGCCGCGGAGCGAACGACCGACATTTTGCGCATAGTGGTCACAAAACGCCGAGAGCGCCGCCTCGACCGCCGCCGGCTCGGGACGATCTTTTTGATGGCTGGACAGACAGGCCATCACCACGTCGAACAGCTGGGCATCGACAAACGCCAGCGCATCGCGTAGCTCCTCGGAATCCGGCTCAAGCCCCAGCTGCTGGGCCTGCTCGGCCGCAGCGAGCGCCACATCGGGCTCACGACGAAGCAGCTGAGTCAAATCGCAACCGGGCGCATGGGCACCAATGGGATAGTCGGGCAGCGTGTCCATCTTGAGACGGTAGGGGCTGGCGATGTCGCGCGTCTTTTTGCGCGAACCCGAGGTGCCCGAAGTGCTCGGCGCGGCTTCGTATGGCGCGGCGCCGGCAATGAGCTCGTAAACCGTGCTTGCTGCGGCATAGACGTCGATCGCCGGCGACATACGCAAAGCGCGCAGGTCGGGAATATCGTCGGTGAGCATCTCGGGCGGGGCATAGGCAACCGTCGCGCGACGCAGCGTGGCATAGCGCTCCGTAAACGACGCCTTGCCGCCGGTACCGGCCACGGCCGACGCAGGCTCAAGCGCCAGCGACGAGCCAAAGTCGATCAGGCACAGGTCAAAGGTGCCCTCGGCAAGCTGCCGGTCAAGCGGTAGACGCGCCGTACGCACCATAATATTAGCGGGCGAGATATCGCGATGGACAAAGCCCTCGCCCACCAGGCTCATACGGCAGAGCAGATCGAACAGGTCGCGACCCAGACGCGCCGCCACAAGCGGCGATAGGCGGCCGGCATCGTCCACGGCAAAGCGCGAGCGCAAGCGGGCGAGCGTCTCGCCCTCGACCCATTCCATGACAATTGCAGGCACACCGTCGACCTCGCCCCAGCCATAGAGGCGGGGAAAGCCCTTAAGGCCCGAAAGGGCGCGATGGCATTCGTATTCCTCGCGAAACGCCGCTTTGAACTTGGCGACCAGCGCCTCATGGGCGGCGGCATCGTCAAACTCATCGCACGTTGGCAAGATGAGCTGCTTGAGTGCCACGGCCTCGCCTTGGGCGTTGACGGCACGCGTCACGCGGCCGATACCGCCACGGCGCATGGTGGCATCGTCGGCAAACAGTATCGTAAAACGACGCAGATAGGCAGGCAGTTCGTCCTGACCGAGCGCAATGGCCGGCTCAAACCCGTCGACACGCGCCAGGCGCAGGCCGACCATGGGATCGCGACCGAGCGATTGTGGTGTGGTGGATGCAAGATCGGTCATCATAGGGCAAGCGCCGCCACGTTATTGTTGAAGTTACCGAGCGCGACGTCATCATCGCCGTAATGGCCGACCCATTGACATAGGTTGGTGTAACAGCCCCACAGATTGGCATACTGCTGATACCACTTTGACCGGGGCGAGAATGTCTGACGACCGAACTCGGCTCGAATGACAAACATCTCCCCGACCAGGCTGTCGCACGGCCTGGGATCTCCCGTAGAGTTATAGGTCGAGACCACGTCATTGGCACGAGAAACATAGCCGTCGAGCATGTTGTACTTGGTCACAAGCCAGCTGTGAATGCTCTCTTCCTCAGCAGCGGAAAGGCCACCGGAGTTTGCATCGTTGTCAGTGTTGCCGCCCGTCGAGCCGCCGTTTCCAGACCCTCCGGCAGAGGAACCCGACCCAGAGCCACCGCCCGAACTCGACGAATCCGAGCCGGAGCCAGAAGTATCCGAGCTACCGGGCTTTCCGGACTGCTGGGCGTCCTGCTCCTTCTGCTGCTCGACCTTATTCACCGTTGCCGCCACGCTATTGTTGGACAACCGATCGATGATCTTGGTGTTGGTGAGCACGATGGTTTTGCCATTGGCAAGCGTGACTTCGTTGTCCGGGGCCTCGGCGCCGTCCGCGTCGCCGGTGCCAAACACAATATGCGCGACCACACTTGCCCAAGCATATCCAGTCGTGGTCCCCAGGTCACTTTTGACCTCATGCCCCACGCGCGGTTCGCGTGCGGCATGTGCCTGCATCATGGACGGCACGGTCATGCCATAGGCAGAAACGCCAGCTATGACCAGCACCAGCGAGCAAGACAGCAGTGCGTACGCCCGCGGCGCCAAGCCCAGTCGGCGTCGCATGCGCACCGCGGCGCCGCGCTTTGTCTGAGTGCCACCGGGCCGCATGCGTTCTCCTCCAACAAAAACACGCCGCTCGGGAGCGGCGCATTCATTCGAATCCATATTTGAGTGTATCAGCGAACCCAAAAGGCTGCGCAACGAATGGGCAAATTAAGGATGCGAGTGGAAGCATCCATGCGATAAGCGGATACAAAGCATCTTTGTTGCACAACAAACTTACAGTCGCACGGGGAAATTATGGCTACCCCGTGCGTCGCGATGAAGACATACGGCAGGAGCAGGCTCGCCACCTAAATCGTGCGACGGGCCTCGATGGCGCGCCCAAGCGTAAGCTCGTCGGCATACTCCAGGTCGCCGCCCACGGGAAGGCCGCTCGCCAGACGCGATACCTCAACGCCCAGCGGCTTGATAGTGCGGGCCAGGTAGCTCGCCGTGGTCTCGCCCTCGATATTGGGGTTGGTGGCGATGATGACCTCGTGGATGTCCTCGTGGCCCAAGCGTGCCAGCAGCTCACGAATGTGCAACTGCTCGGGACCAATCTTGTCCATGGGACTGATCACGCCGCCCAATACGTGGTAGAGACCGTGGTAGCTGCCCGTGCGCTCAATCGCCTGGACATCGCGCGGCTCGCCCACCACGCAAATGCGAGTGGTATCGCGCATCGAATCCTGGCAGATGGAGCACTCGTCGGCCGTGGCGTAGTTAAAGCAGCGGCTGCAAAAGTGAACCTCCTGCTTAACCTCCAGGATAGCCTCGGCCAGGCGGCGCGCCTCCTCGGCATCGGCCTCGAGCAGGTAATAGGCGATGCGCTGGGCCGACTTGGGACCAATGCCCGGCAGACGGCCCAGCTCATCGAGCAATTTTTGCAGACTATGGTTGGCACTCATATATATGCGTGTCTTAGAACGGCATGCCCGGGATGTTGAGGCCGCCGGTGATGGCGCCCATCTGCTTGTTGGCGAGCTCGTTGACACCGCGGACGGCCTCGTTGACGGCAGCCATGATCATGTCCTGCAGCATATCGACGTCCTCGGGATCGAGGGCATCGGGGTCGATGGTGAGGTTGACGAGCTCCATCTCGCCGTTAACGGTCACCTTGACCATGCCGCCGCCGGCAGAGGCGTCGACGGTCTGGGACTTAAGGTTTTCCTGCGCGGCGGCAAGCTGCTCCTGCATCTTGCGAGCCTGCTTCATCATTTGCTGCATGTTCATACCGGCCATGATGGCTCCTTTACGTGCGGCCGCGCGACAAGCTGCAAGGGCAGCCGGAGCGCGACGGGACTTTCAAACTCAAAAATCGTACCACGGCGCGGGGCAAGCAAGCGGGGCGGACACGCTACCTCAGTCGATATACATGTCCTTGAGCGTGACGCACGCCCAAGATTATGCAAGGTCGAATTATGCAAGGTTGCATAATATCGCATACTCAATCTAGTAGAGCCGAATCCGGCATTTCATGTGTGCCACTAAATAGCTAAATGCCAAACCGCTGCTCGAGGCGGAGCACATGGCGGCAGGGTATAATTTGATTGTCATAGATTGCAATTTGGAGGTGCCCCATGAATGCCCCCGACGCGCTCCAAAACATCCGCTCAAAACACCCCGTTGCATATGTGGTTCTCTATCTCTTTGTCGGCTGGGCATTGCTGGTTGTCATCACCCATGCCATAGCTTTTGGAGCAGAACTGCTGATAGCCAGCTCGGACCAGCCCGTCGTCAAATGGGAGACGACCGATGAATGCACCGACGGAACCCGAACCATTTACTACAACAGCCCGTCCCTCTACCAAGAGTTCAAGGTCAAGATAAAGGACTCCAAGATTGTCGATGCCGAACTGGGCTCTTTATTTACAATCGGAGCAACCGTCAACGCCGAGCAAGTCGAGTACACGGACGGCCATGCGACGTATCGTATCGACCTCAGCATCCTAGGCCGACCGTCACGCGCTTGTCTGCTCGAATGCGATATACGCGGCACCACACTACACATGTCCGAAATACAGATGCGCCCGGACAAAAGAAAGTGATATATGGCCGAGTCGGAAGAGACTAGGCATAGACTCGTCCGCCTTCGTAGGCAAAACGCAGGATGAGCGGGGCATTGTTACGCACGAAATCATCGAGTTCTTTGAGGTCCGCTTCGCTAAAGCCCTCATGTGACACCCAATTGAATGCCGGCAAGATACACTCCGCCGCGTCAAAACCCCAATCGCGCGGGCGCTCCACAACGACCTTCACTGTGTTGTCCTCACGGACTTCGGAATACGAAACTTGCGTATCGTCCTCGAGGCGGACATATTCCCACATCATAAGCTCGCTCCGTTCAAAGAAGTCTCTTCCTGAGCAGTATACCCGCCCGTACAGCTACTCCACCGGCTTGAAGATGGTGGCCTGACCGAAGACGCTGCGGATGAGGTCTTTGGCCTCGTCCTCGGTCTGCGGGATGCTCGGGGCTGCGCCCTGATGGCCGAAGGGGCTGCCCGCACCGGGGTTGGACTCCCAGGGAGCCGCGGGGGCGTCGTCGCTTGCGGGGGCCGCGGGTGCCTCCGCAGCGGGCTTGGGCGCGGGCGTCGCACCCGGCACGTCGAACGGAGGCAGATCGTCCCCGCTCGCATCGCCAGCGAAGCCGCCGACCATGGCGTCGTCGTAGGGCACCTGCTCGGATTCCCACGGCGCGGACTGCGCGACAGGCTGAGCCTTCGGGGCAGCCGAGCGCTCGGGCGCACGGGGTGCGGGCTCGGTCGGGAGCTTACCCGTGGCAGGAGCGCCGGCGGGGTTGTCGGAGCGTAGCCAGGGGGCTTTGCCCAGGTCAGACGACTTGGGCGCGGGCGAGACGGGCTTGGGCGCGGGTGTCGGAGCAGCCGGTTTGGGTGCCGCGGGCTTAGGCGCCGACGGGGTCGATGCCGCTACCGGCGCCGCTTGCTGCTGCGGCGCGCTGGCGCTCGAGGATACAGGGGCCGCCGAGGACACGGGTTGCGGGTCCGCAGATGCCGCAGCCCGTGCAGATGGAGAATGCTCCTCATGTTGAGGAGCCGGCGTGCCACCCCCACCCAGGACATAGTCGACGGTACGACGACCGAAGACCGCGCAGACCGTCGGCAGGACCACCGACTGCGTATCGGCGCGACCGAGCATCTTAATGGCAAAAGTCGAACCCGCGGGGAACGAGACCCTGAGCTTGGAGCCGTCGTCGGCCGTGGCGCGGGCGTTGAGCAAAAGCCCTGCGTAGGAAGCCTGACGCGCCTTGACACGCTCGACAACCTCGGCCCATTTGCGCTGCAGCTCTCCGGCGTCCTCGACCGCGGAGGTCTCGGCAGCACCGGCGGCGGCAACCTGGGCGGCGTTGTTGGACTGGGGCTTAGGTGCCGGAGCGGTGGCAGGCGCGGGGGCCGCAACGGGCTGAGGCGTCGGAGTCGGCGCAGGCTGAGCAGCCGGAACAGCAGCACCACGGTCCCAAGGCATACCGCCCTGGCGCGCGGACGTAGCAGCGGGGGCAGCGGATGCCGCCGGAGCGGCAGCACGAGCGCCCGAAATGAGCGTCGGCTGTTGGGCAGCAGCGGGTACGGATGCTGCAGGCGCGGCGGCCTGAGCAGCAGCCACGCTCGCCGGCACCGCGGCATTGGCAACCATGGCCTCCAGGCGTGCCACGCGCTCGGCCAATGCCTCAATCGTTAAATCAGCCTCGGGACGTACCAGACGCGTACAGGCAATCTCGAGCACCAGGCGCACGTCGCTCGCGCCCCTCATCTCCAGTGCGGCATCGTCGAGCACCGTCAGCACGCGGGCCAGGCGGTCGGCAGGATGCTCGCCAAAGGCAGCGGCCTCGGCAGCAAGCGCCTCGGCCTGCTCGGAGCCGCCCTCAAACAGCTCGGCACGGGCACCGGCAACGCAGGCAACGTACACGTCACGCACATGCGCTACCAGGTCGCGCGTCAGCTCCAGCAGGTCGTTTCCTTCCTCGACCTGCGCACGGATCAGTCCATAGAGCTCGGCAACATCACGATCGGCAATGGCGCGGGAAAACTCGCCCAGAATCTGGTCCGAAACCTCGCCCAAAAGCGAGCGGGCATCGTCCGCATGCACAGCGCCGTTGCCAAAAACGCTCAGCTGTTCCAGCGTGGACAACGCGTCGCGCATGCCGCCCTTTGCATGGCGCGCCACGATGGCGAGCGCCTCGTCGTCGTAATCGAATCCCTCCTGCTCGCACACGTAGGACAGTCGATGCGCAATATCCTCGTTGCCGATGCGATGGAAATCGAAACGCTGGCAGCGTGAGAGGATGGTCTCCAGAATCTTTTGCGGGTCGGTGGTGCACAGCACAAAGATCACGTGTGCCGGCGGCTCCTCAAGCGTCTTGAGCAGCGCGTTGAACGCCGCCGTCGTGAGCATGTGGACCTCGTCGATGATATAGATCTTGTACTTGCCGCGCACCGGGGCAAAGTTGACGGAGTTGATGATCTCCTCGCGCACGTTGTCCACGCCGGTACGGCTTGCGGCATCGAGCTCGTAGACATCGGGGTGGTTGCCCTCGGCAATGAGCTCGCACTCCTCGCAAGCACCGTCGGGCATGCAGCCGCTTGCACCCTCGGCGCGCGCCGCCTCGGCATTGCGGCACAGCAGCGCCTTGGCCAGAATGCGCGCCATGGTGGTCTTGCCCGTGCCGCGCGGTCCGCAGAACAGGTAGGCGTGGGACAGGCGCCCCTCGGTGATGGCGTGCTCGAGCGTCGAGACGATATGCTGCTGGCCCACCACGGAGTCGAAGGTGAGCGGGCGATACTTTCGGTACAACGATTCCATGGGTGCTCCCCCGGGTATACTGAGTCTTGTTGCCGCGGCGGCCATGCGGTCGCACGGCATACTGCATTCCATAATAACCCGTACGGCGAGTCCGCCGCGATAGGAGTCCAAAGAGCATGGCAGACGCAGAGAGCAACCTCATTCCCTCCGAAGCAGCCGACCAGGTCGAGGTCGCGCTCGAGGCGCAGGCCGCGGCCGATGACGGCATTCTGTACCTCAACGAGTATCAGTACGAAAACGACCTCGTCACCGACTTCGCCCGCCTGGTCGCCTCGCCCAGGCGTCGCGGCTCGCTGTATGTCGCCGCGGCAATTGCCGCGCTCATCGGCATCGGCATGCTGGTGGCCGGCGGCAACTGGATCAAGTTTGGCGTCGTGCTGATCGTATTCGGCGCCTTTTTGGCCTGGTGGAGCAAGAACCTTCACCACACGCTCGCCCGCGACTTTATCGACGCCGTCGAGGCCGACGAGTCCATGGGCGGCCGCTATCGCCGCGTCGCCGCCAACGAGGACGGCCTGATGGTTTGGGGCAAGAGCGGCAAGTCGCAGTTCTTCCCGTTTGAGAAGCTCGACCACGTGCTCGACGGCGAGCGCATCTTTGTGGCCATGTTCGCCGACCAGGGCGTGACGATCCCCAAGGACACCTTCGTCCGTGGCGATGCCGAGCAGTTTGGCTCCTTCCTCAAGGCCCGTATCAACAAAAAACTCCGCATCGAGACCAAGAAGAAGAAAATGAAGGCCGAGAAGGCTGCAGCCGAGGCCAAGCAGGGCGACAAGCCCCAGGAGACCAAGGGCAAGCAGCGCAAGCAGAAGAAGAACAAGAAGAAGCGGTAGGCCGGCCGACACCGAAGGCGCCTCGTCCCGCGCCCGATTCCGGGCCGGGGCGCCTGGAATCGGGCGCGCGTACCGCCGATGGACCCGTTTTGCCTAACTCTCGAACTGCTTCACTTCAAACCTTAAGAGCCTTCGCTCCGGCAGATCGGTCATCTTCATCGTGTAAGTCCCGGGAAATGCTTTCTCAAAACGAACGGTCTCGTAACCTTCGAAATAGTCGTTGGTGTTTTGCATCATGAATGGGACGAGCAACTCGTTCTCCGCCCCAACCTGTACAGCAAACGCAGCAGAACCGCCCAGGACCGGCATTGCCTGCGTTATCAGATCGGTATTGACCACAAAGTCATAGTTTGGCGCGTGCTCCGGTACCAAATGCCAAGCATACGTCTTGATGCCGCCTTCGACATTGTCCTTATTCCTGACACGCATCTTTACGGCGATAACACATGTGGTGTCGGCGTCCTTCAATTTCGTTTTCGTATCCACGATGCCATATTTTGAATAATCATCATGCGCACGCTTGAGATACTCGCGCGGCGTGAGCAGCTCCGCCCCGTCTATACAAAACGAATACCCGTCAGTCGCCACATCCTTCGAACCCAGAAACGCCCCATCCATCGAGAGCCATTCGCCCTCCGCATAATATTTCTCAGGAATGACCGTCCGGTTCCCGTTAACGACGCTCACCCTCATGCCCGCAAGGCCGGTAGCAGCACAGCCGAAAAGAGCGAGCACCGCCCTTCTCGTCCACAGGGCCTTCTTCATCGCGCTCACGACCTTTCCCGAACTTTCACAACGGCACCGTCGCGCATGCAGTAAACCCGATCGGCCAGCTCCTCGAGCACCTCTCCGTCATGGCTGGACAGAATAACCTCGCGACCCGTTGAGGCCGCCATCGCCACAACGCGCTTGAGCATTCCAACGCCCGCTTCGTCGAGGGCATTTGTTGGCTCATCGAGAACAAGTAGCTTCGGCTTTTCCATAATTGCCGCAGCTATCCCCAGACGTTGCTTCATCCCAAGCGAATATGCTCGGAACTTCTTTTTTTCGTCTGCATCGAGCCCCACGAGCCGCAGGGCAGAGCGAATGTCCTCGGGAGTGGCAACGCCCTTGATCTGAGCGATGAGCTCCAGATTGTCGTAGCCAGACAGATATCCCAAAAAGGAAGGAGCCTCGATCAACATTCCCAGACTCGGCGGGAACGAGATGTCCGCCCCAAGCCTTTGGCCATCGATAGAGATTTCGCCTTCGGTAGGCTTGATCAATCCGCAGACCGCTCGCATAAGCATGGTCTTACCCGAACCGTTTATCCCCTGAAGTCCGACCACAGTCCCAGGGTCAACCTCGATGGACACGTTGCGCAGAACATCGTTTTTGCCCATGCGCTTCGATACGTCCCTAACGATCACGCTCATATCTTGTCCCCCTTTTCTATAAGGTCGGCCCTTCGAAACCACAGTCCACCCAACGATAGGCATAACGACATAATCACAATTGAAAACAAGCCACTCGAGCCCGCCGCGATTCCCTCTTTGACAATTCCGCCCCAGCGCAACAGCATCAAGGCGTTACCCAATAGCGCCCAATGTCGCGCATATGCCGAGCAGATCAGGTAGCTCGTTAAAACCACAAACGAGACCGACGGCCCAAGTACAAAGCCAATCACTGCCTGCGCAAACGCAAGCGCCTCGAAAGCAAAAAAGAGTCCTACGAAAAACGGCAGCGCATCCGCCTCGGCAGCTTTGAGAAACCACGGCGCCAAATTAGCCAGCTGAAGCGACTCACCATGGACGACCGCGCTGAACGAGGAGCTCACCACCAAGCTCCAAATCACAACAGAGCAAACCACCACGAGCAGCGAAAATGCCGTTACCGCCGCCACCAAGATAAAACGCGAGACCCACCAAAGGATTCTTGCCCGGCATCGAACAAGCGCTTGCAAACCAAACCCGTGCAACGATTCGGTCGGATAATCGAGTGTTGTATAGAGAATAAGCAGAATGAGAAAAAGCCATCCTAGCGGAGGCACAAACATGACCCCGGGCCTAGGCTCAAACGGAGCAGATCCGGCAAACACGAGCGCAAGATTATCCGCAAACCCCAAGGTATCCGTCCGAACCCCATACACAGAAGACAATCCGTAGGCGTACACCAAGTTCGCAACGGTCACTGCCGCGATCGCAATATAAGTAATGATGTTCTTCTTCAAAACGGTCCTCAGGTCCGCGGCGACCAGCCTAAACAGCATCAGACCACCTCGCGCCTTTTTAAGAATCTCGCGGAAACCAAAGAAAAGACGAACAGCAAGATGATTTCCGCAACCCCCGCTCGGATGTCGGGCCAGTTATTTAGCGATTCCGACCTGATGCTGTTAAGAATGTTGCAGTTAAAGCCGACGCATGAAAGGACGCTAAAAATCCAATCGTTAACAAAGTGCCATGCAACCATAATCAGATATGGAACGACCATCGCCTTGATTCTGCTGCGAAACACAACCGACAGACCGGTCACGGCCATGGATAGAACCCCCAGCGTCACCGCATCGAACAGCGTATAAACCAGCACGTATAACAGAGGCCGGGAATAAAACAGACCAGAAAAATAGCTATGCAGATAGAGTCCGACGTAAGTCGATTCATCGACCCGGGGGAGATACGCGGGAAACAGCATGGAGACAATCAGAAAGTTCACGAGTAGCGGAATAGCCGTGACCGCAAACGCAGAGAGGAAAGCAGACAGCATCTTCACGTTCACGTACGCATTTCTAGAAACACGCGTGCAGATCTGTGCCTCGTAACCGCTCAAACGCTCGGACAGGCATGACCACGACCCGGCCAACATGGCAAGCAACGGCAGCGCATAGAAAAACACCGACGCTAGCAACGGCGCGTTCGCACCCACAACAATCCAGTTACCAAAGCTACTTTCACGCGTTTGGCCGAGGTATGTCTGAGACTGCAGACCAATGCCGTAGCCAAAAGATAGCAGCTGTTTGCGTTCAGTCTCGAGCGTCCACCATGCCTCGATGGCAGCTGCCATCGAAATTGCAGTTGCAACCATAAGGGTCAACGTAAATATAGGATTGCCAAATATCTTGGACAGCTCGTGCCGTATTAGATTTCTATTCAAATGTCATCATCCTCCCATCGATGGGATGGAGCCGAGCGACAGTGCCCAGCCCCATCCCGATCACGCCAAGAATGCAGACTGAAGATGAATCGTCTTTCTGGCGATAGCCAGTTGCGCTCGTGCCAGAACATTGAAAAGCGAAATCTCTATCTACGTTGTTCTTGCATGTGGCAATTCCGGCATCCGCGCTCTGCGAAATGCTAGAAACCTGGGAAGTGTCAAACTCCTCTTGAGCAAATGATGCAGCGGGCGCACCCATCGATAAGCCCGCAGCAATCGCCAACCCGACTCCGATTCGAGCAATAGCGCTCCTTGGCTTAATCATGGCCTTCTCCAATCAAAAGCGGTTAACAATGCGTCGACGCACGGCAACCTTTGCATGAATAGAGAAAGATGTCTGTAAACACCCGCTATTGAGTTGATCGCTCAGGTGTTTACACGTTATCTACCTGCGATAACAATGAAATAAGCTCCGCTTTATTCTTGATCCTCAACTGGCGGTAAGATGCAGACCGCAGTGCTTGCACCGTAGATACGGCGTAACCGACATCCTCCGCAATAGTCTTTGTCGTTGCGCCCTCTGCCGTCATCAGCAAGATTTGCGACTGAACATCGGAAAGGGAGCGCGACGTAAGCAGAGCCAGTTGGCGCACGCGAGCCGTTTCGGTGGACCCGTTCGCGCGGTACTCCAAGACAGCCTTCTCGTCCTCAACCGAGCGGGCGAGCGCGATGTGCGTGACGAACATGGGCACAGACCAGCAGACGATCACCGTTGCCACGACGACATTGACAGCCGAACTTTGCCCCAGTAACGACGCAAGGAACAACGGCTCGAAAACCATCAGATCCTGCGACATGTTGAGCAAGACAACCCAGACGGGAGCCGTCGCCCCAAAGCAGAGCATCCATACCCCAAGTGTTTTGCGCTGCGGACAGCTTCGCAGCACTATATATGTGAGCAGCATCCCCGTCAGTACCGCAAGTCCATGAATTCGCCCCCTAGTGGCTGCATAGATTAAAACAGCCACACCTATCGAAACCAATGGCGCGATAGCCCGAGTATGGGCATGGGCCTTAAACGGGCGCAGCCTAACGGCGAGCGAAGCCATAGACGCTATGCCGCAAAACAGGACCGGCACAGCCATCAACGGATCGCGCATGCACCTCCATGCCGCGATATAGACAAAAGACCACTCCACAGCAGACAGTATCGCCCATACGCACGGGCTTCCGAGTCCAATCGCCTCATCTGCTCTATCCAGATCGTCCCCGCGATTCGTTTTTCCACCCGCGCTACACAGCGACAGAAGCAGCCCGAGACCCAATGTATAGCTTGCAAGAGAAAAAGCGATTGCATGCGTAACACCGGAACCCCAATCGCTATCCGCCATTACCAAGGGACCCGCCGCAAGGAGAATAAAAAATGACGTGAGCAGGTATCGAAACAGCCGGCGCGCCCGAGCTGATGCCACCATATCGTCAGCATGCCGCTGCGGCAGCTCATGCCCTACAGTATCGCCCTCACCCACAAACAACGCCACGAGCTCGCGCGAGCCCGCAACCGACGCCTTCCCGTATGCTCGGTGAAGCGTTGTTCGCACCGTCGATGGCTTCGTACCCGTCTCCCTGGCAATCTCCGCCGGCGTTTTCCCTTTGAGCAGCAGCCGAACAAACTGCTCTTCTCGAGGCGACAGGGCAGGGGAAAACACCCCCGCATCGAATGGGTCGGACGTGCGAGGGGTATCCGAATTGTTGTCCCGTTTCCCCCTTAGCAACGTGCACACGAAGACAGCAACAGTAATAGCCGATCCCATCGCCAGCAATGCAATGATCGTGGCATCGTTTGCGAAGTATGCCACCTCAACAGCCGGAACAAGGCCAATAGGAACTGCTACGAGCACAGAACGGGCAAACACGTCGCTCTGTCCCCGACCAAAGGTACGGGGACAGCAAAGCAGCGGGGCCACAGCCAACATGAGATAGACCAGAGGAATTAAAAGCACTAGGCCAATTGATGCGGCCGTTACAGGGGACATCCCCCATGGCTCGGGAACGACTCTCCATGAAACTCGACAGCAAAACAGCAGGCAAGACAGGACGGCTATTGTTTCTGTAAAAAACGCGTTCTGCGGGTGACGGGCCTCTCTTTCGTCAGTCCGCGTCGCCCTCCGCGTCAAAGGAAAACCCGCCGTATCCCAAATTACATATGAGAGGAGCAGCGACCCAGCAAAGCACGAGACGCACGAAACGCCATGCAACAGCCAGATCGGCGCAAACACGAATGGGATAGAATCTCCGCGAGCATAGAAAACTAGGTCGGACCATTCGGGAACCGTTGCAATAACACCGAGGAAAACACCGATAGCACCGAGATGCCTCGGCCGTCTCATTTCTCTCCCTTTGCATAGCGCAGCACCATGAACAAACGCCGCAAGGCATGCGCCAAGGATAACGAGCCAGGTCATCGCACCTGATGCCAGGCCGATTGAAGATGAAAACCGGTGATAAGGAGTGACCGCCATTACGACAAGCGCAATGGCGCAGGCGGATGTATCAGAACGGCGGGAAAAGAGCATATGGCCTCCATAGCG
The DNA here is from genome assembly GCF_028209395.1 of Collinsella aerofaciens. GTDB lineage: Bacteria > Actinomycetota > Coriobacteriia > Coriobacteriales > Coriobacteriaceae > Collinsella > Collinsella aerofaciens_AZ. Next base: position 50,240 of record NZ_JAQLDQ010000010.1, read on the forward strand.
TGTCATTATATCGCTCGGACTGCTCGTTTATCTCCGCGCCCACACCAGCCAGCATCAACGATTCAGGCGAACTCCAATCCGAGCCAGATCACGGTCCAGCTTTTGTCCGCAGTCCCCGCATCAAAGTGGGATGCGCTTTCCTTTTGAGCGCTGATCTGGAAATTGCATCCCATTCTGGGCCAATATTCTGGGACACAGTTTCCGCAGCCTTCCCCATCCGGAAAACGCATCCCACAATTTGACCGAAAACTGGGGCGCGCTTTCCGTATGCGTTGAGACGAGGGCCAAGTCAGATAGGCCACCTCGCCCCGCTACCTTCACCATGCACCCGAGCGTGTTACACTAGCAGCATCTATGCCACCGCGAACGGCTCGGCTCCGCGCCCGCCACTCGCAAACGAACTTTAAACGCACGAGGGTTGGCCATGCCGCTTTTCTCGCAACATACCGCCCGGTTCTCGCCGGACGTTCCTTTGGAGGGCACCAGCTCTCGCGAGCTGCTCAAGCGGTACCAGCCGCTCGAGACACTTGCGACCGGCGGTTTTGGCTCCATCGAGATCTGCCGCGACACGCACCTGCGCCGCCGCGTCGCCATTAAGCGCATCCCCCTTATCAACGGCGCCGGCATGCCCGCCAGCGACATCATGGATGTCCTGCGCGAGGCGCACACTGCCGCCATGCTTCAACATCCCAATATCGTGCAGGTCATCGACTTTACGCACGACACCGCCTATGCCTACTTGGTCATGGAGTATGTCGACGGTATGTCGTTGGCCGAGTTTTTGCATCGCGTGGACGGCCACTCGCTCACCTTTGACGAGGCCGCGGCCATTGCCGATGCCCTGGGCCAGGCGCTCACCTTCGCCCATAGTAATGGCGTACTCCACCTGGACATTAAGCCCGCCAACGTGCTCATCGACCACTCGGGCAATGTAAAGCTCACCGACTTTGGCATGGCGCGGCTGTCGTCCGCCGGTGGCTTTGGCGGCTCGCGCGGCGGCACCATCGGCTACATGCCGCCCGAGCAGCTCGATATCGAGACCGGCACGGTCGACGAGCGCGCCGATGTCTTTGCCCTTGCCTGCGTTATCTATGAGGGCTTGTGCGGCAGCGCTCCCTTTATGGCGGCCACGCCCGCCGACTCGCTCGACCGTATCATCGGCGGCGCCACCTATCCCAGCGAGCTGATACCACACTTTCCCCCGGGAGCCGAGAGCGCGCTCATGAGCGCGCTCTCCCCCATGCCGCAGGACCGCCCCAACAGCATCGAGGCATTTTGCGACCAGCTCCTTGCCGGTCTGGGCAGCGTACGCGAGGGTCGTCGCAGCTTGGAGCAAATGGTTGGCGAGCTTTCGGATGACGAGCAGGAGCTCGACGATATCGAGCCGTCGTACTACGAGGACGACGCCATCGAGGTCGACCCCGCACTCGGCTGGGCGGGCACGCGCTGGATCCATGCGCGCGACTACACCATGCGCGCCATCTCGGCGCTAACGTGCGGCGCCTTTAGCTTTTTGCTGATGCAAACGGCCGGGGTCGCGGCGCTTCCCGGCCTGGTCATTGCGGCCATCGCGATCGGAGCGGCGGCTGGCCTGGCCCCCCAAATTGGCTCGGCCATCTCGGCTGTGGGCTTTTTGGTGCTCATGGCCAACGCCACCATGCAGGCGCAGGGCATCCTGTCGATGTTGCCCGTCGCGGTGATCTTTGCCGCTGCCATGTCCGGTTGGTGGATCGCCTGGGGTCGCACCGAGGCTGCCGCGAGCGCCGCACTCACCTGCGCGCTTGCGCTTGGCTGTCTGACCGGCAATACCTTCCTGGCAGCTGGGGTCGCCGCCGGCGTCGCGTCATTTTGGCTCGGCCCGGCAAGCGCCGCCGCGGCAACGGGCATGGGCGCGCTTTTTGCCCGTCTGGCCACGGTCGCGCTTTCAGCCGGAGGCGTGCTGGGGCTCGGCAACGTTGCCGCAGCGCTGGAAGACCCGCTCCTTTGGGCTGCCTTTGCGCTGGTCGCGACAACTGCCGCGGCGTCATCTGCGCTGCTCAATGCCCATGCCAAGCGTGCCGATCAGGGCTCAAACCTTGCCGCCATCGCCGCCATCGCTGTCACCGGCATCGGCTGCGCAGCGGCATCCTGTCTTGCACACCATATGGAAATTGCCAGCCTTGCAGCCGCGGTCGCCGCCAAGGCGGCAGTTGCGGGAACCCTATCCTCTATAATCGTTGGGATATGCCTATATTTGCTCGGATACCAAAGAACCTATACGGAGAGTGATCTTTCGTGAACTTCCTGAACATCTTCGAGGACCACGTGGCCGGCATCTTCGGTGCCACCCGTGCCCCGTTCTCCTTTAAGAAGCTTGCCAAGCAGGCCGCTCGCGACATGGAGGATCAGACTCTGGTGATCAATGGCGTCAACACGGCGCCGGCACTCTATACCATCCTGATCGCCGCCGACGACGATCCCATGCTCGCCCCGTTCTACCCCGAGCTTTCGCGCGAGGTCCGCGAGTTTGTGAAGGCGCAGGCCGAAAAGCGCCGCTATGTCTTTGTCGGCGAGCCCCTCGTGCGCTTTATGATCGATCCGCAGCTGCGCGCCGGCAAGTTCTCGGTCTTTGCCGAGAACGTCGATGCCCCCACGCTCGGCCGCCTGTACGAAGAAGAGCGCGCCTATCAAAACGGTCTGGGCCAAAACAACTCCGCGGCAAGCCGTGCCGCCAGCGCCCCGCGCGCCGGCCAGCAGCAGTTTGCTGCCCCGCAGCCGCAGCGCCCCGCCGCCATGCCCCAGCAGCAGCCGACGCCTCGCGCCGCCGCTCCTGACCCGCTTGCCGTGGCAGATCCCTTCGCGCCTAGCGTCCCCGACCCCGCCGCTCCTATCCCGGTGCCGCAGACCGTCTCGCGCGACGCGCTTGCCGGCATGGGCGGAGCCGCCGCGACCGGTGCCGCCGTGGGCCTAGGCGCCGCAGCCGGCATCGCCTCCAACATGGCGAGCACTCGCGCCCCACAGCGCCCGCTCGCCCAGCTCGTCGACGTCGTGAGCGGCGAGAGCCATAGCATCACCTCCGCACAGGTGACTATCGGTCGCGAGCGCTCAGTTTCCGATATTGCCCTGCGCGACCCCAACGTGTCGCGCCGCCACGCCCAGCTCACCTTTACGGGCTCGGATTGGTCGATCGAGGACCTCAATTCCACCAACGGCACGCTCGTCAACAACCGCCGCATTACGCGCTGCCCGCTGCGCAACGGCGATCTGCTGACGTTTGGCCTGAGCACCTTTGAATTTAGGGGATAGTCTCTTATGAACATCGATATCGTCCTTTTTGCAGGCCGCATCGTCCTGGTCGCCCTGCTCTATATCTTCCTGTTCGCCGTCATGAAGACCGGCGTGGGACTTGTGCGCGGGCAGCGTCGCGACTCGGCTATCTGGACGATCGATGTGGACAAGGGTCCGCGCGGTATCCGCGGCATCCACGTAGACATGCTCGGCCCCGTCATCGTCGGTCGCTCGCCATCTTCGGACATCTGCATCAACGAACCGTTCGTCTCGGCCTCGCATGCGCGCTTTTCGCTGCAGGGCCCGGCGCTCATCATCGAAGACCTCAACTCGCTTAACGGCACGCTCGTCAACGGCCGCCAGCTTGTGGAGCCCGCAACGCTGCGCGAGGGCGACGAAGTCCAGATTGGCGACGTGGTCATGAAGGTGAACCGTCGATGATCGACGAGGAGAACAAGTCCGCAACCATGACCGAGGCACCGGCTGCCGCCGTAGCTGCACCGGCCCACGCCGCTCCGGCGGACTCCACACCCGTGGAGCCCGAGGACACCGTGTTCTCCCTGCCTCTTTCGCATGTAACGCATGATATTTCGGATCTCGCCGATAACGAGGGCGAAGAGGATGCCGTAGCGGCGCCCATCGGCGCACATGCTGCGGAACAGCCCACAGCGCCCGAAGCAACCCCGGCGCCGGCTCACTTTGCAGAGCCCGTCGCCGCGGCAATCAACGAGAGCGCTGCGGTGTTTGCGGCACCCGAACCCGCCGCGCCGGCGTTTCCCATAGCCCCGGCATCCGAGGTTGCGCCCGCGTCTACGCCGGCGCCCGAGGCGGGGCCATCCCCCGAGGACGGCCCTGCACCCAAGGCCCCGCAGCCTGCGCCCGCAAGCGAGTCCGATGCCGTGGCCGAGCCCGCCGCCCAGTCGCAAAGCACACCCGCGCCGTCGCACTTTGCGACGCCCGAGCCTATAGACGTCAGCCCGCAAGACGACGAGTCGATCGCCTGCGCGTCCGAAGAGCCCGGCTCCCCGGACACCGGCGATTCCGAATCAAACGCCGAGACCGACACCGTCTCTCCCGGTGACACAGCCGAGATCGACGTTGCCGCCGTTGAGGCCAAGCTCAAAGACCCCGGCTCGACCATGAGCTTTGAGCCCCTGACCGAGGAGCGCATCGAGACCGACTCGACCTATGATGCCGGCACCACCACGCAACTCATGTGGGGCGCCCGCTCTGACGTTGGCTGCGTACGCCCGCACAATGAGGATTCCTACCTGGTGCAGTCGCCGCTCTTTTGCGTATGCGACGGCATGGGCGGTCACGCCGCCGGCGAGGTAGCCTCTTCCATCGCCGTCGAGACTATTGCCAAGACGGCCCCGCAGTCCGCCGACGCAGCACGCCTGGCCGCAGCCGTCGAGGCAGCCAACGCCGCCGTAATCGAGGCCGCCTTGAATGGCCTGGGCAAGCCCGGCATGGGCTGCACAGCCACTTGCGCCTATATCGAAAACGACACGCTCGCCATCGCCCACGTGGGTGACTCTCGCGCCTACCTGCTCCACGAGGGCACGCTCATCCGCGTGACCCGCGACCACTCCTACGTGGAGGAGCTCGTGGACGCCGGCGAGATTACGGCAGACGAGGCTCGCGTCCACCCCAACCGCTCGGTCATCACCCGTGCGCTGGGCTCGGACCCCGCCATGTATGCCGATCACTTCACCCTGCATATCGAGGAAGGCGACCGCCTGATCCTGTGCTCCGACGGCCTTTCGAGCATGATTCCCGATAGCGATATCGAGAACATCGCCACGCAGTCCTCAACCGCGCAAATCTGTGTCGACAACCTAGTGGACGCGGCGCTTGCCGCCGGCGGCCACGACAACGTGACCGTAGTAGTCGTTGACCTGGTTGACGATGGCGTTATGCGCGAAGCGCAACGCGTGCGTCGCCGCAACATTACTATCGCCGCCATCCTGGCCCTCGTCTTTGTGCTGGCAGCTGGCATCTGGGCCTACACGGGTGTCACCGGCTCGTACTACCTGGGTACCTACCAGGGCAATGTCGCCGTCTGGCGCGGCCTGCCCGGCAAGCCGCTCGGACTCAAGCTCCACTGGCTCGAGAGCGAAACCAGTATTAAGCTGTCCGACCTGCCCGAAGACACGCAAAACCGCCTCAAGGCGGGCATTCCGCAAACAAGTGTCGACGATGCGCAGGACACGATATCCAAGTACCGCCACCAGATCGACGAGGAACAGACCCGCCAGGTGATCGACGCGCAAACGATTCGCGACAACACCGATCAGGGATCGACCTCCGAATCAGATTCCGAGAAAACCGCCGAACAGTCCGCCGAGGCCGAAGCCTCCGAAAAGAACTAGAAAGGGAGTGCCGCTTATGAGTCGCCGCAACACCGAACTGCTCTTGCTCATCGCCTCGGCGTTCCCCGTCATCCTGCTGTATGCGATGTACGTGCTCACCGCGGGCGCCGCCATCTCCTTTGAGACGCTCGCCGTGCCGATCGGCCTCTTTGCCGCCTTCGCCGCGGCACATATCGCCGTGCGCATCTTGGCGCCCGGCGCCGACCCCGCCATCCTACCCATCGTATTTATACTTTCGGGCATCGGCATCACGTTCGTGACGCGTCTCGCCCCCGCTCTCGCCATCTCACAGCTCATCATCCTGTTTGTCTCGGTGGCGCTCATGGTGGGAACGCTTGCACTGGTCAAAAACCTCGACGTGGTCATGCGCTACAAGTACACCTTTGGCATTATCGGCATCATTCTGCTGATGCTGCCTATCTTTATCGGCACCACGATCTCGGGCTCCAAGCTGTGGATTCGCATCGCAGGCTTTACCATCCAGCCCGGCGAGTTCGCCAAGGTCTTTATCGTGCTGTTCCTGGCCGGGTACCTGGCCGAGAACCGCGAGCTGCTCTCCATCTCCAACCGCAAGATCTTGGGCTTTAAGATCCCTCGCCTGCGACTGCTGCTGCCGTTGTTTGCCGTGTGGGGTGTGTGCCTGCTCGTCGTCGTCTTCGAACGCGACCTGGGTTCTGCCGTGCTGTTCTACACCATCTTCTTGCTGATGCTCTACGTTGCCACGGGGCGCTTTTCGTATGTCGTTATCGGCCTTGCGCTCTTAGCCGTCGGAGCCGTGGGCGCCTACAAGTTCCTGTCTCACGTTCAGGTGCGTTTCCAGGTTTGGGTCGATCCGTTTAAGGACGCCCAGGGCCAGGGCTACCAGATCGTCCAGTCGCTCTTCTCGCTTGCCGATGGCGGTCTGGTCGGTGTTGGCATCGGCAACGGCATGGCCAACAACATCCCTGTCGTCGAGTCCGACTTTATCTTCTCGGCTATCGGCGAGGAGATGGGCCTTTTGGGCGGCGGCGCCGTGCTCATCCTGTTTATGCTCTTTGCCGTGCGTGGCCTCACCACGGCTGCCCGCGCTAAATCCGACCTCGCCGCCTTTAGCGCCACGGGCCTTACGGCCGCCATCAGCTTCCAGGCCTTCTTGATCGTGGGCGGCGTTACCCGCCTGATCCCGCTGACCGGCGTCACCCTGCCCTTTATGAGCCAGGGCGGTTCCTCGCTGCTGGCAAGCTTTATCATCGTCGCGCTCCTGCTGCGCGCCGGTGACGAAGCGACCGGACGCGAGGCCGAGCTTACCGGCACCGGCACCATGACCGCCATCACCGATGATCAGGTCGCATCCGCCGCCGCCCCGACGGGCACGCGCTTTGCCACCTCGTCTTCCTACGGCAGCGGCAGCCATTCCGTCGGCTCGCGCATGCGCCGTCGCCTGCTCGACACGCCTGAATCCGGTGTGCTCGGCCGCGTTGCGCTCGCCAACCGTCTAACCCGTGCGGTGCTCGCCTTTACGGCGCTGTTCGCCATCCTTATCGGCAACCTCACCTATGTCCAGGTCATCAAGGCCAAGGACTATCAGGATATGCCGACCAACAACCACACTATCGCCCGCTCCAAGTACATCCAGCGCGGTTCCATCATCACGTCCGACGGCGTGACGCTGGCCGAGTCGCTGCAGCAGGAGGACGGCACCTACGTACGCTCCTACCCCAACGGCAACCTGGCAGCGCACGTGGTTGGCTACGTGAGCCAGCAGTATGGCACCACCGCCATCGAGAGTGTCATGAACGACACGCTCACCGGCTCTAAGGATTACTCCAGCTGGAACAACGCCATCGCGTCGCTCGCGGGCCAGACCCAGCCGGGCAACACCGCCAAGCTCACCATCGACTCGCGTATCCAGACGGCGGCCGAGCAGGCGCTCAAGGGCTTTAAGGGCGCTGTAGTGGTCATCGACCCGCGTACCGGTGCGGTGCTCGCATGCGCCAGCTCGCCCACCTATGACAACACCAACATCGACGCCCTGCTGCAGGCGGGCGGCGGCGAGGACGGCTCCATGTACAATCGCGCCATGGACGCGCTGTACACGCCGGGCTCCACGTTTAAGGTCGTTACGCTTTCCGCGGCACTCGAGACCGGCACCGCCAGCCTTACCAGCACCTACCAGGCGCCCGGCTCCATGGACATCGGCAACGCGCCGGTCACCAACTATGCCAACGAGAGCTACGGCACCATCAGCCTGCAGCAGGCCTTTGCCGTGTCCTCCAACGTCGTCTTTGGCCAGGTGGCAAACGAAGTTGGCGCAAACACGCTCGTACAGTTTGCCAACGCCTTTGGCTACGGCCAAAAGCTCGGCCAGGACCTGACCTCCGCGGCCTCCATCATGGCCGACCCGTCGCTCATGACCGAGTGGGAGACCGCCTGGGCCGGCGCCGGCCAGCCTGTCGGCATGGACCACACGCCCGGCCCGCAGACCACCGTCATGCAAAACGCCGTGATTGCCGCCGCCATCGCTAACAGCGGCGTGGTCATGGACCCGTACTTTGTAGCCCAGGTACTCGCCCCGGACGGAACCGTGGTCAAGACCACGCAGTCCCGCTCGCTGGGTCAGGCCGTCAGCTCCGCCACGGCCGACCAGGTCAAGCAGGCCATGCTTGCCGTCGTCCAGTCCGGCACCGGCACCGATGCCCAGATCCCCGGCGTCAAGGTCGCCGGCAAGACCGGCTCGGCCGAGACCGGCGGCACCAACGTCAACTCGATGTTCGTTGGCTTTGCACCTTACGATTCACCCACGGTCGCCATCTCGGTGGCCTTGGAGGATTTCGACAAGCATGACGTCGAGGCCGCCAAGATCGCCGGTATCGTCCTGACCGCGGCGCTTGCCGCACAGGGAGCGTGATGCCCATGATCGAATCGGACACCCGAGGCGCGCCGCGGCCGAAGAGTTAGCGGCAACGCGCCACACGGCCCCAGCGGCCACATCGTAGGTACTACACACATCGTTGAGCGAATAGTTATGTTAGGAGCAGGAATGGAACAGAGGGTCCTCGGGGGAAGATACCTCCTCAAGGATAAGGTGGGAACAGGCGGCATGGCGACCGTCTACCGTGCACAGGACCAGGTCCTCGACCGCACGGTTGCCGTCAAGATCATGCTGCCGCAGTATGCTGGCGACGCAACCTTCGCCGCACGCTTTAAGCAGGAGGCCCAGGCAGCAGCCGGTCTCTCCTCCCCCTATATCGTGGGCGTCTACGATTGGGGCAAGGACGGCGACACCTATTACATCGTCATGGAGTACCTGCGCGGCACCGACCTTAAGAGCGGCATCAAGAGCCACGGCGCCCTCGACCCCAAGAAGGTCGCCCAGATCGGCTCGCAGATCAGCTCCGCGCTTTCGGTCGCCCACAAGCACGAGATCATCCACCGCGACATTAAGCCGCAGAACATCATGGTGCTGCCCGACGGCAACATCAAGGTGATGGACTTTGGCATCGCGCGCGCCAAGAACAGCCACCTCACGCAAGACAACAACGTGCTGGGAACCGCCCACTACGTCAGCCCCGAGCAGACCCGCGGTCAGGACCTCGGCCCCACCTCGGATATCTACTCGCTGGGCGTCGTGATGTACGAGTGCGCCACCGGCCGCGTTCCCTTTGACGGTGACGACGCCATCTCGGTCGCACTCAAGCAAGTCAACGAGCTGCCTATTCCGCCGAGCCAGATCAACTCCGGTGTCGACGCCGACCTTGAGCGCATCATCCTCAAGTGCATGGAGAAGGACCCGGCAAACCGCTTCCAGACCGCCGACGAGCTTCGTCAGGTGCTCAACAGCTACCTGTCGGGCCGTGCCGTCAACGTCTCGGAGCCCACGCGCATCATCGGTGCCCCCGGTGAGCTGGGCGCCACCAAGACTCGCGAGCTTTCCGATCAGACGCGCGCCATGGTGCGTCCCGTCTCGGGCGTGAGCGGCCAGAATACCGCCCGTAGCTCGGTTTCGGGCTCCACCGGCTCCTACGAGGTCGAAAAGCCCAAATCCAACAAGAACAAGATCATCGCCGCCGTGGTGGCAGCCGTTGCCGTCATCGGCATCGTGGTGGCCTTTGCCACAGGACTCTTTGGCGGCGAGCAGGTCACCGTGCCCGATGTGCTGGGCAAGGACCAGCAGACTGCCGTCGAGCTGATCAAGGAAGCCGGCCTCGAGGTCGGCACCATCGACCAAAGCTACAACGACGATGTCGACGAGGGCAAGGTCGCCGAGCAGACGCCCAACGGCAACACCAAGAAGGCCAAGGGCACCAAGGTGAACCTGGTAATCTCCAAGGGTCCCAAGCCCTCCGAGAAGGTTGAGGTTCCCCGGCTTGTCGGCCTGACCAAGGACCAGGCCGAGGCCGCGCTGGCAAGCGTTGGCCTGAAGGGCAACGCCTCCGAGGAGGCCAACGAGGCCGATGAGGGCCAGGTCTTTGAGCAGGGCACCGAAGCCGGTAAGGAAGTCGCGAAGGGCACGACCATCTCGTACAAGGTCTCGAGCGGCCCGGATACCACGTCCGTCCCCGATCTGACCGACATGACCGAGGCCCAGGCGCGCAACGCCCTCGATATGGCAGGCTTTGGCGTCGACGTTAGCTACCAGGAGAACGACTCGGTTACCGAGGGCACCGTGATCAGCTGGAACCCCAGTGGCAAGCAGAAGCCCGGCGCCACGATTACCGTCGTCATTGCCAAGAAGTCCGGCAAGGCCAGTGTTCCGGGCAACCTGTACGGCAAGAGCATCTCCGCCGCCGTCACCGCGCTCAACAACGCCGGTTTCTATAACATCGGCTTCTGTGACCAGAACGGCAATCCCGTAAGCGGTAACGAGGATGCCACCGTTACAGGCGTCTCCCCCACTGGCAAGCAGTCCACCGACAGCACGATTACGCTGACGGTCGCACTTTCTGGCTCGGGTTCGGGCTCTGGCTCGGGCACGGGTGACGATTCCGGTACGACCAACTAGTCGCCACCCCACCGCTCATCACGGCTCTCGCCGCAAACATATTCGCTCACAGGCGCCCGCTTGCTCCCCCAGCAAGCGGGCGCTTCGTTTTTGACATGGCATTGAACCAGAAGAACCCGGCACCGTAGCGGTACCGGGCTCGATATTCCTCTGGTGCCCCCGGGCGAATTCAACCCCCCCCCGCGGGAAATTGGTGACGCGGGTGTCGACGGCTCGAACCCTGCCCTTAGACCAGAAGAGCCCGGCACCGTGGTGGTACCGGGCTCGACAAATCTCTGGTGCCCCCGGGCGGATTCGAACCGTCGACACCCGCTTTAGGAGAGCGGTGCTCTATCCCCTGAGCTACGGAGGCATGTTGTATTAGTGTAGCAGATTTACGCCGCTGTAATGCAGCGTATACCCACTCTTCGAAGTTGCGGTGGAACAGCCCTCCGGAAAGTGCGTCCCACTATCCAGGCAAATTCTGGGTCAGACTTTCCCCATGGGACCTCGCTGGGAAACTGTGTCCCAGAATTTCGACTCGAAACGGGACACGGTTTCCCAAACGGGCCCGTTCCGGAAACTACATCCCGCAATCGGCACTCGAACCGGGATGCACTTTCCCGATCGAGCCTCATGGGAAACCGCGTCCCACTTTAGGGGGGCGCTCTTTAATGGCTAGTTGCCTTTGTGGAAGAGGTTTTTGATAACGGAGGGGATGCTCTTGGCGCCCTTAGCCGTCACATCGATAAAGTCAGGCGAACGCACGAGCTTATCCTCGTCGACGTACTTGCGGACCGCGCGCAACGTCTCTTTGTCGTCGCGCGTCGAAAACGTAAAGTGACCGTTGTCCTTGGTGAAGATGGCAAAACGCGTAATCTTCTTGGTGCCGCGCAAAACCTCGGCGGCAATATAGTCGACCTCGTCCCACGGGATTTGGATATAATCCTCGGGATTACGCTCGTTATAGTACTCAAACGCCTTATTGCCCACCATCACGTTACCGTGACTGGTAAGCCCCATCAGGCAGGTTGCCGGCGTTGCCAGATCGACCGTGCTGTTCTGAGATTGCGCCATACGCGCCTCGCCCTCCAATAAAAACAATCGGACCGCATCCAGTGTACCCACCGGGTGCGGTCCGTTTCAATGGCTCAAAAGCCCTTGCCTAGCAACTCTCGGTCTTAAGCCGAAGCGTGCTTACATGAAGCCGCAGACGCGACCGATGATGCCGACGGCGAAGAGAGCCAGGATGATGACGATCGGGCTGACCTTCTTCTTGAGGAGCTTGCAGACCAGAAGGGTCAGGCACACGGCGGCAAGGCCGGGGATGAGCTGATCGAGGTTGGCCTGAAGCGTGGTGACCTTCACCGGGTCGAGTGCGTTGGCACCGACAGAGCTGTACATCGTCAATGCCTGCTTGATGCCCTCAGAACCGGCGGGCAGGTTGGCCCAGTCGATATAGGCGCCAGCGGACTGCGTGACCTTGGAGACGACCGGGGTGAAGGAGATGGACACCCAGCGCTCGACCAGGGCGCCGATGATGAACATACCCAGGATGGAAGCACCCTCGGTGACCTTGCCCATCAGACCGCCGGAGAGGTCCTTGGCGATGGAGGAGCCGACCTTGTAGCCAAACTCCTGCGTGTACCACAGGAAGGCGTAACGGATGATGTTCCACGCGAAGAAGAACAGCAGCGGACCGGCGATGCTGCCGGACAGGGCCAGGGAAGCGCCCAGTGCACCCAGAATCGGGCGAAGGGTGAACCAGAAGGCGGGGTCGCCGACGCCGGCGAGCGGGCCCATCATACCGACCTTGACGCCCTGAATGGCGACGTCGTCAATCGGAGCACCGTTGGCGCGCTCCTCCTCGAGGGCGAGGGTAACGCCAATGACGGGGGCGGAAACATAGGGGTGGGTGTTATAGAACTCCAGGTGGCGCTTAAGAGCGGCAATCTGGTCATCCTTGCTGGTGTAGAGCTTCTTGATCGCAGGGATCATTGCGAAGCACCAGCCGCCGTTCTGCATACGCTCGTAGTTCCACGAGCCCTGAAGGAACTGATGACGGAAGCAAACCTTCTTACGGTCAGCCTTGGTGAGCTGAATCTTGTTCTCTGCCATATGTATCACTCCCCTCCTACTCGTAATCGTTCAGAATGTCGCCGAGCGGGTCACCGGAGCCACCGCCCATGCCGCCACCCTGCTTGGCCAGATCCTTAAGGCCAAGGTAGATGAGGGCAAGGGAGATGCCGATGAGGCCAAGGGCGATCAGCGTGAGCTGAGGGATGGCAGCAAGGACAAAGCCGAGGATGAAGAACGGCCAGGTCTCCTTGGTGGCCATCATGTTGATGACCATGGCGTAACCGACGGAAGCGACCATGCCGCCGCCGACAGCCATGCCGCCGGACAGCCAATCGGGCATAGCGTTAAGCGCGTTGGTAACGGCCTCGGCCGGGATGATGCACAGAAGTACTGCCGGGATGGCGATACGAACACCCTGCATGAGGATGCCGGCGTACTGCCAACGCTCGATGCCGGCGAAGTCGCCCTTCTCGGCGCAGGCGTCCATGCCGTGAACCATAGCGGTAGCCAGGGTACGGCAGATCATGGTCAGGAACAGGCCAGCGACCGACAGCGGGACGGCGACGGCGATGGCGGCGGTAACGGCCTTGGCCGAATCGGTGGCGCCACCGTTGAGGGCGAGCACCATGATGATCGAAGAAGCGACCGAGGCCAGAGCGGCGTCAGGCGCGACGGCGGCGCCGACGTTAGCCCAGCCAAGGGCCATCATCTGGAGCGAACCGCCCAGGAGGATGCCCTCCTGAAGGTGACCGGTTACGAGACCGATAAGCGTGCATGCCACGAGCGGCTGATGGAACTGGAACTCATCCAGAATGCCTTCCATACCGGCAAGCAACGCGACAATCGCAACAAGCAGAATAGTGATTGCAGACATGTATCGGACCCTCCTTTACTATGCTTGAGCGGCCAGTTCGGCCTTAGCTTTCTTCAACATGGCGTCGAGATCCTCGGAGGAATCCGAAGGAACCTTGCGGACCTCGAACTTGACGCCCTTGGCCTTGAGAGCCTCGATGGTCTTGACATCGTCATCGCCCATAGCGACAGCGTTAGTGACGACGACCTTGCCCTTGGAGTGGGCCATGGAACCGATGTTGGCTTCCTTGATGTCGACGCCGGCCTCGATGGCCCTGAGCAGATCCTGCGGGTTCTCGAACAGCAGCATCGCCTTGGTGTCGCCAAAGCGCGTGTCCTTGACGACCTCGGCCATCTTCTTGATAGGCACGACGTTGGCGTGGACTCCCGGAGGGGCAGCCTGCTCGATCATGGTCTTGCGGAGCTCGTCGTGAGCAACGCCGTCGGAGACCACGATGATGCGGTTGGGGTTGATCTGCTTGGTCCACGTGGTGGCCACCTGACCATGCAGCAGGCGCGTGTCGATACGGACGTGGGCGATCTTGATGTGCCCGTCGCCGATCACCGTTCCCGGAGGAATGGCACCCGCAGGAGCAGCGGCGGCCGCAGCCGGCTTCTTCTCCTCGGGCTCCAGAGACTCGGGCTTGACGCGCACGCCGGCCTTAGCCTCAGTCACGAGATGTTTTGCGATCGCATGTGCAGTGTTCTTTGCGTCAAAGCGCTGCGAATATGCCTCGATGAGCATAGGCAGGTTGACACCGGTGACGATAGCCCAGGAATCGTGGCCCTCGATGAGCCCGCTGATCTGGTTGAACGGCGTGCCGCCCCACAGATCAACGAGGAAGAGCACCTGCTCCTGGTCCTCGAAGGAAGCGATTGCCTCCTCGACCTTGGCACGGAAGTCGTCGGGGCCCATGCTCGGCTCGAGCGAGACCACGGCAACAGACGGCTGATCGCCAAAGACCATCGAGCCCGTCTGCTTGATTCCAGCCGCCAAGTCACCATGGCTAGCAAGAACAATACTTACCATCACATAACCTCCTTTTTGTCTACGTATTTCCTACACGACAATAAAGGAGTATACCTGTTCGCCTTGTGGATTTATAGCTAATTCGCAAACGGTTGCATTATTTGTTTAAACGTCTAAGTTTGTTACAAATTGATTACGTTGCTGATTTACAGCTCATTGCCTACTAAAACGTGATTTCCCAATTACTTTCACAGATATATACAGACACTCTGTTCATTAACGCCGCTTTTAGGTTAATCCCAATGCGCCTGCGTGCCGCTATTTTGTTTAAACAGACATAACTTGACTAATTGTATAACTTATGCTCTAGCGCAAGTAGTCGTTGGGTGTTCCTATAGTTTTGTCAACCGTCGGGGCTACTCCCGGTAGGGCACCCGGTCGCGCATCACGGCGCATATCGCCCTGAGCCGCTTCCTCGCGACGGCCTTGAGCGCCCGCCCGTGCCCCATGCCCCGCGCCCTGCAGGCCCGGTAGTACTCGCCGTAGCGCCCCGAGGACCTCACCAGGCTGTTGCACGAGAAGATCAGCAGGGACTTGAGCCTCGCGTCGCCGCGCCTGGACGCCCTGACCGACCTCACCGACGTTCCGGAGCTCCTCACCCTCGGGGCTATGCCGCAGTACGATGTTAGCGCTAATCTAAAACCAACCACTTTCGCAAACGTATCTCGCCGAATGCGCCAACGCGCTTTCGCCGACCCCGCTAACGTACTTTCACCAACTGCGCAAACGGAACTATGCTCCGATCGGGTATCCGACCCGGGAGGAGCGGGATATGGAGCGAAACGTAATGGGAGAGCTCAACGTCTACAGGGGGTCCGGCGCCAAGCCGAACTTCAGCGAGATCGCGAGGAGGCACGGCATGGACCGGCACACGGTCGCCAAGTACTGGAGGGAGGGCGAGGCCGCCGTCGACGGGAGGTCCGTGTTAGCGTCAATATATTTTTCACCATTTTCACCAACGTATTTTCGCCAATCGCGCCAACGCGGATGCGCCGGATTCGCCAACGCGGATGCGCCGCTTTCGGCGTCTAGGCTCCCTCCTCCTTCCCGTCCTCGCCGCCGATGGATACGTCCTTCAGGCGGTACGACCGTCCCGTTATCTTGATCATCGCGCAATGGTGGCAAAGCCTGTCGGCCACCGCCGAGGCCGTGACGTTGCTGCCGAACACGTCGCCCCACCTGCCCACCGGCACGTTGGTCGTGACGACGGTCGACCGCTTTAGCGCGTAGCGCCTGTTGACCAGCTGGAACAGCAGGTCGGCGCCCTCCTTGCCGATGTCGAGGTAGCCGAGCTCGTCTATTATCAGCAGGCTGCAGTGCTCGTAGAACCGCATCCTGCGCGCCAGCGCCTCCTTCGCCGAGGCGTG
>NZ_JAQLDQ010000011.1 GCF_028209395.1 Collinsella aerofaciens
GGGCGCTTGGTAGTCGAGCGATCCCGCAGGCGAAGCCGAGGACCAGCGAGACACCAAGCGCCCTGCCGGCACTCGCGGGTAGCCGCGGCACCAAAAAACGCCTGCGCACTCGATGGATTCGGATGCCCGACAGAGGCTCCTTATGGCTGCTTCCTTCCGGACCTGACCAGATTCGGAACATGTCGTCATCCGAACCCATCGAACGCGCTAGGCGCTCGGTATATCTTACCTGCTCCCGTCCGCCACGGCAAGTGGGGCGAACCCATCGGATGGATTCGCCCCACTCGTCCATATCGCTAGCGGCGCCTGCGGTACAGGACCGCGCCGCCCGCGACGGTCAGAGCGCCGATGCCGGCCATGGCGCCGAGCGCCTCGACCGGCAGGCTGCGGTCGCCGGTGTCGGGCATACCGCCCTTGGAGCCGCTGCCGGAGCCGTTATCTGAACCGCCGCCCGAGCCGCCACCCGGCGTGCCGGGGTTCTCGGGGGTGCCGGGGGTGCCGGGCTCCTCGGTGTAGCTGTTGGTGAAGACCGGCGGCAGGTTGGCGTCGCCCTCGTAGGAGACCTTCGCCGACAGATAGCCCGTCCTGGTGCCGTCTGCCACCTCGTCGCTCACCGTGACGACGATCTTGTGCACCGCCTTGTCGTAGGTCACGTGCGCCTGGCCGTCGTCGACCTCGCCCACCGTGAAGGTGTAGGTGCCGGCCTGCTTGAAGGTCAGCGCATCGAACGTGACGCTGCCATCGGCGGCATTCTTGGCGGTCGACATGACCTTGCCGTCCCGGCCCTTGAGCTCAAAGCTAAACTGGCCCGCCTTGAGCTCGGCGCCCTTGAGCACCTTGGCGGCGCCCAGCTTGAGGGTGACGGGCGCGGCCTCGTAGCCGTTGGTGAACGTCACCGAGTCGCCGCCCGTGGGATTGCCCTCGGCATCCGCCAGCTCGTGCCTGACGGTGAGCGTGCCGTTTCCGGCGTCGGCAACCGTCGTGCGCACGCGGTACGCCGCCCTGTCGTACGTCACGCCGCCCGCCGTGCCGGCGATCTCGCGCAGCTCGTAGCCGTGCGTACCGGGCGCGGTGTAGGTAACGGGGCTGAGCGCGACCGTGCCGTCGGCGGCGTTCTTGCCCGTCGCCGCGACGCTCTCACTGCCGTCGGCGGCAATCTCGACCAACTGGAACTCAAACTCGCCCTCGGCCAGGTCACGGCCCTTGAGCTTCTTGTTCACCTTGATCTGGTCGGTGACGGAGCTCGGCGTCGGGTTCACGCCGTAGGTGTTGGTGAACTCGAACGCGCCCTTGCCCTCGGGCGTACCCTCTGCGGGCAGGACCTCCGCGACGAGCGTGCCCGCGTTGGTGTCCTCGACCACCTTGACCGTGAAGGTCCTCGTCGCCGTCGCGTCGTTGACCACGCCGTCGACCGAACCGGACTCGCTCACCCGGTAGGCGAACGTCTTGGTGCGCAGGCCGCCGCCGTCAATCTCGACGTCATCGAGATCGCTCGGCTGCCTGAACGTGACATGGCCCAGCTCGACGTTGCCGGCGGCGTCGTTGGTCGCCTCGGTCACCGTCTTGCCGGAGGCGTCGACCGGCGCGGGCGCGCCGTCCAACGGCGTGATCTTAAAGGTGTACTTGCCCGCAATGTCGGCCTGCGTGAGGCCGAGTCCGGCCTGGCCGAGCGCCAGCGTCTTGGTGCCCGCAAGGTCGACCGTCGCCTCGTTGGTGCCGTAGCCGTTCACAAACGACAGCGTGCCGTCGGAGCCCTCGGGGTAGACCACGGCCACATCCAGCCCGCCCTTGCCGTTATCGGTCACCTTGACCGTGATATCGAAGCTCGAGGCGGTCGCCGTCACGCCCGCGGACAGCCGGTCCGTGCCGTCCTCGGATACGGTATAGGGAATGACCCAGGAGCCGTCGGCGGCCCTGGTGGCGATGCCGTCCGCCACCATCCGCTCGAGAGCGTCGGTAGTGTAGGCAATGGGCGAGAACGCAAGTCCCGCGGCCTCGCCGTCGCCGGAGGCCTGGTTGGTCGCGGTCGCGACCACGTTACCTTGGGCATCGCGGACGGAGAACGAGAACTCGCCCGCCGCCGCGGCTCGGCCCGTCAGCGTCTTGGTGGCGTTAATTGCCACGTTGCCCTCGCCGCCGAGCGTTCCGTTGGCCTCGTAGGAGTTCTGGAACGCGACCGTCACGGGCGCGGGCGCCGCCATGGCGTCATCTGCCGTGGAGACCTCGCTGCGTGCGACCTCGACACCGTCCTTGGCAACCGCGGTCGTGACCGTGAGTCTGCCCGTCGCGGCGTCGTAGGCGGGCGCGATGGTCACCGTGCGCGGCGCGGTGTCGTTGGCGTAGCCCTCGCCGCCGAGCTTGGTCTCGGTGACGGTGAAGCTGTAGGTCTTGCCCGCGTCGGCGTCGGTGAACTTCACATCGCTGCCCGCGGTCCCGCCGATGAGGTCGACCAGGTCGGCCGCGCCGTCATCGGCCGCGGCCACGGCGTAGGCGTCCTTGTCGGTCTTGAGGCCGAGCTTGGCGGCCGTCTCGGCGTCCGCGGTCACGGTGAAGGCGAACTGCCCCGCCTCCATGGCGCGACCACAGAGCGTCTTGGACAGGCGCACGCCCGCGCGGGCCGAGTAGTCGAGCTCGGTCGTGTAGGTATTGACGAAGTCGCCGCCGCTCACCTCCGCGATCGCGGGCGTCGTGGCCGCGAGGTTGCCGGAGCCGTCATCGGTCACGGTCACCGTCATCGTGGCGACGTGGCCGTCGTAGGCCACGCCGGCGATGGCAGAGCCGTCATCGGGCCTGACCTCGCGCGCCGTGTAGGTGAAGGTCTTGGCGCGCACGCGCTTGCCGCCGACCTCGGCGAACTCGGCATCTTTGATATCATCGAGCGTGTAGCGGATGGGGCCGAAGTCGAAGGCGACCCTATCGCCCGCCTTGGTGCCGGCGGCCGTCACGCTGACGGTCTTGGAGCCGTCGGCAGATCCCTCGGGCATGGGCGCGCCGTCCTCGCCCGCGAGCGCGAACTGGAAGCTGTCGCCCTCCGCCCAGTCGCGACCCTTGAGCGTCTTGGTGAAGAGCCCCGCGGTGGAGACGTCCCTGCCCTCGGCGGCCGTTCCGTACGTGTTGGTGAACGCGACGGTCGCGCCGTCCTCGGTCACGGCGCCCTCGGCCTTGGAGCCGTCAGCCCCGTTGACCGCGGTCGTGTAGCCCTCGGCGGCGTCCTCGGCCACGGTGTAGCGCGCGCCCACAGGCAGGCCGGCGACGGTCTTCTCCTCGCCGTCCTTAAGCTTGAAGGCCACCTTGCCGTCCGCGAACGTCACGGCGTGCTCGCCCTTTCCGAAGGTGCCGGAGACGGGCTCGCCGTCCCCGTCGGTCAGCGCGACCGTAAAGCCGAACTCGCGCTGGCTGTCGCCGCCGACGACCGTCTTCTTGACGGTGAGGCTGCCAGTCTTGGCGATGTTGGTAAAGACCGCCGCCTCGACCGTGCGCTCAGCAGCGTCGCCCGCATCGTCGGTCAGCTGTGCAATCTTGGTCTTGGCAGACAGCTTACCGGCGCCGCCGTCGGTCACCGTGACGGTGGCACGATAGGTGGCCTTCGAGAACGTGAGTGTCGCCTCGTCACCCGACTGCTCGGTAATCACATAGGTATAGGTACCGGGCTTGGTGTACTCGATGGTACCGAAGTTGCCGACCTGGGCATCCTTGTGCAGCTCAATCGTCGACACGCCGTCTTTGACGCCCTTGGGCATAGGTGCCTCGCCCTGGGCAGTCAGCGTCATGGTAAAGGCATCCGATGTCATCCAGTTGCGTCCGGAAATCTTCTTTTGGACCTTGAAGGCGTTTTCCACCTTTGTGGACTCCACGCTGTAGACGTTGGTGAAGCCCACCTGCGTCGCCTGTCCGACGGTACCTTTCTGGGGGTTCGCCTTATCGACAACCGCAAAGCCATCCTCGCTCGTCATGAGCTCACCCTTGGAGTCGAGCTCCTGCACCTCGTAGTGCGCACCCGTGGGCAAGGTAACCGTGACGGAGCCGCCAGCCTTGAGCGCGATGGTGTCACCGCTCTTGATCTGTCCGCTTATATAAGTGCCATTGGTGCCGCCGGGGCGACCGGCGAACGCAAAGGTGCCGACCAGAGGCGTTGTGCCATCGGCCTGGTAGAGCAGCACCTTAAAGGTAAATGCCTTGTTGGGCGCGGTGATGCCTTCGGCGGCCGTGACCGTCTTGCTCAACGTCAGGCGCCCGTCAGTGACCTCATCGGTAGTGGTGTTGGTCTTGACGGCAGGGTTGTTGCCGACCGCCACCGACGCCTGGTTGGAAATATTGCCCGAAGCGCCACCGTTCTTAAACGCGTCCTCGGTCACGCGGACCTTAAACTGAACCGTGCCCTCCTTGCCGGCGGGAACGTCCGCCAGCGTCCAGGTGAGGTTGCCGTCATTGTCCTTGGAGCCGACATCCTTATGGTCGCCGGCGAACTCCACGAACTCGGTTCCCGCGGGAACGGCATCGGTGATCGTCACCGTGGCAGACGCGCCCTCGGTGTTCTTGTAGCCGATGGTGTAGGTGAGTTCGTCGCCCAGCGCCACGCCCGACTCATTCGAATCCTGGGCATCGCTCTCGGACTTCTTGGGCACGTAGTTGGTCGTGGTGCCGGTATAACTCTTGTTGCCGACCTTAATGGTGGCAGCATTGTTGACGGCGCCGACCGCACCCTGGGCGTCCTTCACGGCGTCCTCGGTAATCTTTACGCGCACGCGCACCAAGCCATAGCCGCCCGCAGGCTGTTCGCCCAGGTTCCAGGAAAGCGACTGGCCGCTCGCGGCGCCCTTATCGGCATACTTGCCCTCAAAGGCCTCGAACACGACGCCAGTGGGCAGCTCGTCGGTTACGGTCACGTTGGCCGGAACCAGGTTACCGTCGGCATCGACCGCAGTATTGGCCCAGTTGATGGTGTAGACGTAGGAGTCGCCCACAGAGAGCAGCTGCCCGTCGATGTCCACATTAGGCTCCGCGACCGTGCCGATCGTCTTGACCTTATCGTGCGTGTTGTGGAAAACGATCTTGCCGTTCTCGGTACCATCGCGATAGGTCACCTTGGACGTCAGCGTGCCGTCGTTGTTGTCGGTCACCTCGAGCAGCACGCGGCACGTCGCGGACGTATCCACGGGACGCACACCATCGGGCAGGTTGGCCAAGCACTCCTTTGCCACTAGGTTAAAGCTATAGGTGGTAGTGTGGTCGGCATTGTGTCGCTTGGTGGCAACGCCATCGCTGACGGCGTCGGCAAGGTCAATCGTCTGCTCATCAGTTCCGCTGGTGGCATCGCCGAGCTTAAAGTAAACCTTGCCGAAGTCGACCGTTGCGGTACCGTTCTCGCCCGCCTGGGTCGTGCCCTCATCCATCTTTTCGAGCGAGCCGTTGGCCTTCTCGGCATACAGGTCAAACGTATACTGACCCGCCTCGATCTTGTCGCGGGAGTCCATTACCTTCTCGGCAGCAAGGCCCTCAAAGGTTCCGGTCGCGATGTAGCTGTTGGTGAAGGACACCTGGGCCTTGGCGGTACCGCTCTCGGAGCTAAACTTCGCATCAGCGGAAAGCTCGACGTTCTTGGCGTCATAGTGCTTGGCCGTGGTCACGGTATAGAGCGAACCGTTATCGCGCTTCTTAACCGTAATCTCTACCTTCCAATAGGTGGAGTCGTACTGATAGCCGTGCTTGCCGCCGCCATTCTCGACAACCTTGTAGGTGAACGTCTTGTCTGCATCTTCCGTCGCGAAGGTCAGGCCGCCCAAAATGTCGGTATGGGACGTGCCATCGGCCTGCGGCTCATCGTTTGTCACGGTGAGCTTGCCCTCATCTGCGCGCAGCAGCTTGTTGAGCTTAACGGTCGAGGCGTTGTCTTCGCCCGTTACCGTAAAGCCAAACATGCCGGCATGCAGGTCGTGCCCATTGAGCGTCTTGACGATCTCCAGACCGCCCTGGAGCTCGTAGCTCGTTGAAGTTTGGTAACTATTGGTGAAGATGAAGTCTTCCGAGCCGGTCGCGCCATCGGCGCGGGCCACAAGCTTGCCGCCCTCATCGGTTACAGTGATGGTCAGGTTATAGGTGTGCGCGTCATACGTCCACTCGCCGAGGCCGCCATTCGGGGCCAGCTCGTTAATAGCAAACATATACGTGCCCGGCTTGTTGAAGGTGAGCTTCGAAAAGTCAATCTTTTCGTGCTCCCCGTCCTTGAGGGCCGCCGTCGTTTGCTTCTCCTCAGCATAGCCGTTGTCCACGCTCATCGAAGATCCGGTGATGAGCTTGCCATCGATGGCAGTCTTGGTAGCATCGTCAGCCGCGGTCATAGCAAAGGTGAACTTGCCCGGAGCATCGGCACCGGCAACCACCTTCGTCACGGACGGGGTGTAGGTTGCCGCCTCGGTGACCGTATAGGTGTTCTTGAATTTGACCGTCGCGACACCGGTGGACGTTGCACCCGACGGATAGATCCACTGGCCCTCGAGCTCGTCCTTGCCATCGACCTGCTTGCTTACCGCTGTCGTGACTCTAAGCGTACCGTCGCCGTTATCCGCCACGACAGCCTTAACCGTATGGACCGTCTTGTCGTACGTATAGCCCGTCGCCTTGTCGTCAATCTCGCTCACCGTATAGGTGAACGTCTTGCCGGCATCATTCTGATTGAAGATCAGCCCACCCGCAGGTGCCAAACTTACGGTCTTGAGAGCATCGGCCTCGACATTTGCGGTCTCAAAGACCTTGCCATTCGTGGAAATGCCAACCTTGCTGGCAGATGTCTCGTCAGCAGGCTTGACGATATAACGGAACGAGCTCTTAGGCGAGCCAAAAATGGTCGCGTCCTTGGGATACGTCAACGTCTTCTCGATCCACAGGCCGCCAGCGGCGCCATAGTCGAGACTTGCCGTGTAACGGTTCACAAACGAGACAGTAGGCGTCGTGGCGCCGGCCTCACTTGTATCGTACTGCTGCACGTAAGTATGCGAATCTTGCTTGAGCTGGACAATCTTTTCGTCCGTCAGCGCGCTCGCGTCGGCGCCGGCGCCCAGCAGCTCCGTCACACCCGCACCCTTGAGCACGGTCGTCACGGTGTAGAGCTTGGCAGGGTCGTTCTTGCGCGCAAGGACCTTAACGAGCACGATGGCATCACCCGTGTAGCTGGTGTCATAGGCGTAGCCGGCAGCCGCAGGCTGGTTCTCTTGGATGCGATAGGCAAACGTACGCCCCAGGTCCTGTTCCGTGAGCTCACGGGCAAAAAGCTTCTCTTGCCCGCTTGCGCCCACCACGGCACCGGACACGCCGGCCCCCGCAGCCGTATTGGATAGGCTAGCCTCGGCGCCGTCGACCGATGTCTGAACGCCGTTGTACCAAAGGCCCGTCACGGCAAAGGTAAACTGGCCCGCGGCAGAAGCGCGACCCTCAAGGGTCTTGCTGACCGTCACGCCATCAAAGGTGCCCGACGCATGGTATGCGTTGGTAAAGGCGGCCTTGTCGGTTACGGCCTTGTCCGCATCGGAGGCGCCGGTGTTGGCGTAGGTCACGCTCGACACGCGCAGCTTGCCCGTGTGGTTGCCCGACTCGTCCAGATCGGTCACCACGACGGTCGCGCGTGCGGTGTGCTTGTCCATGGACATGCCCGCCTGGCCATCCTGCGCAGCATTCTCGGTGATGTTGAAGCTAAAGGTGCCCGCGCGATTGAACGTCACGGTCGGAGCAGCTTCGGTGCCAACAAAGGAGAACGAGGCCACGCGTCCCGACTCGGGCGTGCTGGCGACTGCCTGGTTGGCGTTAACGGCAACAACCCCATCCTTCACCGCCTGTGCAGTGGTTTTGCTCAAACCAGTTGCGTTGGCATCGTCCGCAGCAGCGGTGAGGTTAAAGGTATAGCGTTCGCCCTGGTTCCAGTCGCGACCGCTCACAGTCTTTTGGCCCTGCAGGGTCACGCTCGTGGGCTCCACGCTATATATATTGGTAAAGGAAGGTGTGGCATCCTTGTCCAGCTGCTTTACCGAGCCGTCCTCTGCAACCTTGTAGTACTCGATCGAAGTCTGGATGCCGGCACCCTTCTTGGCGTTGCGCACCAAGGCATAATAGACCGACCCGTCGTAGGTCATGCCCGTAATGCTACCGAGATTCTCAGCGAACTTGTACACGTAGGCGCGTCCCGCATCCGCCTTGGCGGTATAGGAGATCGCCGGCCATGCCACCGTACCGTCAGCGTTGTTGCCCACGGTTACGGTATTGTCCTCGGCACCCTCGGGCATGGGAGCCGTCACGCTCGCATCGACCGTATTGGGACTGAACACAGCGTTGACATCCGCATAGCCGCCAACGCCCTCGAGCGTAAAGCTAAAGGCGTTCTGGGAAAGCGGGAAACTCCCGGCGTTGTCGGTCAGGATCTTTTGAGCATGGATGGTGATCTTCGCTTCGTGTGTATCGTAGTGGTTGGTGAAGGTTGCAACCTTACCGGCAACATCCGTCTTGGTGTCGGCACCCGCGTCGTCGCACTCCTGCACCACCTTCACGCTCGCAACGGCCAGAGCACCGGCATGGTTATCCTCCACCACGACTGTCGCGGTATAGACGGCAGCAGAATAGCTTATGCCGTCCGCACCGGCATCGGAGCCGGGGATAACCTCCTTGATGGTATAGGTGTACGTGCCTGGCTTGGTATAGGTAATATCGCCAAACGTCGCCGGCTGGTCGTTGGTGAGCTCGACCGTCGCCACCTTGCTCTTGGCACCGCCGGGCATAGGAACGCCGTCGTCGGCTGTAAGCTGCGCGGTAAAGGAATCGCCATCGGCCCAATCGCGACCTTCGAGCACCTTCTTGGCGCTCAGACCGTTTTTGGCCTCAAGTGTTACGCGGTTGGCGCTGTAGTTGTTGGTGAACTCAAGCGTGTTTTCAGCGGGAATCTGTCCGCCCGCAAGCGCGACAATCTTGCCCTCGATGGTGTTGCCAGTTCCCGACTGCTCCTCGCCACCGACCTTACGTTTCACGAGGCTAAAGCCGGCCGGAAGCACCGACTCGTCAGCAGAGCCGGTAACAGTGTTAACGATGCTCGCCAGCACGTCACCGTTGGACGCCTCGCCCTTGGTGGTGAGCTCGCTCACGCTATACTTGTCGCCCTGCTTAAGGTCATATACGCGAATGGTCTCGCCGGCCTTGATGGAATGGGTGTCGCCGTTCTTGAGCGTGAAAGATTTGCCCACAGCTTTGCCACTCGCATCGAACACGTGCGCCTCGTAGCCCTTCTGGGACTCCGGCAGGGTGAACTTAAACGTAAACGTCAGATCGCTGCCGTTCGCATCCTTGGTGGGCGCGGTAAGGCCACTGTCCGCCGTCACGGTCTTAGTCACTTGCAGGCGTGCCACGCGACGATCGGTATACTGCACGGCCGTTGCCGTGGTAAAGAGATGATTGAGCTGGAGTGTGCCCAGCTTAGTACGGGTCTTGGAGGCATCGTCTATATATGCTGAATCGTCTTCTTGATAAAGAGCCATGCGGTTTACGCCCGTATCGGCAAAGATCGTCGCCAGCTGACCGTCGCGATCGCCACCATCCTCGACATAGCGCAAGACGGTCTTGGCACCTTGCGTCGTCCTGTCATAGCGCATATGCATCCAGTTGTCCGTAGGACTTGTCGGGGCCCATGTCAGGTTTCCGTTGGTGTCAACGGCCGCGCTCTGCAGCTTGCCCTTGATGTGCGTCAGCGTATTATCGATCGAGTCGGGAGAGCCAAACTGCGCCAACGAGGCAATCAGCGAACCCGGGCCGTTCATGCTACGCACGCCGTCGTTCTCCTCACCGGCGTCCACGTATACGCCCGAATCATCCACGATCACCTTGGTGATAGTGTTGTTAATCTCATAACCATCCGGGCTTTTAGACTCACGCAGGTAGTACGTACCCTTGATAAGGGGTGCATGCTTTGTCGAATCGAGTGGGAAGCATGCAGCATCCTCAATGTCATACGGATAGGTCATGCCGTTTGCCTTCACGGTGTCATACGGCTCGGCACCCGATTTAATGGCATACGTGCTGGGACTGTCGCCGGTAACGTCCTTGGCCTGGTACAGCTCAAACGTTGCGCCGTTCACGGGCTTGTCCAGGTCGTCAACCTTCTGCACAAACAGACGATTCTGGACGTTGGTGAGGTGAATCACCGTAGAGAACTGCCTGTTTATCGTTTGATATTTGACCATAGAGGTGTTGTCTTTGGTTGCCTCCGCCAGAGATGATGCCGTGGTGTGATACACCGCCACGGTATATTCCGCCTTCGACTTGTCTTCATCTTGCAGCATGGCGGCGTACGTCTCGATATCGCCAGGCAGCGATCTGACCGTCACTACGTAGTCGCCCTTGGTGTTGACGCCAAAGACGCTCGTGTCCGCCGATTTAGCAGCCTCGACCGCGCCCTCAATGCCGTGTTTGGAGCACAGCTTATAGCCATTGAGCGGGTTGCCCGTAACCGCCGTCCACGCGTCTTCGCTTGTGTGGTCCTCGCTCGCACCGGTGAGCTTGAGCACGACGGCGAAGGTCGTACCCGAGCTAATGGCGTTGCCCTTATTGTCTTGCGTATCTTTATCTAGGGAAATGGTCTCCTTGGCAGCCAGATAGCCACCGTTCAGCCACATGCGGCTGCCCGTCCATTGTTCGTTGTTGGCTGTTGTGACCGTTGTTTGCGGCGCAACCACCACGCCACCCGTGCCACCTGCCGCGGCCTTGTACTGCAGGTGCAGCTCACCTGGCGTTGCAGTGGTCGATGAGGTCAGACTCGAGCGATATCCCGCGGGCAGGCCAACCTCTTTGAGTACAAAGTAGTCGCAATGATTGGTGTTGTGCTCTTCGTCAAACGAGAGGACGGAGCCGTTCGGCTTTTGAAGTATCAGCTGACCCCCGTCTTTCGTCGTGCCCTGAGCGACGAGCTCACCCTTATTCCAGTCCCTAACTGGTCCATCGGACCGGTACAGCTCGAAGGTTGCGCCATTGACTGCCTCGCCGTTTTGGTCGACCTTCGCGACCTCGGACGACGGCAGGGTGGTGAGGTTGAACTTAAGCGACATGTTCGATGCACCAGCGCCGCGCTCCAGATAGAAGAAACTCAGCGTATGCTTGGTGCTGTCGCGGAAAGTGTTGCCGGAGAAGTTGGTGGTATCTGCGCCGGCAGCTTGGAACATCGCCTTAATGGTGGTGTCTTGAATTGTCTTTTCGGGATCATTTGCATTGTCAACATGACCGACATGCACGCCACCGGTGGCGAAGTTGATCTTGAGCGTCGCCTTCTCGTGGATGCCACCCAGATCGCCCACGAGCACGCCATCGATGTACACCCAGACGTCGTCGTCGCCCGAGAACTCAAAGACCATGTCCTTGTCACCGGTGGTCTTGCCGCTCGCAGGCTGGACAAACTCCGTGGTCATGGACATGCCAAAGTGGTGGTTGAGCTTATCGTTCGTTCCGTCCGTTATTCCTATAGGAGAGAGCCGGCCGTTCCTCTCTTCAAAAACCTTGTCAGCCGAGTCAAAGGGGAAGAACTGACCCCGATTCGCATCCGACACGCTGTCCTTATATACGCCCGCCTTATTGTAGACGTCAAAGGAGTTAGTCGTGAAGTTATACACAGCATAGTTGCCGTCAGAGCCGTACGAGTCGTAAACGTAATAGCCATCCTTGAGCTGGAAAAGGCCTTGTACGTTGTTGTAAACGGCCTTGCCGTCCTGCTTGCCATTTGCCTGGCTGTCGTTATTAAAGAGATAATCGAGCGACTCGTCTTTGTACGTACCGTGCGTGTTATACGAGGTGTAGGTGCCAGCATTGATCGACGGATAGCCCTTTACCAGTGTGTTCTTCACAAACGAAAGACGTCCAAAGCCGCCAATAACACTTTTCCCGTCCATTTATTAATGCCCGATCCGGCGCCACCATTGAACTTGAGCTGATGGTCTTTATTGATGCCGGTGTTGTCATTCTTGTTGTCGTTGTTTATGTTCTTCGAGCTGTCGTTGTCGCCGTTCACGACCCAGTAGTCGAACAGATTGACCGTAGTGCCGGTGGGATTCACCGTCTGCACGGTATGGTTGCTAAAAGGAACCGCTTGATCGGCCGACGCACTCGTCGCACCAAACATGAGCGCACACGCCGCCAGCGGGACGGCCAAAACCCTCAGGGCACGCTTGGCGGTATTGGTTTTCTTGCCAAAAGGCTTTAGCATTTCTCGAGCTCTCGCACACACGCGATTCATGAAGGCCCTCCCCAAATCCATGAGGACGGCAAGCAGCGGCTCGCTATATATGTGTGTCGTCCCCATCGATGCAAATATACGCCCCCCCCCGCGCAGAAACGCAAGGCGGGACATCGCAATATACTTAAAATTGTAGCAATTTAAACGACCCACTATTCCGCGTCAGGTTGCCACTCGGTCGTCAAATCGAACCATTCGCGCCATCAAAGGGGTTCGGCGGGATAAAACCGTCGGCAATCTTTATCCCCACAGCCCCACAAGGTAGCTAATTTGGGACGGGGCTTTTTTGACTACTTGGGCAATCAGATCGGCATGTAGTCAAAATAGCCCCGTCCCAAAAAGACTGGTCTGACACTGCGCCACGAAAAGGGCCTATCTACTATGTTTAGACCGCAGGGGTCAACCATAGCCGGCCTTTTCGAAAATCGGCAAGCCGTTTACCTGCAGTTTTAATTTCACAAAATCCGGGATGGTCGAGGTAGCTCGGTTAAACGTAGTAGATGGCCGCATTTCGTGACGGAAGGTCCGACCCAAGGCCCAAGGCGGCCAGCCTCGGATGACCATTCACGAAGTTGCGGTGGAATACGGACTGAATTGGCACCTTAAAGGCAAAAACACTCCGTATTCCACCGCAACTTATAGAGAGATGGGTTTTAGAGGCGGGCGAGGTCGTAGGATCGAGCGGCTGCCTCGCCGGCGCAAATGAGGTTGGCCGTAGCTTCCTGCGGATTAAGCGCTTGGTCGAGGGACATAGGCTTGCGGCATATCGGCAAAACCAAGTCAATACCCTGTCCATACACCGCATCCAGGTTGACGGCGCGACCGCCCACGACGGCGACCACCGGCTTGCCATATCGCTTCGCACGACGAGCCACACCCACCGGCGCCTTGCCGGCAGCGGATTGCTCATCCATATTGCCCTCGCCCGTTATGACCAGGTCGACATCGCGCACGCGCTCGTCAAATCCCACGAGATCGAGCACCGTCTCCACGCCCGAACACAGCTCCGTGCCAAGCGCCAACAGCGCGGCACCCAGGCCGCCGGCGGCACCGGCACCGGGCACGCCGAGCACCGAGCCAAACGTCCGCGCACCCTCGGGCACGCGCAGTAGCCCCTGAGCCCGTGCCTCGGCAATCGCCGCATCGAGCAGGCGACCGTAGTCGACCATCCAGCTGTCGCACCTGCTCAGCGCCTCGGCATCATCCGTCGGCAGGCCCTTCTGCCCACCGAACACCGCTAGGGCGCCTCGGCGTCCCACAAGCGGATTCTCGACATCGGAAAGCACCACGACACGCGCGCCGCTCAGCGCCCGAAGCGCTGGCGCCAAATCGATACTCACCACGTGTTCGAGACCCGCGAGACCGGGAGCGATATCGCGGCCGTGCTCATCGACAAGGCGCGCGCCCAGCGCCTGCAGCATACCGGCGCCACCGTCGTTGGTGGCGCTGCCGCCCAAGCCAATATAGATAGTCTTTGCCCCGGCACGAACCGCACGGAGCATCAGCCCACCCACGCCATAGGTTGTAGCAGCCAGCGCCGACGACTCCGTGCAAGGCGAGTACCCGATGCCCGCGGCTTCGGCCATCTCAATAACAGCCAACTCGTGCTCGACATCAACCAGCATCCGGGCAGGCACATGCTCGCCAAAGGGCCCTGCAACCTCGCAGGTCACAAGCTCGCCACCGCAGGCGGCAACGGCATCGAGCGTTCCCTCACCACCATCTGCCAGCGGCAATGTGCGCACCTCGGCATCGGGCCAAACGCGTCGTACGCCTTCGGCAACGGCCGCCTCCGCCTGCGCGCTCGAAACGCTGCCCTTAAAGGAATCAATCGCCAACAGCACACGGCGGGGCCGGCGGCACACAGGACCAAAGTTGAGCGCCTCAACGGCGATATCTTCGGCACACGCGAGCGCCTCGGCATGAGCGGCATGCGCCTCAAGATCGGCCCCGCAACCGCAGCCAGCACCATCGGTGCCACGCAGCCCACTAAAATAGCTGCTCAACACCTCACGACACTCGTCTGCCAGCGCGCCGGCGGTCACATTAAACCGATGGTTCAGGCGCGAGTCGGCATTCAAATCGTATAGGGATCCCAACGCGCCCGCCTTGGCGTCGCTCGCGCCATACACGCAGCGCCCCACGCGCGCGTTGACCATAAGCCCCGCGCACATGCAGCAGGGCTCGAGCGTCACGTAGACCGTGCAATCGGAAAGGCGCCAGCGGCCAAGCGCCTGGGCGGCGGCGCACAGGGCCGCGAACTCTGCATGCGCCGAAGGGTTCTGGTCGAGCTCGCGTCGATTATGCGCCCTCGCGACAATCTCGCCGTCGCGCACCACTACGGCTCCGATGGGCACCTCGCCCACCGCCGCGGCGGCGCGCGCCTCGGCCAGCGCCTCGCGCATGAACTTCTCGTCGATTTCGGTGATCGTCATCGTTCGCCTTCCCTGTTGCAAATTCAAAACGATGCTATCATTACGACTCACGGAGAGATGGCAGAGCGGTTGAATGCGGCGGTCTTGAAAACCGTTGAGCGCGAGAGCGTTCCGGGGGTTCGAATCCCCCTCTCTCCGCCACTTTAGTGATTCACCGGTGTCATGGTCCGCTCAAACAGCGCATCGACCACGTCGGCTATCTCGGGTCGACGCTCAAGATTGTGGCCCGATTCCCACCATATCGTGAAAAGTCGAATAATACCGCCGGCGACAAACTCAGACGTCGTCTCGAGCGACACGGGAGCCAGGGCATCCTCGGCAAGCACGTTCATCACACGCTCACGGATGGAGCGGGCAATGCGGTCGCAAATAACGTTGGTCAACATGCCCGACATACTGCTTGCCAAAATGTTATCCATGAGCTGCTCGTGCGCCAGAATCAAATCCATGGCATCGTCCAAAATCGCGTGCCGAAGCGCGTGCACGTCCTCGGCAGACACTGCACCGGCCTCATCGGGCTGTTTTTGCGGCAAGCCCGACATGAGCTCATCGATATAAAAGGCAAAGTAATCGTTCTTGTCGCGAAAGTGCTTGTAGAACGTCGTGCGGCGAATCATGGCGCGGTCGCACAGCATGGCAACCGTCAGGTCCTCAAAACGATGCTCCTCGAGAAGCTCGGTGAAGGCATCGAACAGGGCGCGGTAGGTTTTCTTAATGCGAAGGTCCACTGGTATCGCCATCCTCAGGGCAAAGACAACACTCGTCAATCTGTCGCATATCTTACACCTGTACCTCGCGCGCTTTGCCCCGGTGCCAACCCCGCCGAAAACACAACGCTTACCGGAAAGTTCGGCACGGCAAAACGTTGCGGGTATACTAGTAGCGTTATACCAACGGCAGCTGGCGCATGCCGCCGCGGCCATTCGAAACGGAGACATCATGATTACCGTCATCATCGGCATCGTTGTTGTCATTGTGATTGTCTGCGCCATCGCCGGCATCTACAACAACATGGTCACCAAGCGTAACCGCATCGATAACGCCTGGCAGAACATCGATACGCAGCTGCAGCGCCGCAACGACCTGATCCCCAACCTGGTCGAGACCGTCAAGGGCTACGCCAAGCACGAGCAGGAGACGCTCTCCGCCGTGATCAGCGCGCGTAACACCGCCGTCAAGGCCACCACGCCCGAGGCCAAGATGGAAGCCGACAACGTGCTGACCGGTGCGCTGCGCCAGCTCTTCGCCGTAGCCGAGGCCTATCCCGATCTTAAGGCAAACACCAACTTTACGCAGCTCCAGGCATCGCTCGAGGATACCGAGAACAAGATTAGCTATGCACGCCAGAGCTACAACGATTGCGTGCTCAGCTACAACAACGCCATTCAGACGTTCCCGGCTGTCATCTTTGCCGGCATCTTCCAGTTTAAGGAGCGCCAGGGCTTCGAGGCCGCCGAAGCAGCCCGCCAGGCCCCGACCGTCAAGTTCTAGTAGTTTGACAGCGCATCCTTAATCGGCCAAATGCATAAACCGCCCCGTCGAATGCATACTTCGACGGGGCGGTTTCCTTTTTCGCGAAGGTCCCCCTCTAAGCGTCGTGCATTTTTAGGAGTATTCAACATAACCAAGAGCTTCGGGCGCCACGGCAAATGCCAAAGACCGCGAATATCCCTGCAAACCAAACGCTGTCAGCCCATAACCCCGCCCATCATTCGTAGAAAACATCGAGAAATCCCGATTTTTTGCCCGAGGCCGGTATGCAGGGGCCTTCGATTGCAGAATACTCGCAAAAATGCACGTCGCCACCGCCCCCACATGGCGCGAAGCAAAGCAAAAGCGCAGCCTAAAAGGCCGCGCACCATCTTTATTCAGATTAATCATTGCCCGTTGTGACATCGCCGAACCCGCAGGGCAGAGAACAAGTTCCCTCCCGGCGCACTCCGCAGGACGCAAGAAGCCCTCGCCGCACGAAGTGCGCAGCGAGGGCTTCTTGCATGTCCGAGGACGCGCCGGGAGGGAACTTGTTCTCTGCCCGGATAGGTAAGACAAATTACGCGACGGTGTAAACCCAGTTGTGCTTATCCTCGACAGCACCGGACTGGATACCAGTCAGGGTCTCGCGGAGCTTCTTCATCACAGGACCGATCTCGGTGTAGCCAGCCGGGAAGGTCACGGTCTCGTCGGCGCCGTAAACCTTGTTGTCGATCTCGCCAACCGGGGAGATAACGGCAGCGGTGCCGCACAGGCCGCACTCGACAAAGGTACCGGCCTTGACCTCGGCCCACTCGACGGGACGCTGGTCAACGGTCATGCCCAGGTCCTGAGCAACCTGAACGAGCGAACGGCGGGTGATGGAAGGCAGAATGGAGTCGGTGTGGGACTGCGGAACGACGAGGGTGCCGTCCTCCTTCACGAACAGGACGTTAGCGCCACCGGTCTCCTCGACATAGGTGCGGGACTCGGAATCGAGATACAGGTTCTCGGCATAGCCCTCGCGGTGAGCCTCCATCGTGGGCTTGAGGGACATGGCGTAGTTCAGGCCGGCCTTGATGTTGCCGGTGCCATGCGGTGCTGCACGGTCATACTCGGAAACGCGCAGCTTGACGGGCTTGAGGCCACCCTTAAAGTACGGACCGACCGGGGTCACGAGAATGCGGAACGTGTACTCAGGAGCGGGAGCCACGCCGATCACGTCACCGGAGCCGATCATAAACGGACGCACGTACAGGGTCGCGCCGGAACCGAAGGGCGGAACCCAGGCGGCGTTGGCAGAAACGACCTGCTTGACGGCCTCAACGAACTTGTCCTTGGGAAACGGGGGCATCTCGAGGCGCTGGGCAGAGTTATACATACGCTCAGCGTTCATGTCGGGACGGAAGCAGACGATGCTGCCGTCCTCGGCGGTGTAGGCCTTCAGGCCCTCAAAGACCTCCTGGCAGTAATGGAAGATACCGCCGCACTCGGAGACATGCAGGGTGTGGTCGGTGGTCAGGCCGCCCTCGTCCCACTCGCCATCCTTCCAATGAGCCTCGTAGCTGTAATCGGTCTTCATGTAGCCAAAGCCGAGGCTACCCCAATCGATATCCTTCTTCTCGACAGTCATATGTCGCTCCTTACATACACAGTTGCATACTCGCGAACCCGCACGCAAGGACCGAGGCCGACCGCGTCGCAACGTCGCACGCCCGGAGCGTAGAGCCGGACGGGACACGCAAACGGCATCAAAGCCGATGGCACGTCGATTCGCATGCACGAGATTGTACTCCGCACGCGCGTCGGATAAAACGTTTTTCTTTAACTAACTAAAGTATTTTCATTTGACCGAAGCTAAAGAGGCCCGCCACCGTAAGCGGTGACGGGCCTCAACTGTACGGTCTGCGCGCTGGCTCGAGCTAGGCGTTCTATTTGCCCAGCTTGGCCTTAACCAGACCGACCACGGTCGGGATGATCGACACGGCAACGATGCCGATAATCAGCAGCTCAAAGTGCTCCTGCACAAAGGGAATGCCGCCAAAGAAGTAGCCCAGCAGCGTAAAGACCGTCGACCAGGTAATGCCACCCAGCACGTTAAAGACGACAAAGTTGCGCCAGTGCATGCCGCCCATGCCAGCGATAAAGGGCACAAAGGTGCGGATAAACGGGAAGAAGCGACCCAGGAAGATGGCCAGGTGACCCCACTTGTCCAAGAAGTCCTCGGACTTTTTGATGCGCTCGGGCGTCATGGCCTTGACCTTGCCCGAAGCGATGATCTTGCGGCCAAAGAAGTGACCGATCATAAAGTTGCACTGATCGCCCAAAATGGCAGCGGCCCATGCGGTGGCCAGAAGCGCCACAATGTTAAAGCCGCCATTGTGGGCAAAGAAACCCGAGGCGAACAGCAGCGAATCACCGGGAAGGAACGGGAAGAACACCACGCCCGTCTCGATAAAGATGATCAGGAACACGCAGCCGTAGGCCATAAGCGGGCCGGCGGCGATCCAGCTGGCGATCGCGGTGCGCGGGTCCTTAAGCAGCTCGGCAATAAAATTGATGAAACCCATGAAGTAAAACCTCTCAGTTGTGGGCGCGGATACGTCCAAGTTGACCAGTATACGGTTGCGGTGCCCCCTCGTGCGCAACCCCACAAAAGCATGACTCCATTACCAGCAAGTTTGCATAACTGACACCTGTCGCGCAATGCCGCCAAGATTGTCCTTCCTAATCCCTAGCGAATCGCTATACTTTATTGAATCGCATTGCCATGGCGCTAAGGGAGGGCGGCCGGTGAGCTTTATCAATACCATTCGCGAGGACATCAAGACCGTCCAAGCGCAGGACCCCGCCGCGCAAAACGGTCTGGTCATCTTCCTTTCCTATCCTGGCCTGCACGCCAAGTGGAACCACGTGCCCGAGCACTGGCTGTGGGAGCATGGACATCGCTCGCTCGCCCGCGTGCTCTCGCAAATCACCCGTCATATCACCGGCGTCGAGATTCATCCCGCCGCACAGATCGGCAAGCACTTCTTTATCGACCACGCCATGGGCGTCGTCATCGGCGAGACCACCATTGTGGGCGACAACTGCGTGCTCTATCAGGGCGTCACGCTCGGCGGTACCGGCAACGAGACCGGCAAACGCCACCCCACCCTGGGCAACAACGTCACCGTGGGCACGGGTGCCAAGGTGCTCGGCAACATCCGCATCGGCAACAACGTCAAAATCGGCGGCAACTCGGTCGTCGTTAAGGACGTCCCCGACAACTGCACCGTCGTGGGCGTGCCGGGACGTATCATCAAGCGCAACGGTTGCCGTGTGTTCGAGGAGAGTTTCGACGCCAAGCAGCATCGCGAGTACATGCCCGATGACGCCGCCGAGCAGTCCGCCCTCAACCGCCAGGGCATCACCGAGAATGCCCGCCGCGTCAAGGAACTCGAGCGAGAGGTGGCCGAGCTCAAGGCCCTCGTCGCCAAGCTCGTGGACGAACGTTAGGAACGCAAGCGGCACAAAACGACATCGGCACCGACGCAAAAGGCGCGCCAGGGAATCAATCCCCGGCGCGCCATTCCTTTTGATGTGACATGCGGGACTGTCCCTTTGTCACATTATGCGAACTGACTCAGATAGAGGTCGGCGTAAGCGCCCTCGGCTGCGAGCAGCTCCTTATGCGTGCCCTGCTCGATAATGTTGCCGTGGTCCATGACCAAGATCAGGTCGGCGTCCACGATCGTCGACAGGCGATGCGCGATCACAAAGCTCGTGCGCCCGCGCATAAGCGCGTCCATGGCGCGGCCGATAGCAAGCTCGGTGCGCGTGTCCACGCTTGAGGTCGCCTCGTCCAGGATGAGAATCGCCGGGTTGTTGAGCAGCACGCGCGCAATGGTCAGCAACTGGCGCTGGCCCTGGCTGATGCTTTCGGCATCGTTGGCCACGCGCGTGTCGTAGCCCTGCGGCATGGTGCGCACAAAGAAGTCAACCTGGGCGGCGCGCGCAGCCGCAACAATCTCCTCGCGCGTTGCCTCGGGGCAGCCGTAGGCGATGTTCTCGGCAATCGTGCCGTCGAACAGCCAGGCGTCTTGCAGCACCATGCCAAACTGCTGACGTAGCTCGCCGCGATCCATGCGGCTCGTATCCACGCCGTCGAGCGTAATACGCCCGCCGTCAATCTCGTAGAAGCGCATGAGCAGGTTGATGAGCGTCGTCTTGCCTGCGCCCGTGGTTCCCACCACGGCAATCTTCTGGCCCGGCTCGGCGGTAAACGACACGTCGCGCATAAGCGGCTTGTCGGGCGAATAACCAAAGCGCACGTGCTCAAAGGAGACGCGACCCTCAACGCGACCCGGCAGCTTGGCGGCCTCGTCCGGCAGCGGATCGGCCTCCATCTCGGGCTCATCGAGCAGGTCGAACACGCGCTCCGCACTCGCCAGCGCGCTCTGCAGCGAGTTAAAGGTAAACGACAGCTGCGTCATGGGTTCGGACGCCTCGTAAATAAACTGGAAGAACGCCTGGAACACGCCGACGGTCATGTGACCGGCAACCAGCATGCTGCAGCCCACAAGCGCAATAACGATCTGCGCCAAACGGCCGATAAAGCGCACCGCGGGGCCGACGGCATTGATCATAAAGTCGGCCTTGGTGCTCACGCGCGCCAGCTCGCCCGAGGCCTGGTGCACCTCGGCAGAGCTCTGGTGCTCGCGGTTGAATGCGCGAATCACCAAACGGCCCGAATAGCCTTCCTCGACCGCGCTCGTAATCTTGGACACCCACTCCTGGCGCTCGCCCGTCACATCGTGCGTGCGGCGCGAAACGACCTTCGTCACCAGCAGCGACAGCGTCATAAAGAACAAAAAGACGAGCGTGAGCGGCACGCTAAACACGAACATCACGATCACAGCGCCCACCACGGTACCGATCGACACCAGAAGCTGCAGCAAGCCGCGCTGCATGCTCTCGGACATCTTGTCCAAGTCGTTGGTCGCACGGCTGACGACCTCACCGGGACGATGCGCGTCAAAGAAGGCAAGCGGCAGACGGTTGAGCTTTTGCGCGATGCGGTTGCGCAGGCGCAGATTGAGACGCTCAGCGACGCTCGACATCAAAAAGCTCTGGAGCGCGTAGAACGAGGCAGCGGCCGTCCAAATCATAAAGTAGATGAAGATGGTCCTGCCGCAGTTCTCCCAGGTGATGTTGAAGGTGGTATCGTTGGCAAACGCCACCTGAATGTGGCTCCACAGCTCATCGATCACGCGGGCGCTATATGCCGGCGCGGCAGTGTTAAAGATGGCATAGAACACAATGCTCGCGAACACGATATAGAAGCGCCAATGGTCGCCGGCAGCCTCGCTCCACAGGCGGCGCACCGTCGCCCAGGTATCTCGAGGCGTCTCGTCGTCGTCTTCGTCGTCCACGTCGCGCATGCGCTCTGCCTCGGCGCGGGCGCGCTCGTCCTCGGCACGTTCGTTTTCCTCGTAGAGCGCTTGGCGGCGAGCCTCGCGCTCGGCTGCAGCCTTGGCGGCGTCATCCAGCTCGGGTGCCACGGCAACCGTTTCCTCGACCAGCCCCGCGGCAACGGCGTCATCAACGCCGCCCTGCTTCTTGAGCTCCCCGGTCATGCTACTCACCTCCCTTCATTTGCGATTCCGCGATGGCACGGTACACCTCGCAGGTTTCCATAAGCTCGCCATGCGTGCCCAGGCCCACAACCTCGCCATCCTTGAGCACGACGATCTGGTCGGCGTGCAAAATCGTCGAGATGCGCTGCGCGATGATGAGCACCGCGGCATCGCGCGTCTCGCCTTGCAAAGCATGGCGCAGGGCGGCATCGGTCTTAAAGTCCAGGGCCGAAAAACTGTCATCGAAGATATATAGATCGGCATGCTTCATGAGCGCACGGGCGATTGCCAAACGCTGGCGCTGGCCGCCCGAAAAGTTCGTACCGCCCTGGGCAACCGGGGTATCGAGCCCCTGCGGTTGGTCGAGTACAAAGGTGCTCTGGGCAACCTCAAGCGCGTGAAGCATGTCGCCCTCGGTCGCGCCTTCGTTACCAAAGCGAAGGTTGCTCGCCACCGTGCCCGAGAACAGCCACGCCTTCTGCGGCACATAGGCAATGCGCCCGCGGATTTCGTCTTGCGTAAGCTCGCGCAGGTCCACACCATTCAGGCGAATGGAGCCCTTGGTGGCATCGTGGAAGCGCAGCAGAAGCTTTGCCACCGTCGATTTGCCCGAGCCTGTCGAGCCAACGATCGCAGTCGTCTGACCGCGACGGCAGGCAAAGCTCAGGTCGCACAGGGTGTCCTCGTCGGCATCGTCAAAGCGAAACGACATATGATCGAACACGGCAACAGCATCCGCATCGTCCTCGGAGGCAGGCGCCCCGTCATCCAGCGTGCGCTCGCCATCGACGATGCTCGGCTCAATCTCCAACACCTGCTGCGCACGGTTCAGGCACGCGGCAGCACGCGGAAGCGTCAGCACCACCATCTGCGCCATCATCACAAAGAACAGGATCAGAATTGCATACTCCAGCACCGCCGAGATACTCGCAATCTGCATGGCGTGGGCGCCTACGCGGTTGCCGCCCACCCACAGCACCGCCACCTCGGCGATGTTCATCAAAAAGAAGCTTGAGCTGTCGAGGCCCACAAACAGGTGGTTGACTTTGATGGCGTTGGCGGCGTATTCGCTAAACACCTCGTCCAGACGCCGTTCCTCGTGGCGCTCCTTGTTAAACGCACGGATGACGCGCACGCCCACAATATTCTCGCGCAGCACCACGTTCATGCGGTCGATAAAGCCCTGTAGGCGCATAAAAATCGGCGCCGCGTTGGCAACCGTAAAGACCGCCGCCACCAGCACAATCGCAACGACTACGCCCAGCAGCGTGCCCATGGCGGGATCGATAAACCAGGCGAAGATGATGCCCGCCACAGCCAAAAACGGCACGGGCAGCACCAGCTGAATCGTCTGCAGAATCGCCTGCTGAATCACGTTGATGTCGTTGAGCGAGCGCGTGATCATCGATCCGGTGCCAAAGCGCTCAAAATCGCTGGCCGCGAGCTCGAGCGATTTGTCGTACACGGCATTGCGGATATCGCAAGCCACGTTGGCGGCCAGGCGCGCCGAAAGATAGCAGCCCAGCACCGTGCCGCCGCTAGCCATGCTGGTCGCGATAAACATGTATAGGCCGTTGCGTAAAATGTAGTCGACATCGCCCGTGGTAATACCGGTGTTGACCATGTTCGCCAGCATCGTGGGAACCAACAGCGTACCGACGTTATCCACCAGCAGCACCAGCAGCGTCACTGCGACAAGCCCTCGATAGGGCTTCAAAAACCTCATTAACAGTCGCACGACTCCCCCTCACCTTGATTCTCGGCCTGGCTCTCGGCAGCGATATGCTGCTTAAAGGCATCGCACTCATCGCCGAGCACCTGAGAGAATTTGCCGATCAAGCGCATAATCTCGCGCTGCTCACATGGCTCAAGCGCGCCAAAGGCTCGCTGCTCGGCCTTGAGTGCCGGCAGCGCATAACGCTCGGCAAATCGCCTGCCCTCTTCGGTCAGGCTCACAACCTTGTTCTTACGACTGCCTTCGGCAAACTCCAACGTTGCGAAGCCCCGCGCCGTCAAGGTTTTAATTGCCGAATTGATGGTCTGCTTGCTGTAGAACCATTCGCTTGTCAGACGGCTTACGGCAATACTGCCGCCCGCCGTGCTGGTATCGACGAGCATCCAGTAAGCGCAGTCCGAAAGGCCGCAGGCACGCGAGAACTCCGAATAGATATGGTCGAGTCCATTGAGCAACCGATCGAAGTCGACCAGCGTAACCGCACTATTCATCTATCCCACCATTCAATTGTCCGATTTTTGACCAATTATGTGTCTCTAGATTAGTCCGAGTTTTGACTATCGTCAACAGGCTCTCCGCAAATGCGTGCATTTTTATGGCCTATCGGCAGAAAAAGACCGCCGGCGCGGGGGCGGCGCCAGCGGTCACGTGAAAATCGAGTTTTATTGCCTGTTAAGCGGCGACGGCCTCATAGACCGTAGCGCCCGAGAAGCTGTCATGCAGGCTCTTGCCGGCAATCCACGGCAGCTCGACGACCTCGCAGACCGTGTTGACCAACTCAGAGCAGTCAGTAAAGTGGCCTTTGTCGTTGAGGGCCTCGCAATCCTGAACACGCCAATAGCCATCGGTGTGCGTGATGTAGTACTCGTGATCGTTGATCGACACGAAAGCGCGCGTCTTGGAACGCAGCAGCTTCAGAAATCCTTCGAAATCGGTCTCGACGACATCTCCAGCCTGGAACATGATGTTACCTCCTGGCCCGGCGCCACCACGGCGCATTGATAAACGTTGGTACTCCTTTAGTAAAACCTTTATCAAAGGTTATGCGTTCGTCATTTAGGCAAGTGGTAAAAAACCGCAGGGTAGACGGGATAAAACGTTTAACCATCCCATTTGTTTGTCACATTCTGAAGGTACTTTTATGCAAACCTACTTTCCCAATTGGAATCTATCCTTTTGGCCAGGCAATTGACCGTCTATCGTTTGAGCCCGACGGGTATGAACGGGGCATCTGCAACGCCACCGCAAGGAGACACCATGGAGACTATCGAAGCACTCATTCACCGCCGCAGCTGCCGCAACTACAGCGATCGTCCCGTCGAGGCCGAAAAGCTTGCACGTATTATCGAAGCCGGCCAATATGCACCGAGCGGCATGGGCCGCCAGCCGGTGACGTTTGTCGCCGTCAACGACCCCGCGACCGTCGAGCGTCTCTCACGGCTCAACGCCCAGGTCATGGGCAGCAACAGCGACCCCTTCTATGGCGCCAAGACCGTTGTGGTGGTGCTGGTTGACCGCAGCGTGCCCACACATCTGGAAGACGGCTCGCTCGCCATGGGCAACTTGCTCAACGCCGCCTATGCGCTGGGTGTCGATTCGTGCTGGATTCACCGCGCGCATGAGGTCTTTGACTCGCCCGAGGGCCTGGAGCTGCTGGCCAGCTGGGGCCTGCCCGCCGACGGCAGTCTGCGCGGTGTCGGTAACTGCATTCTTGGCTACGCCGAGGACACGCTACCCGAGGCAAAGCCGCGCCGCGACAACGTGGTATACGTCAAGTAGCGCAGGAGTGTCCCAAACTGCCGGCAGAAAAGGAACGTCCCCTTCTGCCGGCAAGCTATGTTGATATTTGAGTTGTCGTCGTTTCGTTCGTCTGGGCCGTTTCGGCTTCGCTGCCTTGTTCGTCTTCGTCCTTTTGCGCATCGGCGATGGTGGAGGCCGCCGCGACGATACCGCGCTGGGGCGCAACGCCCGTCTGGGTCTGAGCGCCCTCGATAACTTCTGTGCCTGCATGCGCGAGCTCGGGCGATTTAAACACTGCGTCCAAGTTGGCGCCACCGCCGGCGTAGCCGAGCGCGGCGAGTGCGATGACGATAACTGCAACGACGGCCACGATCGGCACATAACGATGCCAACCAGCCGGGTTGAGCCCGCTGCGGCGAGCCGCCCCGCGACTGATGTAACCAAGCGTGCCGTCGTGCTTGAGCTTTGAGCCCACCACGCGTTTGCGGCCCCACAGCGAGGACTCTGCCTGCATTGCCAAGCGGGCGCTTGCCGAAGGATAGCCGTATTTAGTGCGCTTGAATGAGCCATCAAACCCCGAGGCGTGTTTACCCCACGTCACCGATGTTGTGCGTCGGTTGACCGGCGCGGCACTCCGTCTTCTGCGGCTCGGTTTGGAAGTCTCAGCCATATGCCCTCGCACGCCGTAACCAAATCGAAACAATAACGCTTTGGACTGTAGCACACGCGTCGCGCGCGGTCACGGGCGCCTCGCTCAACGGTCATCGTCCTTCAGCAAGCGCCACAGCGTTGTACGGCTTATACCCAGCACCTCTGCCGCACGAGTCCGGTTGCCGTGGAGATGATCTACAACCAGATGCGCGATATCTCGCTCGGTATCGGCCAGCGGTCGCAGGATATACAGGTCACTTTCGAGCGTCGGGGCGCCAAAGGTTGCGGTCTTAATCACGTCCTCTTGGGCGAGCACTTCCTCCGCCACAGCGCGGCCCACCGTGCCCGCCCCCACCAATATATACAGTCGTTCCGAGACCTCGCGGAGCTGCAGATAGTTGCGCGGCCAGCGGTAAGTATCGAGCGTCTTCGTCGCCGTGGCAGACAGCGTGGGCGCTGCCGTCCCAAATGCATCAGCGAGATATTCCAAATAGCGCGCGACCTTCGTCGACGCGGCTCCCTGCTCGGCGATTGCCGGCGCCACGCTCACCGCACAGGCGAAGCGCTCGGACACAAAGGCGGCTTGATCACTTTCGCTGCCGCCCGGCATGTCATTCGCCGTCAGCACCACATGGCAGCGCGTCGCCAACGCGGTGTCGGCCATCGTGGAAACGAGCTCGCGAAGGCGCTGGGGACCAACCGCGTTCCAGCCCTCAATGCAAAGTGTCAGCCCCGTTTGGAACAGCGGCGATTCGGAGCTTTTGAGCACATGGCGCCAACCGCGATCGGTGAGTTCATCGAGCGCGACGGAAACAAAGGGCTGATCGGCAAAAGGACCGTCCAGATAGAGGCGCTTGGCGATCTCGACCTGACCCGCTCCCAGCTCGCCCTCGAGCATAAGGGGCACACCGCGCGCGTAGCTCTCGGCAACCGGTGCAGCCACCGCAGCGGCACCCTCAACGATGCCGTACGCGCTCGATTCGTAGCGGGCCTCAACTTCGTCGGCGTTGAGCCACTCGATGCCCGCATGCGCCGCGGCACCGCGCACCTCACGCGCCACGACCACCCAAAGGCCCCCGCCCTCTTTGTCGGTGGGGCGAACGGTCAGGCTCAGGTGCGTACCCGCACGCCCCATAACAAGACGCGCGCCGTCTCCTATACGGTCGAGGCGCTCAGCAACAAAAGCCGCCACATCCCGCTCAAGCGCCGCGTCATTCATGGTCGAGATCGCGACGTCCCCACGCGCATCGATTGCCAATGCCGAGGCCCCGGCGGCAGCTATGGCATCGGTCAAGATGTTCAGCTTGTCATCGCTATCCATGATTTGCCCCTGTCCGCAGCGACGTGCAACCGCCGCCGGTCGCACGACCGAGTGTTTCAAAATTGAACGATATTGCTCACCAAACACTATAGGGCAGAAAGCGCCGTCCTGCGAGTATAGGTGTTGCCCCGCATCGCCATCCTGGCGGGGCGATAAGAGCTCTTCGGGACTTATAAACCTGCGGACAAGCCATACCCGCAAGAGCTCCTATCGCTCCACCGTGAGAATGCGCTCACCGGCACGCAGCACGCAAATAAGCTACTTCTCTACCAGATTCCCAGCACGTGTTGCATTCCCAAACTCATGCACGCAATGCCAATCCAGCAGCAAAAGCCCAGCGCGATGGGCTTGCCGCCCTTTTTGACCAGCTCGACGAT
The DNA here is from genome assembly GCF_028209395.1 of Collinsella aerofaciens. Taxonomy (GTDB): domain Bacteria; phylum Actinomycetota; class Coriobacteriia; order Coriobacteriales; family Coriobacteriaceae; genus Collinsella; species Collinsella aerofaciens_AZ. Next base: position 27,601 of record NZ_JAQLDQ010000011.1, read on the forward strand.
ATCGGTATTAAAACCAATAGCCGCCATGGCCATCACAATAAAGAACTTCGACAGCTCCTTGATGGGCGCCGTGATGGACACGGGAAGCTGAAACACCGTGGTGATCACGCTCGCCAGCACAAAGAACAGCACAAACATGGGAAACGCGCGTTTAAGGGAGAACGTGCTTTTGGCGTCGCCGCCGGCTTTGCGCGCCAGATGCATCTGCCAGCATGCGAGGACCAACGTGATGGGGATAATGGCCAGCGTCCTGGTGAGCTTGACCACCGTGGCGCTCTCGAGCACATTGGCGCCGGGATGCATGCTGTCCCAGGCACTCGCCGCAGCCGTTACGGACGAGGTGTCGTTGATGGCGGTGCCGGCAAACAGGCCAAAGCCCTCGTTGGTCAGCCCGAGCATGCCGCCGAGCGTCGGAAACACGAGCGCCGCGATAACGTTAAACAGGAAGATGACCGAGATGGCCTGGGCAATCTCGCGATCGTCGGCATCGATGACGGGCGCGGTCGCGGCGATGGCAGAACCGCCGCAAATCGACGAACCCACACCCACAAGCGTCGCGATCTTGCCCGGCACGTTCATAACGCGGCAGAGCACAAAGGCGATGACAAGCGAGGTCGAGATTGTCGCCACGATAATCGGCAGCGACTGGGCGCCCTTGGACAGAATCTGGGAGAGGTTCATGCCAAAGCCAAGCAGGATAACCGCGTACTGCAAGACTTTTTTGGACGTATAGGTAACGCCGGCGGCGAGCTGTTCGCGACGATTCTTGGGAAAGACGAGCGCCAGGACCATGCCAAAGAGGATGGCAAATACCGGACCGCCGACCACCTCAATTTGTTTGCCGAGCAACGTCGCGGGAATGGCGACGATCAGGCAGAACAAGACGCCTTTCCAGCGCTCGCGTACGATATTTGCCAGTTGCATATGGGACTCCTTCTTTCTATTTCACGTTTGCGACGGCTTATGATACGGCAACATTGAGCGCAGCCTTGCGCAAACACAGACTAAGATGCCGCAATAGTTCTCAGGCAACAGCCGAATTACCCACCGCGGAGAGCTGATTCGCGGCATAATTAACAACTGACATATGAGTTTGATAGAACAGTTGCGAGGCGCTATGGAAGAATCGATGCACGTCGGCGAGCAGGAAACGAGCCTACAGGACCAGTCCTACCACACCATTCGACGCAAAATCGTCTACCTGGACTACAAGCCGGGCGAAAAGCTGGGCGTCAAGCAACTTTGCGATGACCTGGATATGGGGCGCACCCCTGTGCGCGAGGCTTTGGTTCGCTTGGCGCAGGAAGGCCTGGTGCGCACCGTGCCCCAAAGCGGCACCTATGTCTCGCCCATCAACCTCACCCTTGCCGAGAGTGCCTGTTACATCCGCGAGCATCTGGAAAAGCAGGTAATCGTGGAGTGCTGTGCGCGCGCCACCTCGGCAGGCATCGAGCAGCTCGACCGAGCCATCGCGCTGCAGGAAAAGGCCATGGCCGATGAGGATCGCATCGGCTTCTTTTTGAGCGATAACCTCATGCACCACATGATCTTTAGCATCGCATGTCGCAGCACCGTGTGGTCGTGGCTCGAAGAGACCAATGCCGACCTAGAGCGCTTCCGCTGGCTGCGCGCTGCCACGCAAGTTCTCGACAATCAGGACATTGTGAACGAACACAAGCAGATTCGCCGTGCTATCGCCGGTCGCGACCCCATCGAAGCGAGCTTTTTGGTCAGCAAGCACCTGCATATGATGTTCCGCAACCAAACCGAGGTTCTGGACCAGTTCCCCGAGTACTTCGAGACCAGCAAGCTCCGCTAACCTGCCAAAAAGGGACAGGTTTATTTTGGCAGGTTTTATCTGGGCAAATGCAACCAGGCCCGGCTCCGCTGCAACGGAGCCGGGCCTTGGTCGCTAGAACGGCGGAACCAACTATTCCACGGTCACGCTCTTAGCGAGGTTTCGGGGCTGATCAACATCGCAGCCGCGCAGGATGGCGACCTCGCGGGCGAGCAGCTGCAGCGGGACACTCGCCGTGATGGGGCTGAACACGTCGCGGACGGCCGGCACGCGGATGATGCAGTCGGCGATCTTGTTGATCTCCCCGTCGCCCTCGGTGGCAACGACGATGACCTTGGCGCCGCGCGCCTTGCACTCCATGAGGTTCGACACGGTCTTGTCGTAGGTGGCACTCTTGGTTGCCACGGCGATGACGGGGAAGCCCGGGTCGATCAGGGCGATGGGGCCGTGCTTCATCTCACCGGCGGCGTAGGCCTCGGCGTGCAGGTAGCTGACCTCTTTGAGCTTGAGCGCGCCCTCGTAGGAAATAGCGGCACCCATGCCGCGGCCCACGAACAGTGCGGACTGCGCGTCCTTGCACAGCAGGGCAGCCTCATGCACGGCCTCGGTCTGGGTATCCAAAATCCACTGGATCTGCTCGGCCGTATCGGAAAGCTCGCGGAACAGCATGCGCGCCTGCTTGGTGGTCAAGCGGTACTTGACCTGCGCCAGCAGCAGGGCCAAAAGCGTGAGGCTCACGACCTGGCCGATAAAGCTCTTGGTCGAGGCGACCGCAATCTCCTTGTTGGCCTTAGTGTAGATGACGCCGTCGCTCTCACGCGCCACGGGGCTGCCCACCACGTTGGTGATGCCGAAGACCTTGGCGCCCTTGATGCGCGCGTCTCGAATGGCGGCAAGGGTATCGGCCGTCTCGCCCGACTGGGACACGGCAACGACGAGCGTCGTCGGCGTAATGATGGGATTGCGATAACGGAACTCGCTGGCCGCCTCAACCTCGGTGGGGATGCGAGCCCAGCCCTCGATGAGATTCTTAGCAATGAGGCCAGCGTGATAGCTGGTGCCGCAAGCGATCACGTAGACGCGGTCGATGTCGTTGAGCTCCTCGAGCGAAAGGCCCAGCTCGTCGATGTCGAGCTCGCCGGCCGGCGTCATACGACCGACCAGCGTGTCGCGCACGACGCGCGGCTGCTCGTGGATTTCCTTGAGCATAAAGTCGGGATAACCGCCCTTTTCTGCCATGTCCAGGTCCCAGTCGATGTGGGTGACCTTGGGCTCGATAACGTTGCCGGCCTCGTCGGTGTACTCGACGCCTGCGGGCGTGAGCTTGGCAAACTGACCGTCCTCGAGCACCACGACATCGCGGGTGGCGTCGATGAGCGCGATGACATCAGAAGCAACATAGGAGCCGGTTTCACCCACACCGACTACGATCGGGGAATCCTTGCGGGCCACGGCGATCACGCCGGGCTCGTCAGCGCACACGGCGGCCAGACCATAGGCACCGACCACGTGGGTGCAAGCCTCGCGCACGGAGGCCATCAGGTCGTGCGTCTCGGCATAAGCCTCTTCGATCAGATGCGCGAAGACCTCGGTATCGGTCTCGCTCTTAAAGTGGTGGCCGCGGTCCTCCAGCTCTTCGCGCAGCTCGGCGAAGTTCTCGATGATGCCGTTGTGAACGATGGCGATACGACCGTCGCAGCTGGTGTGGGGGTGAGCGTTAACGACCGAAGGCTTGCCGTGGGTGGCCCAACGGGTGTGGCCGATACCGCAGGTAGCGTCGCTGTCAATGTTGGAAAGCTCGCTCTCCAGGCCCGCGACCTTGCCCACGCGGCGGATGACGTCGAGGTGCGCCGCGGCGCCCTCGCCCACCTCGAGCGCGACGCCCGAGGAGTCATAGCCGCGATACTCCATGCGCTTGAGGCCCGTGATCAGGATGTTCTTTGCAATATCAGAGCCGGTGTAGCCGACAATTCCGCACATAGGATAAATCCCTTCGTTCGCGTGACTGCAAGACGTCCACGCACAGGGGGCGCTGAGACGTATAACGTTCGAGTATTGTACTCACGCAAGCGCAAGCTGATATACCAGAAGTGGTATCTCAACTTAGATACCACCCGATGCACACATGCCCAGCCGGTCCAAACCACCGCAAAGGTGCCTGTCCCCTTCGTGGTGGTCGCGCTGGCAACGGCGTTTCCCCAGATAAAACCTGCCAAAATAAACCTGTCCCTTTTTGGAAGGTTTGGGATGCTACAATCTGGCTTGTACTTGAAACGCATCAAAGGGGCCGCTATGGCAAAGGTAAAAATCAGCGACGTCGCGCGCGAGGCCGGGGTTTCGCTGGGCACGGTTTCCAACGCGCTCAACCACCCCGAAAAGCTGCGCCCCGAGACCCTCAAGCTCATCAACGAGACCATCAATCGCCTTGGCTACCTGCCCAACCAAAGCGCTCGTCAGCTCGCGGGCGGCGCCACCAAGTCCTTTGGCCTGGTGCTCCCCCGTCTCGATCACGGCTTTTCGCTCCAAATCGCCAGCGGCGCCCACAACGAGGCTCGCAAGCACGGCTATGACTTGCTCATCGCCAACGCCGATAACGACGATATTCTCCAGGACCATTACCTGCGCTACTTTATGGGCACCCAGATGTCCGGCGTCATGGTTCAGCCCATGGCATCCCCCGACTGGCACCCCGCCATGGCCAAGATGCCCGTGCCGATCGTCCATCTGGACATCCATTGCTCCGAGCCCGGCTACTACGTAGCGGCCGACAACGAGGCCCAGGGTCGCATCATTGCCGAACTTGCCATCGCCCGCGGTGCACGTCATATCACCGTTGTGGGTAGAGCAGCATTTATGCAACTCACCCTGCGCGTCCTTGGCATTCATAAGGCACTCGCCCTACACCCCGATATCAAGATCGAAGTCATCGACGCCGGCGAATGGAATGCCGCCGCCGACGGCTACGGCATCGGCGCCCAAATCGCCGCGCGCCCCGCCGACGAACGCCCCGATTTTGTCATCGGCCTGACCGACGTACTGGCGTCGGGCGTTATCTCGGCGCTGATAGACAAAGGCATCTCCGTCCCCGAGCAGGTCCGCGTGGCCGGCTGCGACGGCAATCCACTTGCCTGGAGCGGGTCGGTCCCCCTTACCACCGTGGCGCCGCCGGGCTACGAAATTGGCCGCAAGGGTGTTCAATTGCTCATGGAGCAAATCGAGGATAAACCTGCCGCCAAGACCAAACGAGTCCGCATCGGCTCCGCCGCGCGCACCGTCACCACGGCCACGGCCGCCGAGGACATTAACCGTCAGGAGCTCGTGCGCCCCTTCTTGCTCGAACGTGTGAGCACCCAAAAGGCCGAGCAGCACCCGACGGGCCCATCCGCGGCCCCAATAACCGACATCAACCTGGGCGCCTACCTGTAACAAAAAACGCCGCAACGGGAACAGTCCCGCTGCGGCGTTTTGCTGGCCCCATGTTCCCTCCCCGTTTAGCCGGACCTGCGACTACGGATATTTATGGAATGTAATCCTTTTTTTTCATTAACTTTTTTGTTAAAATAGACTCAATTCCATATTTTTAGATATTTCCTATAAGTATTGATTTTGCTCCAGTTTTTTCTCGCCAAGAAAGGGGTTTCATGAATCTGATTGATCGCAAACAGTACCTCGACTGGCTCATTTCGTGGAAAGACTCGCACGTCATCAAGGTCGTTTCGGGCGTGCGAAGGTCCGGCAAATCAAAGCTATTCGAAATCTACCGTAGCTACCTGCGCGATCATGGAATCACAGGCGACCAGGTTATATCCCTCAACTTTGAAGACCTGGAGTTCGAGTCGCTTACGTCGTATAGAGCACTCTACGACTACATTTCCGCCAGACTCGTCCCCGATAAGATGAACTACGTTTTTCTGGACGAGATACAGCACGTCGAGCATTTCGAAAAAGCCGTCGACAGTCTTTTTATCAAGGACAATGTCGACCTCTACATAACCGGTTCCAACGCTTATCTGCTCTCGAGCGAGCTGGCAACTTTGCTCTCCGGCCGCTACGTAGAGCTCAAGATGCTGCCCCTATCCTTTAAAGAGTTTTGCTCGGCAAAAACCAATGACGGAAAGGCTCCCGCGCAGTTGTTTGACGAGTACATCACCCGGGGCTCTTTTCCCTTTATCGCCGAGACGGGTATTCAGGGACCCCAGGCGCGCGATTATCTTATGAGCCTCTACGATACCATCGTCATACGCGACGTTATCGAACGCCTGAAGGTCTCGGACGTCCCGACCCTGCGCGATATCACCAAGTTCCTACTCCATAGCATTGGAAACCGGATCTCGATTAAAAAAATCTCCGACACGCTCTCGTCCAACGGCAACAAAACCGACCAGAAAACCGTAGCCAAGTACCTCAAAGGCTTAACAGACAGCCTTGTGTTGTACTTTGCTCCGCGCTATAACGTGCGCGGTCGGCAGCTTCTTTCAACAAACGGCAAATACTACGCCGTTGACCTTGGACTTAGAGGCGCTCTCGTCAAAACCCAAAGCAGCGATATCGGTCATATCCTCGAAAATGTTGTTTATCTCGAGCTCCTACGCCGTGGATACGACGTCTACGTGGGCGATATCGACGGCGGGGAAATCGATTTTGTTGCCCTAAAGTCAGACGAGACAGCCTATTTTCAGGTTTCAGCCACAACGCTCGACGAAACTACCCTCAATCGAGAGTTGGCCCCCTTTAAGAAGGTCCGAGACAACTACCCCAAGACGCTTCTTACGCTCGACACGCTGTTTGCGGACGCGAACTACGAAGGAGTCCGCAAGCGCAACGTGATCGACTGGCTCCTGGAGTAACTTGTAGCGTCATAACCCTCCGCCAGCTCCTTACCAAGGCCGCAGCCCCAGTCGCTTAAAGCACAATGCCCCTCTTATCGGCCAAAACAGCAATCTTGGCGTGATAAGAGGGGCTGACTGCGTCAGCGCCTCCACGCAGGCGCCGTTACCGTCACCGTCCTGCGGGATCGGGCGCGGGGCATGGCAACTCGCGTGCAAACGCTAGCGCACGGCCTTGACCGCGGCCGTCAGATCGAACAGCGTATCGAGCACAGCCTCGCAGCCGTCCACCACGTCCCGCGGCAGCGGCACGATATCGGGAACGGCAAAGACGTGGCAGCCGGCCGTGATGCCCGAGACGCAGCCGTTGCGTGAGTCCTCGACCACGGCGCACTCCTCGGGAGCAAAGCCCGCGCGCTCGCAGGCGAGCAGGTACATCTCGGGATCGGGCTTGCCGTTCACGACGTCCTCGCCGCAGGTCACTGTCTCAAACTTGTCAAAGAGGCCAACCGTCTTAAGGTTGCGCTCGGCGGTAACGTGGCGCGACGACGTCGCCAGGCCCACGTGATAGCCCGCAGCCAGCAGCTCGTCGAGGCACTCGGCGGCACCGTCCTTAAGCTCCAGATCGGTCTTGACCATCTCGTCGCGAATCTCCCTATGGCGACGATAGATTGCCTCAGCGGTTTCGCAGCTGCCGTAATGCTCATCAAGGATCTCCATGACATCGGGCAGCGTGCGACCGATAAACTGATGGAGCAGCGCTTCATCAATCGCGAGCCCCAGCTCAGCGGCGCCTGCCTTCCACGCCTTGATACCCAAACGCTCGGTATCGACCAGCGTTCCATCCATGTCAAAAATAACAGCCTTGATCATATCGGTCCCCCATCGCTTCGCGCTGCTGTACCCCCGCAACTTTACCGCACCTGTAAACTTGTATATAACGTATATAGCATATTGCACTTTCGTTACATAGATAGAAGTCTTATGACAAGCGGCTCGGTAGGATTATAGTTTTCGACCGAGTACTCAACGGCAAGGATCGATTCATGCTTTCAGACACCACTGCACCTGCAGAGGGGCTTCAGGACAAACTCACAGCGCTCGAGCAGCTGCTTTTGGCATACGGACGCGTCGCCATCGGCTTTTCCGGTGGCGTCGACAGCAGCTTTTTGGCCGCGGTCTGCGCCCGCATCATGCCCGCCAGCACGCTTCTCGTTCACCTCACCACGCCACTCATCGGCACGCCCGAGCAGGCTTCGTTTGAGTGGGCGGTTGACGGGCAGGCCGATGAGGGGCCGCATTTCAAGCTCCCCGTGCTCAACCTCTCGGTCGATCAGCTGCAGCTCCCCCAGGTAGCCTGCAACGACGCCGACCGCTGCTACCACTGCAAGCGCGCCGGCTTTACCGCCATCGTCAATCACGCCAGGTCGCTGGGCTTTCCCACCGTTATCGACGGCAGTAACGCAAGCGACCGCGGCGACTACCGCCCCGGCATGCGCGCCGCCCAGGAGCTCGGCGTGCGATCGCCGCTCATGGAGGTCGGCTTTACCAAGGACGAGGAGCGCGAGCTGCTACGCGCCTGGGGATACCCCGTCTGGAACCTGCCGGCGGGAGCATGTCTTGCCACCCGCGTCCCCACGGGCGAGGAGCTTACGCGCGAGAAGGTCGATGTAATCCGCGCCTGCGAGGACTACCTGCACGACCTTGGCCTGGACCAGGTCCGCGCACGCCTCGTCGGCGGCTGCATGCATATCGAGGCCGCGCCGGCAGACGTCGCCAAGATCGCCGCCCTCGGCAGGACCGCGGTCAACGACGAGGGCAAGGCCCCGCTTCCCGCCGCCATCGAATCTGCCCTGCGCAACCTAGGCTGCGGCCATATCTCCCCCGAGGTCACCCCCTACATCCACGGCAACATGAATCAATAGCGCATCCCAAATAAGTTGCGGTGGAATAGTTCCTGTTTTGCGGCCTATCGGGCCCAAACAGGAACTATTCCACCGCAACTTCGTTTGATGGGCATTGACCCGCAGACCTGCCAAAAAGGGACAGGTTTATTTTGGCAGGTTTTATCTGGGAAAATGTCACGAGACAACTGCCTCTCTAGCACCCCTCTAACTTCGAGAGGCACTTGAGAGGCGTCTCGGCCGCACCTACTTTTTCCGATAGCGGCGGTTACAGCTCGTCGATGAACCCATTACTTCAATGAGTCCTTTATCCGGCAGCATTGGCATTCCGTCTCTCTAAACCAATAGATTTATCTCTCTAACTTTAGAGAGATAAGCACTTTGTTTTAGAGAGACCTTTAGAGAGATATAACGAATTCGCTGCTAGATTACCTAAGGCTGTCTCTCTAACCGACTTTATCTTTAGAGAGACGAGCGCGACCCCTCTAATGAATGGAACACCGCAGCCGACAGCTACGGCATCGGCGCCCAGATCGCCGAGCGCGCCAGCACCCAGGCAAGCAGCTGCGTCGAAGCCACCGCCATCGACCTCGGCGCATACCTTTAGCGCACGGCCTTGACCGCCGCCGTCAGATCGAACAGCGTGTCGAGCACGGCCTCGCAGCCATCCGCCACGTCCTGCGGCAGCGGCACAATATCGGGCACAGCAAAGACATGGCAGCCGGCCGTGATACCCGAGACGCAGCCGTTGCGCGAATCCTCGACCACGGCGCATTCCTCGGGAGCAAAGCCCGCGCGCTCGCAAGCGAGCAGGTAAATCGCGGGGTCGGGCTTGCCATATGCGACATCCTCGCCGAAGGTCACCGTTTCAAACTTGTCAAAGAGGCCGACCGATTTAAGGTTGCGCTCGGCCGCAACGCGGCGCGACGACGTCGCAAGGCCCACGTGATAGCCCGCAGCCAGCAGCTCGTCGAGGCACTCGGCGGCGCCGGCCTTAAGTTCCAGGTCGGTCTTGGCCATCTCGCTGTGTAGCTCAATGTTGCGGGCAAAAATCGCGTCGGCGGTTTCGCCCTTGCCGTAATGCGCCTCAAGGATGTCCTTAACATCGGCATTCGAACGGCCGATAAACTGATGGATCAACGCATCATCAATCGCAATCCCCAGCTCGGCAGCGCCCACCTTCCATGCCCTCATGTCCAAACGCTCGGTATCGACCAGCGTTCCGTCCATGTCAAAAATGACAGCCTTGATCATATCGACCCCTTCATCGGCTTGCGTTGCCGCAAATCTACTGCACGTCACAAACTTGTATATAACGTATATATCATATTGTACTTTCGTTACATAGACAGAAACTTTATGACGTAACCTGCCAAAAAGGGACAGGTTTATTTTGGCAGGTTTTATCTGGGGAAACGCAAACAGGGCCGCGACGCCTATAGCGTCGCGGCCCTGCTCCTTGGAGAAGGATCAATAGATTGAGCGGGCTGGTTGCACCTAGCCCTCGAGCCCGGCGTTAATAAGCTCCGCGATCTCGGCGGGATCGGCGCTCGTGCGCACCTTGTCACGGAAGCCGGCATCCATCAGCATCACGGCAGCCTTGGAGAGCAGACGCAGGTGCGTGGTTCCCGCTTCGCCGGCGGGCACGTACAGCGCGAGTGCCACATCGACGGGCACGCCATCAAAGCTCGGCCACTCAACAGGCTCGGACAGCTTGAGCACGGCCACGCCCGGCGTATGAATCGCGTCGCTTTTGGCATGCGGAACGGCAAAACCGGCGACGAGGCCAGTCTCGGCCTCGTTTTCGCGAGCAATAAAAGCCGCCTCTACAGCAGATGCGTCATCGGCAAAACCAAGCTCAACAGCCTGCTCGGACAGATAATGCAGCGCGTCCTCGCGCGAGGCGGCGGCGTAGCCAATCGTCACTTGGTTGGCAGATACAAACCCCATGGAAAACCTTCCTTACAACACGGACCTGACCGCGGCTTCGATGCCGTCGGCGTCCAAACCGTACTTGTGCAGCAAATCGACCGCAGGGCCGGACTCGCCATATACATCGCGCACGCCGACGCGTCGCATCGGCACCGGATGCTGTTCCGCGAGCACCGAGGCCACGGCCTCGCCAAGACCGCCGATAATCGAATGCTCCTCGGCGGTGACCACGCGACCAGTCTTCTTGGCGCTGGCAACCACCAGGCGCTCATCGAGCGGTTTGATCGTATGCATGTTGATGACCTCGGCGTCGATACCATCGGCAGCGAGCGCCTCGGCAGCCTCAAGCGCCTCGGCGACCATGAGGCCACAAGCGACGATGGTCACATCGGACCCCTCGCGCACGACCACGCCGCGACCAATCTTGAACTCATAGTCCTCGCGGTCGTTGATAACCGGTGTTGCCAGGCGGCCGAAGCGCATGTAGACCGGTCCCTCAAACTCATAGGCGGCGCGCACGCAAGCGCGAGCCTCGATGTCATCGGCGGGGACGATCACCGTCATACCCGGAATCGTGCGCATGAGCGCGATATCCTCGCAGCACTGATGCGTAGCGCCGTCTTCACCGACCGAGATGCCCGCATGCGTAGCGCCAATTTTGACGTTGAGGTGCGGATAGCCGATGGAGTTACGCACTTGCTCATACGCACGACCGGCGGCGAACATGGCAAAGGTGCTCGCAAAGGCGACGCGACCCGTGGTCGCAATGCCGGCGGCAAGCCCCATCAAGTTGCTCTCGGCAATGCCGGCATCGTAGAAGCGCTCAGGGTGCGCAGCCTTAAACTTACCGGTCTGCGTGGCGGCGGCCAGGTCGGCATCGAGAACCACAAAGTCATCGTGCTCATTGCCCAGCTCGACAAGTGCCTCGCCATAGCTAACGCGCGTGGCGACTTTCTTGACGTCTGCCATTAGAGCTCCTCCCCTGCTGCTGCGAGCTCGGCCATGGCCTGCTCAAACTGTTCATCGTTGGGTGCCTTGCCGTGCCAGCCCACCTGGTTTTCCATAAAGGAGACGCCCTTGCCCTTCACCGTCTCGGCGATGATAGCGACGGGCGCGCCGGTCACCTCGCGAGCCTCGGCGAAAGCCGCCTCAATCTGCGCCATGTCATTGCCATCGGCTAGCTCGATCACATGCCACTTAAAGGCGCGGAACTTGTCGGCAAGCGGCATAGCCGAGTTAACTTCGTCGATACTGCCGTCAATTTGCAGGCCATTGTGATCGACGATAGCGACAAGGTTATCCAGGTCGTGGTTGCCGGCGAACATTGCCGCCTCCCACACCTGGCCTTCCTCGCACTCACCGTCGCCCAACAGCGTGTAGACGCGGTAGCTGTCACCCCAGTGCTTTGCGGCGAGTGCCATTCCAACCGCGGCGGAGATACCCTGACCGAGCGATCCGGTGGACATATCAACACCCGGGGTGTCGTTCATGTTGGGATGGCCCTGCAGTCGGCTGCCAATATGGCGGAGCGTCTCGAGCTCTTCGACGGAAAAATAGCCGCGATTTGCCAACACCGAATACAGGCCCGGCGCCGCGTGACCCTTGGAGAGCACAAAGCGGTCTCGATCGGCCTTGTGAGGGTCGGCAGGATCGATATTCATTTCCTCAAAGTACAGATACGTCATGATGTCGGCAGCACCGAGCGATCCACCCGGATGTCCCGACTTGGCCGCGTGCACCGCAGTCACGACACCCTTCCTGACCTCATTGGCGACCTTCGCCAGCTCCTGGTTGGTCATACGAATTCCTCTCTTGAGAACAACCCCGGCACCGGATGACGCGATGCCGGGGCAATCCACTCGTTAAGCCTGAGCGACGACCTTCTGCCAGTCAGCCTCAAAAGAGGCGAGGCCCTGGTCGGTCAGCGGGTGATGCAGGCACTTCTTGAGAGCGACCATGGGGACGGTCGCGATATCGGCACCGAGCAGCGCCGCCTGGGTCACGTGATTGGGCGTGCGGACAGATGCGGTGATGATCTCGACGGTGTCGTCGACGTTCTTGCCAGTCCAGTCATAGTTCTTGATGCAGGTCACAACGTTGTCGAGCTGCGAGATACCGTCCTCGGCGATGTCGTCGAAGCGTCCCACAAACGGGCTGATGTAGCGGGCACCGGCGTTGGCGGCCATGAGGGCCTGCGTCGGCGAGAAGACAAGCGTCATGTTGACGCGCACGCCTGCATCGGCCAACGCGCGGCAGGCGGCGAGGCCGGCCTCGCACACGGGAAGCTTAACCACGATGTTGGGAGCCAGAGCGGCAAGGCGCTTGCCCTCCTCGATCATGCCCTCGGCCGTGGTGGCGGTAGACTCGGCAGACACGGGCAGACCCTCGCAGAGCTCGGCAATCTTGAGCATATGGGGCTCAAAGTCGGCGAGCTTACCGCCGGTCTTGGCATACAGGGACGGATTGGTGGTAACACCGGCCAGGCAGCCCCAGCTCTTGGCCTCGGCGATCTCGTCAAGGTTGGCGGTATCGATAAAGAACTTCATGGTGCAAACTCCTTCTAAGGAATCCAAAACTCAAAAAATAGGACAAAGGGGATGTCCCTTTGTCCTATGTGCCGGGCCCGCAGCTGGGACATGCCCCGGACCCGGCGTCGTGTAGGAAAAGCTACTTAGAGAGCCTTCTCGATGCGGCTCGTGACGCCCTTGAGGTTAAGACCGACGACGTACTGCTTGATCGGGCGCTTGATGTGCTCGATCACAAAGCGCTTGCCGTCGATGTCCTGGGCAGCGAGGTTGCGATAGAGTTTCTCGACCTGCTCCTTGACCTCGGGATCGTTAAAGGCGTAGTGGCCGGAGACATCCAGAATCTTCAGGCTGAGTTCGTCGTCAGCCAGGATGTCGTCAACCTGCAGGTTGACGTCGTCGCCAGTCATCCACTTGCGCCAACGCTCGGTCTTGATAGCCTTGACCAGCAGCGTGTGATACAGGTCGGAGGGATCGTCGCACAGGCCGTTGTCGACCAGAATCTGCTCGGTAGCGCAGAGTTTGAGGTAAGCGCGGGTCTCCTCGGTGCCATACTGCGGAGCAACGTTGGAGGCGGTCACGTGTGCCGGGATATGCTCGAGCAGCGTCGCGTCATCCAGGTAGTCGGCGTTGTGCTCCTTCAGACCCACGCCGTAGCGCTTGGCCATATCGGCAAGCTCGCGAGCGTTCTTGAAGTTGTAGTGACCGACCTGCTCCGTCCAGCGGGTAAGGGTGCCGGTCTGGCCGACGATAAAGGTGGGCATGGGGCAGCCGCGCTTCTCGAGCTCGGGCTGCAGCTGAGAAATGAACTCCTCGTACTTATCGGTAGAGGTCAAGCCGCCATTGGTCTCCTCGGTACCGACCTCATAGGCAACCTCGGGCAGGTTATGCTCGCGACGGTATTGCTCAAGGTAGTCGATAAGATCGATCGTGCGGCGAAGCACCACGTCGAGCGGAATAACCTTGCCGATCTGATAGGGGTCCTTGGTGGGGTCGACCATCAGCAGGTCAAAGCCCGCCTCCATGTCGGCGACAAAGGACTTGCGGGCGAGCTCCATGGCCTCGTCCTCGGGCAGGTGGGCGTTACGCTCCTCGTCGCGCTGCCACGGACCGCCGTGATCGCGGCACAGGTAGTACGGACCGGTGTAACCCACCTCGTCGGCAACCTTCTTGATGTCGGCGGCAAAGCGCGTCTGGTCCCAACCGTTGACGTAGCCGGCGCCCATCTCGTCCATATCGACCTGATTGCGGCTGGCAATAAACATGGGCGGGAAATCCTCGTCCTTGGCAAGCTCGAACACGGCCTGAATCAGGTTGGGGCTCATGGGGCCAATGCCGACCATGGTTGCGTGATCGCCGCTATCCTGCAGCTTGAGCATGCCCTGAACGGCCTGGCGGATGGTGAGGTTGGACATTTTGTTCTCCTTCTCCAGAGGATTTTTGACAAAAGTTCCCTGGGACCCAGATGCGGGCCCTATCAGTACGGATGGATTTTGTTGTGTAGGGGCGGTTGTGCGGAGTCAAATCCATCTCTCCGCACAACCGGAGTCCTTAAAGGTTTACTTGGCCTGCTTATCGAGCGTGGGCTTCATGGCAATCAGGATTGCAGCGGCGACCACGGAGCCAATCACGATGTCCAGGCAGAACAGCGCGACGTTGTTGGTGGCAAGGGCGACGATAAAGCCACCGTGCGGGACGTAGCAGTCGATACCCTGGAAGGCGGCGAGAGCAGCGCCCACGGCAAAGCCGATGCAGATGCCGGGAAGGGTGTGGCCGAGATCCTTGACCGCGAAGGGAATGGCGCCCTCGGTAATACCGATGCAGCCCATGAACAGTGCGGAGATGCCCATCTGACGGTCGGCGTCATCGAACTTGTTCTTGGCGATGAGCGCAGCGAGGCCACAGGCGATCGGGGGAACGGCGACGGCAACGCGGAACATACCGTTAGGGCCGTAGATGCCGGATGCCATGATAGCCATGGTAAAGGTCGAGGCGGTCTTATTGATGGGGCCACCCATGTCGAAGGCGGTCATAACACCAATGACCAGGCCCAGGACGACGGCGGAGCCGCCCTGCAGGCTGCCGAGCACGCTGGTGAGCCAGTCCATCACAAAGCCAAGCGGCGTGGCCAGGATGTAGATATAGGCCATACCCAGGACAAGCGAGGTCAGAATCGGGATGATCAGGATCGGCATGATGGTCTGGATGGTGTTGTTGACCTTCCAGGTCTTCATCCAGCGGACAAAGTAGCCGCAGATGACAGCCATGATCATGGCACCCAAGAAGCCAGTCGAAACACTGTTGCCGCTCGGGGTGACGACGGCGTTGTTGACCAAGTAGCCCAGGACGAAGCCAGGGGCAAGTGCGGGCTTGCCGGCCATCGAGTAAGCGATGTATGCCGCAAGCACCGGAATCATCATAGAGATGCCGGCCATGCCGATGGTGTTAAGGCTCACCATCAACGGGTTGGTGACCTCCATGCCGCTAGCACCGGCAGTACCGGATGCCAACGAGAAGGCGAGGAACACGCCACCGATAACGACGATGGGGATAAAATAGGAAACGCCGGTATTGAATGCATTGAGCAGCGTCTTGCCAGGATCGGCAAAGATGGACTGCTTGGACGCCGGTGTCGGGGCCTGCGGGGCAGCGGAGACGGCCTTCTTCTCTGCCTTGGCCTCGGCCTTGGGCGCGTCAACGGCGCCACCCGTCGCCTTGATGATCTCAACGGCCTGGTCAATGATCTTCACCGGATCGGCGATTACATCCGAGGTGCCGACCTTGAGGAACTTGCCCTCGGCCATCTTCTGCTCAAAACGGTCCTCGTTCTCGACACCCACGTCGACGGACTCCAGGACCAGGTCGGCGGAGTCCACGTCTTCCTGCGTGAGCTCATTCTCGATACCCAGGCCACCCTGAGCCTCGACCTTGCACTCGATGCCACGGGCGGCGCATTCATCTTGAATCGCCTTCTGGGCCATATACGTGTGGGCGATACCCACGGTACAGGCGGCAACGCCTACGATCTTCATTGCTTCCCTCTTTTCATAGAGTTGCGTGCGCAAGACACCGTTTGCGGAGGCCTCCGGAGCATCCCCTGCCGTTTGGACTTGCTGTCTTTTCGACAAGACCAATATAGGTGCTCAATTTTCTTAATGCCAGCTTATTTCGGTAAACGCGCAGGTCAGAGCGTTGGTTACGCTATTTAGTTATGCGTTTAACCAAAAATGAATCCTGCGATTTTACCCTCGATTTCAAAAGTCAAGAAGTATTTGATTTTCTCGGTAGACGGCAGATACGCATGCCGGTCACAAATTTCGACCCCACCCGTATACCGCATTTGTTGCATACTCATATGAAAGGAAAAGGTCGCTCACCGAAGCGCATCCCTCACCAAGACTCAAAGTCATCATGTTGGAAAATGCTCATCTGTCGGAAGGAGTCGCTGTGGCAAAACAGCGCGTTACGATTGCAGACGTCGCTCGAGAGGCGGGAACCTCGACGGCAAGCGTCTCGTATTACCTCAACGACAAACGAGAAAAGCTTAGCGAGAAGACGCAGACAAAGATTGCGCGCGTCATCAAGGAACTCGGATACGTTCCCAACGCCCAAGCGCAAACGCTCACCGGCAAACAGACCCACGTCATTGCCATCATCATTTTGGATAACACCAACAAGTGGGCGGGCCTCGTCCTCAACGGCATGGAGCAGGTCATGCTCCCCGCGGGCTACCAGACGGTCGTTTGCACGAGCAACTTTAACCCCGAGACCGAGCTCATGTACGTCGACAAGATGCTCTCGCTGGGCGTCGATGGCTTTATCATCCAGCCCACGGCAAACTTCAAAGCCGTGCACGACCGCATTAGACGCGCCGGCAAGCCCGTCGTCTTTTTTGACGCGGCCATCTACAGCCCAGGCACCAGCTGGATCAAAACCAACCTCTACGACGGCGTGTACAACGCCACGCAGGCGCTTCTCGATGCCGGCTACGAGGACTTTTTCTCCATTGCCGCCAATATGACCGAAATGCGCACCCGCATGGAACGTTTTCAGGGATATGCCGAGGCATTAGCCGCGAATGGGCAGCTCTACAAAGCCATCCCCATCGATCACAACAAGCCGTCAATCAACGAGCTCACCGAATACTTTAAATACAAGTTCAACCCCGCCAAGCGCACGCTCATCTTTGTCCAAAACCAATGGGCGCTCCCCCGCGTCTACAAGGCACTTCAGCCCATGGCCCATCTGCTTCCGCAGCAAATCGGCCTTTTGGGACTCAACTGCGAAGACTGGACTAATCTCACCACACCGACCGTCTCCACCATCATCGAGCCCGTCGACCAGGAAGGTCGCGAAGCAGCCGAGATGCTGCTCGCCCTACTTGACGGCAGCAGCGAACCCGGCGAGCAGCGCATTCTCGAGTGCAAGCTCAACTGGCTCGACTCCACCTCGATCTAGACCGCGGGACAAATAAATCAGGAGTGTTTGTCCCAAATCTTAAGTATTTGTTCGATAGAACGGCCCCTGCCGGCTCCTGCTAGACTGGTAAATTCCGAACCGTCTAGCCAGGAGCCTCAATGTCGCGCAAGTCCGCCTACAAGCAAGTACTTTCCATCGGCACCGCCGTGGTGCTGGGGTTTGCGCTGTTCACAGGGTCGCTCGACGGAGCGCCCAAGCTGCTCTCGCCGCAAAGCGATGAGCAGGCGGCTGCTCTGGCCGAGAAGCAAAGCGAGAGCCCCAACCGCACCGACGACGAAGCGGACTTGGTCGCCCGGCTCGAATCGGGAACAGCGAGCTCCACGGACTCCGAAGATGATCAGGACTCCGGCGATGGCTCTGAATCCGCCACGACCGACACCGCTGACGATGCCTCTTCAAACGTCACCCCCATCGACGAGGTCGAAAACCCCGATCTCGACCGCGCCCGCGGCGTATATCTCAGCAGCATTCCCGACTACGCCGGCAACCCCTACGTTGCCCTTCGCGCCGACAGCACGCACCCGTTGGGCACGCCATCATTCACGCTCGACGAATACGAGCGAGCCACCGAAGAGGGCTGCTTTAAGAAGTTCTCCAAGCTCGATAGCCTGGGCCGCACCCGCAAGGCACTCGCCTGCGTGGGTCCCGAATCGCTCGGTCAGGGCAAGCGCGGCGATATCTCGCGTATCCATCCCGCCGGGTGGCACCAGCAGCGCTACGACTTTATTCCGGGTCAGAGCCTCTACAACCGCTGCCACCTTATCGCCTGGTCGCTCTGCGGCGAAAACGCCAACCGCAAGAATCTGCTCACCGGCACGCGCTATCTCAACGAAACGGGCATGCTGCCGTTTGAAGAGCAGATCCTCGACTACATCCACGACACAGGCAACCATGTGCTCTACCGCGTCACGCCTATGTATAACGAAGAGGAGCTCGTCTGCCGCGGCGTGCGCCTTGAGGCGCAATCGGTCGAGGACCACGGCAAGACCCTCTGCTTCCACGTATATTGCTACAATCTGCAGCCGCACGTGCAGATCGACTACGCCACCGGCCGCAATCAGGCCTCGGGGGACTAGGGCCGACCAAGCTGCCCCAAAACCTAAAATGATCCGTTTTCCTCCGTCCCCCAGGGATCAAAAAGGGCCGCCCTGGATTGCCCAGAGCGGCCCTTGCACCGGCATGCATGTTGCAGGCAACGCCACGCGCTACTTGGCGCGACCCTCCTCATAGCGCTCGACCAGCTTGGCCTGAACGTCATAGGGAACCTGCTCGTAGCCGGCGGGCTTCATGGTAAAGTCACCCGTGCCGCGCGTGATGGAGCGCAGACGCGTCGAGTAATCCGTCAGCTCGGCCAGCGGCGCTTGAGCGATGACCACGGTGTCTCCGCGCTCATCGGTCTCCATGCCCGTCACGCGACCGCGCGAGGCCGAGATGTCGCCCATCACGGCGCCGGCGTAGCTCTCGGGGATCGTCACCGTGATTTCCTCGATAGGCTCCAGCACCACTGGATCGGCATCGGCGCATGCCTTGCGCAGGCCGATGCGAGCCGCCGCGCGGAACGCCATCTCGTTGGAGTCGACGCTGTGATACGAACCGTCGTACACCGCGACGCGAATGCCCGTGAGCGGGTAGCCGGCAATAATACCGTCCTTCATGGTCTCCTGGACGCCCTTGTCCACGGCGGGAATCAGCGAGCGCGGAATGCGGCCACCCACGACCTCGTCAACAAACTCATAGCCGTCGCTCGTGCCGTCGGGCCCAATGAGCGGCTCCACGCGCAGCCAGCAGTCGCCGTACTGACCGGCGCCGCCGGTCTGCTTCTTGTGGCGACCCTGGGCGCTCGCCGTGCGGCGGATGGTCTCGCGATACGGAATGCGGATCGGCACGCTCTTGGCGGCGACCTTGGTGCGGTCCTCCAGACGGTTGAGCAGCACCGAAACCTGTGCCTCACCAACGGCAGAGATAATGGTCTGGCCAGTCTCCTCGTCGCGGTCGATGCTCATGGTCGGGTCTGCCTTGCAGGCCTTCTCGATAAACGTGTAGAGCTTCTCCTCGTCGCCGCGATTCTCGGCCTCGATGGCGATGCGGTACTGCGAGTTGGGGAACTTAAATGCCGCCGCCTCGACCTTGCCAGTAATGGAGAGCGTATCGCCCGTCTCGGCGGCCAGCTTAGGCGCCACGATGATGTCGCCGGCATAGGCGTGACCGACCTCGGTCATGTCGCGGCCGCACATCACATACAGGTGAGCCAGACGATCGCTCTTGCGGGTACGCGCGTTGACCAGCTCAAGGCCCGGCTCAAGCGTGCCCGTCAGTACCTTGATAAAGCTGATGCGGCCCTGCTGCGGATCGGCCAGCGTCTTAAACACAAACGCCACCGGACGGTCATCGTCGCTCGAGATCTTAAGCGAATCACCGTCGATGAGCGGCATCTCGCCATAGTCGGTCGGCGCTGGGAAGTATGTGGCGATGTCGTCCATCAGCGAGTTAACGCCCTGCTCCTTAATGCAATCGCCCGCAAAGACCGGCACAAAGATGCGCTCGGCGATCGCCTTCGACAGCAGGCCTTCAAGCTCCTCCTGCGTCAGCGTCTCCTCGCCTTCCAGGTACTTCATCATCAGCTCATCGTCGGCCTCGGCCACCAACTCGCACAGATGGTCATGGGCTTCCTCGGCCTGGGCACGATACTCCTCGGGAATCTCCGACTCAACGGCCTCGGCGCCGTTGCAGTGGCGCGCCTTCATGCGCACCAGGTCGATGATGCCGTCAAAGTCCTCGCCCTCGCCCCAGGGAAGAGTCACGGCGCCCAGGCGCGTACCAAAGCGCTCCTGCAGCAGGTCCATTGTGGTCGCAAAGCTGGCCTCGGAGCGCGACAGGCGGTTTACGAACACCGCACGCGCCAGGCGCAGGTCCTCGGCGGCATACCAGAGCTTAACCGTCGTAGGCTGCGGGCCGGCCTCGGCGTCGACCACAAACAGAGCCGTCTCGCAGACGCTCATCGCGGCAAAGGCGTCGCCGATAAAATCGGGGTAGCACGGGGCATCGAGCACATTGATGCGCGCGCCCTTCCAGTCGATCGGCGCAATGGTCGTCGAGATGGAAAATGCACGCTTGACCTCTTCGGGGTCATAGTCGAGCGTGGGCCTGGTGCCGTCGTGGCCGCCCAGGCGGGCGGTCTTGCCGGAAAGGTGGAGCATGGCCTCGGCGAGTGAAGTCTTGCCCACCCCGCCTTGGCCTACGAGCACCACGTTCCTTACGTTACCGGTCTTGGGAGCACCCATGATGACCTCCTTGCAGGGCCGCGCGCAATGCGCGACGCCAACGGGGAGAGTTCGCGGTCGGTGCCGTCCCGGGAGCAGCATGGTCGGCAGCCGAGCCGACTCACCCTCCAAATGTCCTATGCCACCACCCTACCCTCACGGACGGCTGTCCATGCATACCTTTCGGCACACGTATGAATACAGGCGGCGAGAGGAAGAGACAAGCTTGTGGGGCAATTATTGAACCCCGTCGATGTAAACAAAAAGCCGCCACAGACCGTAAGACCTGTGGCGGCTTCGCCTCAATTAATAGTTGAGTAAATACCTGAGTCTACCCCTCGATACGGCTCAAGAACTCACGCGTGCGCTGCTCGCGCGGATGGTCGATAACCTGTTCGGCAGATCCCTCCTCGACAATGCGACCGCCGTCCATAAAGACCACGCGGTCGGCAACATCGCGCGCAAATTGCATCGCGTGGGTCACGATTACCATCGTCATATTCTGCGCCGCCAGGTCCTTAATGACACGCAGCACCTCGGCCGTCAGCTCGGGATCGAGCGCCGAGGTCGGCTCGTCAAAGAACAGGATCTCCGGGTCGAGCGCTAGGGCGCGGGCAATACTCACGCGCTGCTGCTGACCGCCCGAAAGCTCACACGGAACCTTATTCTCGTTGCCCATAAGCCCCATCTGAGCAATCAATTCATAAGCACGAGCTTCCGCCTGCTCGCGCGGGCGCTTAAGCACGCGGATCGGCGCGTCGATGATGTTTTTCATCACGGTATAGTGCGGGAACAGGTTGTAATTTTGGAACACCAGGCCGAATCGCGAGCGCGCCTGCTTGGGAACATCTCCCTTCGCATAGACCGCGCCCGATCCCACATCCGTCGCAACCGCAAGGTCGCCAAACGAAAGCGAGCCACCGTCGAGTGTCTCGAGCAGCGTAGCGCAGCGCAGCAGCGTGGACTTACCGCCACCCGAAGGCCCGATAATCGCCACGACCTCACCGCGCTTGACTTCGAGTGAGATATCCTTGAGCACCTCATTGCCGCCAAACGCCTTACGCGCGCTTTCGATTTTCATCACTGAGTTAGTCATGATAATAGTCCAGCTTCTTTTCGGCGGCACCCAGCAGCATCTCGACCACAAAGTTAAAGACCCAGTAAATCAGCGCCGCAATCGCAAACGGCACCATGCTCACTTGCGAGGCAACCAGCGCCTTGGCCGTCGAGAACATCTCGCCCACGCCAATGGCAAACGCCAGCGACGTGTCCTTGACCAGCGTGATGATCTCGTTGCCCATCGCCGGCAGAATACGCTTGGCGACCTGCGGCATCACGATATACAGAAACGTCTGCACGCGCGAATAGCCCAGCACCTCGGCAGCCTCGTATTGACCGCGCGGAATGGACTGCAAGCCCGAGCGATAGATCTCGGCAAAGTAACCAGCGTAGTTGATGATGAACGCCACGACGCACGCCGTCCACTTGGAATCGGGCGTGAGCGAAATGCCAAACACGTAGTACGGGGCAAAGTAGATGGCAAACATCTGCAGCATGAGCGGCGTACCGCGCATGACCGAAATGTAGATGCGCGCAATCCAGCGGAGCGGCGCAATTTTGCTCATGCGCATAAACGCCACGGGGATTCCCAGCGGAATCGACCCCAGCAGCGTCAGCACAAACAACTGCAAACTGACCAAGAAGCCCTGGCCAAGCATCTGCATCATGACCTGAATAGACAACCCAAGCTCTCTTTCACAGTAACGGAACAGCGAACCCAATGCTAAAGCGGGTTTTCCAGGTGCCCGAGTTTGCCGTGAAAGAGGAGCGCCGCGTACTAAATGTACGCAAGCGACGGTTTGAACGGCAAAATCGGGTGCCTGGGAAAGCCGCTATTTGAGCACCCAGTTGTCGAAGGAAAGACCATAGCTTGCATATTTATCGCACAGGTCCTTGACCGTGCCGTCCTCGTAGAGCGCCTTGAGCGACTCGGTCACGGCGTCGGCCGACTTGGTGCCGCCCTTCTTAAAGCCGACGGCGTAGTGCTCGCTGGACAGCGGCTTGTCGAGCTGCGTATAGGCATCGGGCTTGGCGGCAAGCTGATACTGGGCAATCGAAAGGTCGCAAGCCACGGCATCGACCGCGCCGCTCTCGAGCTGCATAAAGGCCGTGTTGTACTCGCCGATGGTATCGAGCGTGGCAAACGTCGCGGCCAGATCCTTCTGGTCGCCCTCGAGCACATCCTGCGCAGCGGAATCGGTCTGAGTGATCACGGTCTTGCCAGCGAGATCGTCCCAGCTCTTGATACCCGCGTCCTTCTTGACCACGAGCACTTGCTCGTTGAGCATGTACGGCTCGGAGAACGTGTAGCCGTCCTCACGGCCCTCCATGGTAAAGCCGTTCCAGATGCAGTTGATGGCGCCGGAGTTGAGCAGCGTATCCTTGGCGTCCCAGTCGATGGCCTCGTATTTGACCTCCCAGCCCTGCTTATCGGCAACAGCCTTGGCCAGATCGAGATCAAAGCCGGTGTACTCGCCATCGTCGCCCACAAAGCCGTACGGAGGATAGGACTTATCAAAGCCCACCACGAGCTTCTTGGACTCCGCGGCGCCCTTCACATCCTTGGCCGCGGCAGAGCCAGCAGCGGAGCCCTTGCCAGCACCACCGCCGCAACCGACAAGACCAAGGCCAAGCACCGCGGCGAGCGAGCCGGCTAGACCAACAAACTGACGACGAGACATATCGGTATTCATGGTATTCCCCCTCGATAGCACTTTAGTTAGGTAAAGTGAGTCATGTAACGTTCAGAATCATACACTTTACCTTGATAGAGCACAAGGTTGGGGTTGCCCGGCGCGGGCGGGGAGCGGCGCGTAATTAAGTTTCCTGCTCTACAGTCCTGCGCAAGACGGAAAGCACGTATGGAGCACTAGGTTGGAGCACCCGGCTGGGTGGCGCCCGGCGCGGAGTTTAATTTGCTGCTCTACAGTCCTGCTCACGACGGAGGCCACATTAAGTGGCCTCCTGTTCGTGCGGAACTCGCGACAAATTAAACTCCGCGCCGGGCGCCACCCAGCCGGGAGACAACGTGTTCGGAACCTTAAATAGCCTCCTCTCCAAACGGGCACGTTGAATGCACGGTACAATTGCTTCGGACTTTTCTTTTATTTAATAGTGGGGTTAATTCATGGCAGAATCTCGTGCGGAGCGTAGGGCTCGTCGTGCTTTGATCGAGGCGGCTGAGGGGTCGGAGGAGAAAAAATCTTCTAAGAAATCCAAGTCGGCCAAGGGCAAGGCTAAGGCCAAGCGCCCCAGTTCTCGTCGGAGCGAGGATAAGGCATCTCAGACTCGCTCCAAGCGCTCGCATAAAGATCCGGTTTCGTCTGCGCGTAAGGTTGTGGACCCCAAGTCTCCCTGTTCGATCATGAAAGCTTGCGGTGGGTGCACGGCGCTCAATCGTCCTTATAAGAAGCAGTTGGCGGCCAAGCAGGCTGCTATGGAGGAGCTTTTTGCCTCGCTTTGCGAGCGTGAGGGTATTGCCGTCGATCCTATTCGTGGTATGGGTGTCACCTTGGGTGACCCGGGCAAGTATCCTGCGCCGCGTGGTTTTCGTCATAAGGCTGCCACTCCGTTTGCTCCCGGCAAAGAGGGCGCTGTCCGCTGCGGCTTTTTTGAACGTGGGACACACAGAATCGTTGCTGTTCCTGAATGCCCTGTCGAGGCGCCGGGCGCTCGTCAGATTCTCAACGGCATCGCTCGCGAGGCCGAACGTCTGCATATTCCCGCCTTTAACGAAGACAAGCATCTGGGGCTGCTTCGCTATGCCGTCGTTCGCTGCGGCTGGCGCACCGACCAGATTATGGTCACCCTCGTGACCGCTCAGCGCGACCTGCCGCATGCGCAGGAGTTCTTTGAGGCTGTCGCCGCACTCGATCCGCATATCGTCACCGTCGCTCAGAACATCAACGGTCGCCCCGGCAATGCCATCTTGGGTGAGGAGACTCGTATCGTCTATGGCGCCGAATGCATGCGCGACCAGCTGCTCGGCTGCGAGTTCGATATCTCCCCCACCGCGTTCTATCAGACCAATCCGCAGCAAACCGAGCTGCTCTATCGACTTGCCATTGACGGCATGGACCTGCAGCAGGGTGATATTCTTATGGACGCTTACTGCGGCAGCGGAACCATCGGCCTGTGCGCCGCGAAGGATGCCCAGGACAAGGGCATCGGCATTATGCTGCTCGGCGTGGAGCGCAACCCGGCGGGCATTTCCGACGCACGTCGCAATGCCGAGCTCAACGGCCTCACCCGCAGCGCTTGGTTTATGGCCGACGACGCCACCGATTACATCCTGGACGCCGCCGACAACAACGAGCGGATCGATGTCCTTTCCATCGACCCGCCGCGCGCCGGCTCCACCCCCGAGTTCCTCGAAGCCGCCTGCGCACTCAAGCCGCGCCGCATCACCTATATCAGCTGCAACCCTGTGACCCAAGAGCGCGACCTGCACCAGCTCCTCGACGGAGGCTATCGCCTGCTCAAGATCACGCCCGTCGACATGTTCCCCCATACCGACCACACCGAAACCGTAGCGGTCCTCGAGCGCCGCTAATCCACCCCGGTAGATTTTCGAGACAAGAAAGGGGGCGGCCCGTCTGGACCGCCCCCTTCGCTTGGTTTATGAACTCCGCTACATCCCCTTGCGCAGGTCACACACGCCGGCTGCCGCCATCTCGCGCAGCAGCGTCTCGCGGTCGCGCGTCACGATCAAATCCAGCGGGAAGTGAATCTCGTCGAGCATCTTGCGCGCGTGATCGAGCTTGCCAATGGCCATGCCAATGTGGGCATCGGTCGACACGCCAATACCCACGCCCAGCTCGGCGCAGCGCTCGGCGATCTTGCGGCATACGGCCCAATGCTCAGTGTCGACACCGTGTTCAAGACTATGGTTATTGATCTCGATAATCTTGTGCTTGGCCTTGGCCGCCAGCAGCACCTCATCGATATCGAACGGCACGCCCGAACGACCCGCATGCCCAAGCATGAACACCTTGGGGTGCTCCAGGGCATTGATGTACATCTGGGTCGTTTGGGCGAGCGTCGCGCCTTCGGCAAACTGCGGGTTATGCACGCTTGCCACCAAATAATCCAAATTACGCGTCACCAAATCGAACAGCGAATGCTCACGACTATACGAATCGCCGGCGATATCGAGCGAAACGGGAATGTCTTCGCCAAACAAGCTGCCGTCCAGCGAAACGATATCAGCCTCGGCACCACGCAGCACCAGCACGCCGCTCCAAATGCGCGGCCAGATATCCTGGTTAATAAAGAATTGGAAACTGCGCAGGTCATTGGGACAAGGCGTAACCATCGAGCTTAAATGATCGGCGGAACCGAGCACCTGAAGGCCGCGCTCCGCCGCCCAATAGATGTTCTCCTCGATGGTTGAGTACGCATGCGCAGAGAACATCGTATGAGTATGAATATCACAAGAAAGAAGGTAGGGCATCGGGTCTCCTTGTCCAGTATGGCCGTCGCGTATATTCATTGTACGCATAGCTTTCGGCAGTCGTAAAACTGCTTCATCCCAATCACACAACGGCATAGACAACGGGGTCTGGCTTAAAACCAAACCCCGTTTCACGTAAAACATTGTAAGCAGAGCGCTTTACTTTTAACGATACTCGTCCGCCAACTGTTTCCAAGCGGGTAGCGAATTGATAATCGTTTCGTAACTCACGCAATAGCCCAGGCGGAACCAACCAGGCATGCCAAAGCTGTCCGAGGGCACCGCAAGCAGCTCATACTTCTTCGCGCGCTCACAGAACGCATTCGCATCGGGCTCCAGTGCCTTCACCCACAGGTAGAATGCACCATCCGGCTCAACATAGGTGTAGCCGTACTCCGCTAGTGCGTCGGTAAGCGCGGTGCGGTTGCGAGCATAGGCCTCGACATCACTCGGCTCGTCGATGCAATCGATGATCACGCGCTGGAAGAGCGCCGGTGCACACACGAAGCCCAGCGTACGGGCGGCACCGGCAACGGCGGGCATTAGACGAGCTGCCTGAGGATTCGTATTGGGAACCAGGATCCACCCGACGCGCTCGCCCGGTAGCGAAAGCGACTTGGAATACGAGTAGCACACGATGGTGTGCTCGTAGATCGAAGGCACCCAAGGCACCTCGGCGCCATAGACAATCTCGCGATACGGCTCATCAGAGATGAGCATAATCGGATTCTCGGGATCGCGCTGAGCGTTGGCCTCGCGCAGAACATTGGCCAGTCGCGTCAGCGTGTCGCGTGTATATACGGCACCGGTCGGATTGTTGGGCGAGTCGATGATGACGGCAGCCGTCTTATCGGTAATCGCCTTGAGCACGTTACTCACGCTCAGCTGGAACGTATCTTCATCGGCGAGCGCCTCAACACACGTGCAGCCGGCCTTCTCAATCCACACGCGATACTCCGGAAAGTACGGGGCGATAACAACAACCTCATCGCCCGGGTTCGTAACGGCATTGAGCGTGCAGGTGAGCGAAGCCGCGGCACCCACCGTCATAAAGACGTCCTTGCCCTCATAGCTCGTGCCAAAGCGACGGTTGAGCGAGTCGGCGACGGCTGCTCGAC
The DNA here is from genome assembly GCF_028209395.1 of Collinsella aerofaciens. Lineage (GTDB taxonomy): Bacteria > Actinomycetota > Coriobacteriia > Coriobacteriales > Coriobacteriaceae > Collinsella > Collinsella aerofaciens_AZ. Next base: position 54,955 of record NZ_JAQLDQ010000011.1, read on the forward strand.
ATTGCGGCAGACCCGGCGCAGGCGTGTATCCATGCAGCTGGTCGCTCGGCAGCTCCAAGGCCTTCTTAATGGACTCAGCCACGGCGGCAGGTGCCGGAACGCTCGGGTTACCCAGCGAAAAATCGAATACGTTCTCCGCACCGATCTGCGCCTTGCGCTCAAGGCCATAGCTAAAGATCTCACGGATGATGGAGCTTTCCGCACCGCGAGCATACATAGTTTCGTTGATCATCTGTTCCCCTTTCGCATAGGCGCTATTGTACGCTTTAGCTGAGCAAAGTGCCGCAGCAATGTTGATTGGGGACAGACTTAAATGCGTGAAAACGCTCATTTAAGTCTGTCCCCAATCAACATATCGCTCAAAAGAAAGAGCCTCCGCAGGTTTCCCCGCGGAGGCTTTTGCTACAAAGATTACTCGTCGACGTCAGTATTGCCGCCGGCCTTCTTTTCGTCAGCGCTCTCGGCATCGTCAGCATCCTCAGACGCGACGCCGGCGTCCTCCTGCATGGCCGCCTGCGCAAAAGCCGCGGCGTCTGCCGCAAGCTCCTCCTCGCTCATGCGAGGCGTGCGCTTCTTGGTCGGCATACCGGCAGCCTTGGCGTTGCGCTCCTCCTTGGCCGCCAGGATATCGCCCTCGCGCTCAAGGTAAGCGTCCCACTCGTTGTCGAGCAGGGCATTCACGGCGTCGCCTTCGACGGTCTCGCGCTCGAGCAGCACCGTCGCCATCAGATCGAGCTGATCGCGACGGGCATCCAGAATCTCGACCGCACGGCGATGGGCCTCGCGCATGATGCGCTGAACCTCGATATCGATGCGACGCGCCGTCTCCTCGGAGTAATCCTGGTGATCGGCGTAATCGCGACCAAGGAACACCTGGTGCTGTGCCTCGCCAAACACTTGCGTGCCCAGCTCCTCGCTCATGCCCAGACGCGTGACCATCTCGCGCGCCATCTTGGTTGCGCGCTCCAGGTCGTTGCTCGCGCCCGACGTGATGTCGTCGCACATAAGCTCCTCGGCAACGCGGCCGCCCAAGAACACGGCAAGCTCGTCGAGCATCTCGTTCTTGGTCTTGAGGAAGTGATCCTCCTGCGGAAGCTGTAGTGTGTAACCCAAAGCCTGGCCGCGGCTGACAATCGAGATCTTGTGGACCGGATCGGAGTGCTCCAGGATGTGACCCACCAAAGCGTGGCCGCTCTCGTGGTAGGCAATCGTGGTGCGCTCAGCTTCGGTCATCACGCGACCCTTGCGCTGCGGTCCGGCAATCACGCGCTCCATCGATTCCTCGACCTCGTCCATCGAGATCACAGAACGATGACGGCGGGCAGCCAACAGTGCAGACTCATTGAGCAAGTTCGCCAGGTCGGCGCCGGTAAAGCCAACGGTCATCTGGGCGAGCTTCTCAAACTTAACGTCCTCGTCCATCGGCTTGTTCTCGGCATGCACGCGCAAGATCTGCTCGCGGCCCTTTACGTCTGGACGGTCGACCGTAACTTGACGGTCAAAACGGCCGGGACGCAGCAGCGCCGGATCCAGAATGTCGGGGCGGTTGGTGGCGGCGATCAGGATGACCGACTCGCTCTCCTCAAAACCGTCCATCTCGACCAGCAGCTGGTTGAGCGTCTGCTCGCGCTCGTCGTGACCGCCGCCCAAGCCGGCTCCGCGCTGACGTCCCACGGCATCAATCTCATCGATGAAGATGATCGACGGGGCCTGAGACTTGGCCTCCTTAAAGAGGTCGCGCACGCGGCTGGCGCCGACGCCCACGAACATATCGACAAAGTCGGAGCCCGAGATGCTAAAGAACGGCACACCGGCCTCGCCGGCAACGGCCTTGGCCAGCAGCGTCTTACCGGTACCCGGAGGGCCCACCAGCAAAACACCGCGCGGGATCTTGGCGCCCAGCTTGCGATAGCGGTCCGGATCGCTCAAAAAGTCGCGAATCTCCTCGAGCTCCTCGACTGCCTCGTCTACACCGGCAACATCCTCAAACTTGACCTTGGGGCGCGTTGCCTCGTTGGTCTTGGCGTTGGTCTTGCCAAACTGCATGTTCCTGTTGTTGGCGCCCATCATCTGGCGCATAAAGTAGAACATGATGGCGATCAGGGCAATCGTCGGCAGCGCGCTCATCGCAAAGTCGGCCCAAAAATCGGGGTCATTGGTGTTGACGATGTACTTGGTATCGGGGTGCTCTGCCATAAGCTCGGCAAGCGAATCGGAGCCGACATAGGTCGAGGAGAAGCTCTTGAGCTCGCTCGTGTCGCCCTTGTCCTTTTTTGTCTTCCAGTAATGGCCCGCCACGCTTCCGTCTTGAACCGTATAGGTCAAATCTTCGACACGGTCCTGCTTAATGGCATTGACCATCTCACTCGTCGCGAGCTTTACGGTATTGCTGGAATTGGCAAAGCCGGAGCCCATGTTAAAGAAGGCGTAGCCCAGAAGCGCGCAAGCCAAAATAAAATACAGCCAGCCCGTACGCGTGGGCTTCTTGCCTCCGGGCATCCCCGGGATCTTAGGCTCCCGGGGAGTCTGGGAATTGTTATCGTTACGGTCGTCGGGCATCTTACGAATAAACCTCCGGTTTCAAAATGCCCAGATACGGAAGGTTGCGATAGCGCTCGGCATAGTCGAGGCCGTAGCCCACCACAAAGGCATCGGGGCAATGGGTTCCAACATACTTGGGCGTGACGGCCGAGGTACGGTCCTCAACGTCCTTCCACAGGAAGGCGGCGACCTCCAGAGAAGCGGGCTTGCGGCTCTCGAGGTTCTTCATCAGGTACTTGAGCGTCAGGCCCGAGTCCAGAATGTCCTCGACGATCAGCACGTCGCGACCGCGGATGTCGATATCCAGGTCCTTAATGATACGCACGATGCCGGAGGACTTCACGCCGTCGCCGTAGCTCGAAACAGCCATGAAATCGATGTTGGTCGGCAGCTCGATCTTGCGCATCAGGTCGCCCATAAAGACCACGGCGCCGCGTAGGACCGCAATCAGCACCAGATCCTTACCCGCGTAGTCGCGAGTAATCTGCTCGCCTAGGCGAGAGACGATACCGTCGATATCCTCCTGCGTAAACAGAACCTTCTCGATATCCGGATGTTGAGAAGCCATGACAACCCTTTCTTGTGCTTATCGCCCACACACCGCCGTATGGACGCGAACTACACATTCTAGCAGCGCACGGGGTATATTTACCAGCCCGTGCGCCATCAGCGCGGGAATACCGTCAACGTCGCACAGAATAGTAGGCGCAAGGCGCTATTCCGCATCGACTACGCGGAGCAGATATGCCACGCGCGTTGCAGCCGTGCATTTAAAACGCTCGTCGGCCCGAACGCCCGCGACCCACACCACAGCTCCTCCCGGAGCCGTTCTTACCACGGGCACGCCAGAGCGTTCGGAAACGGGAATGCGCGCCTCGTTGAGCAGGTCGGACACTTTCTTGCTTCGACCACTCATTCCCAGCGGGCACATCACATCCCCCGGCACAGGGTTATCCACCCACAAGCGCGCCGATCGAGCCTCAGCGGGAATCTCTCCGCACGAGCCAGCGAGCATCCGATCGCTATCGCGGTCGGCAAAGCCCAAGGCTGCCGCATCCACGATAGCGGCCACCTCTCCGGCAGCCACAAGCTCGCGGGCTCGACGCACGACATCGTATCCCGGCTCAACGGCCATCGGCTCGGCCACCAGCATACGCCCCGCCCCCAACGACAGGCGCCCGGGAACGGAAATCCAGTCGGCAACTAAGCCCTCGCGCGCCACCGGAGCCTTGAGTGCCAGCATTCCAAACTCCACGCGCGCATCAATTCCCGCCGGGAGTGTGACCGAGCCCGCACCCTCGGCAACACAGGCGAGCACGCGCTCCACATGCCGCATCTCCGGCCGAGCATCGGGGTCGATGCGCTTAATTGCCAGTCGCACCATGCGCCGCGCAATCACCACCTCGGCCGCAGCAAGGCGGCGCGCGTCGAGGACCAGCGCACCCGACACTTCCTTGCGCAGACAGCTTCGAAACGCCTGTGCCGAAAGCTGAGACAAAAACGCATCCTCGTCGCCCAGGATCTCGCAAGCGGCACCAATCGTCTTGCAGACGTTCGCGTTGCGCTGTGCCACCACCGGCATCACCCGGTGGCGCACATAGTTGCGCAGGTACGAAACGTCCTCGTTGCTCTCATCCTCCCGCCATGGCTGACCATGCACCTGCAGATAGTTCACGAGCTCGCCATGAGTTAGGTCAAGCAAGGGGCGCACCACGATATTCCTTCGACGGGGAATGCTCGAAAGCCCAGCCGGGCCCGACCCCTTAATGGCGTTCATCAAAAATGTTTCCGCGCGGTCCGACGAAGTATGCGCGGTACAGATACGAGCCGCCGTCCGCGGTGCGCCCGATTCGGCACAAAGTTCGCGAACATATCTCCGTACCGCGGCATAGCGCACCTCGCGAGCCGCAGCCTCGATATTGCCCGATTCGTCATCAAAATAGGCATGCTCAACACACAGCGGCAAGCCGTATTGCGCGCACAGGTCACGTACAAAGGCCTCGTCGCCATCGGATGCCTCCCCGCGCAGATGATGGTTTACATGCAGCACGTGCAATCGCTCGCGCGCAATGGGAGCGACGCCGCGCCCGTCCTGGATATCCAGCTTTGATGTGCAAGCCATAAGGAGCAGCGCCGTCGAGTCCGCACCGCCTGATACCATGAGCACTACGGGGGCAGCGGCCCGCCGCGTTGCCAGGGCGCTCTTATCCGTCCTCGGCGCGGCATGATGTCCATAGTGCTGAGATACCGTTGGCATTCGCTTCCTCCTCTATTCGTCCGCACTCATTGTATCCTTTGGAATCTTATGTCTCGCCGGCACCTTCATATCCTCGGCAGCGGCTCAAAAGGCAACTGCGCACTCGTCGAGGGGCCTCAGGGGCTCATCATGATCGACAACGGCCTGTCCCGCCGCGAGACACTTAAACGCATGGCGGAGCTTGGCCTCTCGGCAGACGACGTCGCCTCTCTTGTAATCACCCATGAGCATGGTGACCATATCAAGGGGCTCGATGTATGGTGCAAGCACTGGCATGGTCCCCTCTTTGCCAGCAGGGACACCCTTTCATGCAAAGAAAACCTCGCGCACCTGCCCGTAGAGGAATTTGACCCCGGCGACACGCTCCCCATTGCCGGCATCCACGTGCAAACCTACTCAACATCGCACGATGTCATCAATCCTGTCGGCTATCGATTTAATGCTCTCGATGATTCCATTGGGTTTGCCACCGACACCGGAGAGTTATCGAGCAAGGCCATAGGCATCCTCAAAGACTGTCGAGTTCTCGCGCTCGAAAGTAACCACGATGTAACTATGTTGCGCGAAGGAGCGTACCCCCGCTTTCTTCAGGAGCGCATCCTGTCCACAAAGGGGCACCTCTCCAACAACCAGGCCGCCGAAGCCGCGCGCGAACTTGTTACCGATCGCACCGAACAGCTCATCGCCATGCATATCAGCCAGGACAATAATCGTCCAAGCCTTACCGTCAAAAGCTATGCCAACGCGCTTGATGCAAGTCTCGATGATGAACTCGGCAGTTCTGCCACCCGTCTTCAAGGGCCACGGAAGCTCTCGATACGCCCTGCAAGCCAGTATCAACCGACAACCATTCAATAGCCCCTCAAGACAACAAAAGGGGGCTGGGAATCACTTCCCAGCCCCCTTAACTCATACTCTCGATTGAAGCAGAGCCATCGTTAGTCGATAGAGATCTTCGTGACGTTCTTCTTCTCGACAATCTTGGGAACCGTAACGGTCAGGATGCCGTCAGCATACTTAGCCGAAAGGCCCTCGCTCGAAGCGTCCTTCAGATACACGCCGCGCGTCGCGCTGTACGAGCCGAACTCCTTCTGGAGGAAGTTCTTACCCTCGTTTTCGGCGCTCTCCTCGACGTTCACGCTGATGGACAGGCGACCCTCATTGAGCTCAACGTCGATGTCATCCTTGGCGACACCGGTCAGATACGCCTTGACCTCGTAGCCATCGCCCTTGTCCTCAACGTCAACGGGGAACGCCTTGGAGGCAATCGAGTTGTTTGCAAGGTCGGTCATATCATCAAACAGATCGAACAGCGAGCTAGCAGAAGGACGAACGCCAAAAACCGAACGATAAGGAACCATGCTTGCCATGTTTACCACTCCTTTTAAGGACTGCCGAGCCATCTTCTAGGTGACTGGGACTTCTTTTGACGCTCTTATATATGCCCACCCAGTGCTCATATATACATCGACTATAAAGTTTTTTGAGTCCAGTACTATAAGCATATCTAAGTGTGTATGACTCAGGTCTTAGTAAGGTTAAGGTTCTTTGAACCAGAGCTTAAATAAGAAGTATGTTCGCAGCTACAAATAACAAGGGGCTTACAATGAGCGCGTACACGTTGTTGGTAACGAGCTAAAGGGCATCATGGACGACAAAAACCAGAACAATATGTTTATGCCGACGCAGGGCGAAGATACTTCTACGCAGCCGCCACGGTTCCATCGCCCCCACATCTCGCAAGAGCCCATTAATGATCCTGAGCCCGATTATGTGACGAGAAATCGATATCAAACGCTCGAGGATGCCCAAACGGGACGTAAACATATGGGCGTTGCCTCGGGAGACCCTGTATATCTGAAAGACGCACCATTATCTAAAAACAGCGCAGCTAGCGATGAGCCGATGAAAGCATCCGCCGCTCATCAACAAAGAGGGCCTCGACCCAAGCAAACCTTGACGCATTCGGCTCGCTATCTCGAAACGCCAAAACAGGGAAAGTCAATCTTCGTTTCGTCAAGTAAACGACGCAAGCAGCATCAGCTGACAATCCTGCTTATGATCATTGCGGCCATAGCAGTTGCCCTTGTTATACGATTTATTTTCTTTAAATAAAGGCTCAATACCGAAAACAACAAGATCGTCTGGTGTAATTGAGTCATTTACACCCCGTAAACGCAAAAAAAAGGGGGAGGCCGCGAGGCCTCCCCCTTCTTCAAGTCATCCGACGGCTCGGTGCCGTCCACCGGTCAGCGGCGCCCTGGCCTCCCACGGGCTGGCCCCGCAGTACTCTCGGCGCGATGGGGCTTAGCTTCCGGGTTCGGAACGGGACCGGGCGTGCCCCCCATGCTCTGGCCGCTGACCGGTGGGCGGCGCCCACCGTTACGGTGTCCTGGGTCTCATCTACGTGCCCTGGGGGCCGCATGGCGCATAGGGGAGGTGACTCGGGGGCATCCTCGTGCCCGGACCGCGCTTTCGAGCGCATGTCCCGCGGGCCGCGAGGTGCGGTTCCGGAAGAGCTCGGGCGATTAGTGCGGCTCGGCTGAGGACGTCGCCGTCCTT
>NZ_JAQLDQ010000012.1:0-2368 GCF_028209395.1 Collinsella aerofaciens
TCATGCTTCACTCTCAAATCAACGCGCATAAAGAAAGCCTCCCATTTCTCATGTCCAAGAAATGGGAGGCAGTTCAACTTCGTGCGGCGGGGGCTTTTTGTGCCGCGCCGATGCCCCGATATGGGCAAAACCAAGGCATGCTGCCCGCTGCGGATAGGTGGTGCACTTCCCAGCGTGCATTTTTGGGAGTATTCAGCAAGCTCTGAAAAATGCATAACGTTGTGAATGGGTCGTAGTGGCCCGCGGCGCCCATCGACAGCACTTGTGGGCGGGCTATCGATGGGCGGAGATGGCTGTCGCCGCGTTTTTGGTTTGCGCCGGCCTGCAACACTGCTGCAACCACATCGTTATGTCGTTTGTGATGGGGCCGTTGGGGCCCACGGTGCTGAATACTCCGTTTTTTGCACGGTCCAAGGTGGGGTACCCTAGGATGAGAGAAATTGATACCTCATATTTATGCATATATCGATATTTCTATGCAAGATTTGGATTGTAAACCGTGCGCGTGCATAAAACCGGTGTGGGGACGTCTGGAGTCGGCTCGGCTCCTGGGGCATTGCACGTGCAGAACGGTTAAAATCGGGACTCGGTCTTAGTTTTACTTGGAAGGATGCATATGGCTTCTAATGTTGATGCTTCTCTAGAGGAGACGCTCTCCTATATTACTGACCAGTTGAAGGCGCTTACCTCGATTGCTTCGCCTACGGGCTATACCCGTGCGGCGACTGATTATCTGATGGAGACCCTGCGCGATATGGGGTTTGGGCCCGAGCGTTCCAATAAGGGCAACGTGTTGGTTGAGCTTGGTGGCGAGGGTGGGCCGCTCGTACTGGCGAGCCATGTCGATACCCTGGGCGCCATGGTGCGTTCCATCAAGGACAATGGTCGCTTGCGTCCCACGACGCTCGGCGGGCATCAGTGGTCTACGGCCGATGGCGAGAACTGCACCGTTTACACGCGCGATGGCAAAGTCTTTACGGGTGTGGTCCTCAATACCGAGCCTTCGGCGCATGTGGCCGATGAGCCGGTCAAGACCATCGAGAAGAACATGGAAATCCTGCTCGACGAGAACGTTGACAGCAAGGACGATGTGCTCGAGCTGGGTATTCAGACGGGCGACATCATCGCTATGGATCCGCGTACCACGGTGACGGAGAGCGGCTACATCAAGAGCCGCTTCCTGGATGACAAGCTGTCGGCGTCGATTCTGCTGGGTCTGGCCCGTTCCGTTGCTGACGGCGAGGTGTCGCTTTCGCGCAAGGTGTCGCTGCTCTTTACCGTGTACGAGGAGGTCGGCCACGGCGGTGCCTTTGTGCCGGCCGACACGCGTGAGATGATCAGCGTGGACATGGGCTGCGTGGGTGACGACCTGGGCTGCACCGAGCGCATGGTTTCGATTTGCGCCAAGGATTCGGGCGGTCCGTACAACTACGACCTGGTAACCACGCTGTCCAACATCGCGCGCGAGCTGGAGCTCGATTACGCCATCGATGTGTACCCGCACTACGGCTCCGACGTCGAGGCCACGCTCTCGGCCGGCTACGACATTCGCCATGGTCTGATCGGCCCCGGCGTGTACGCGAGCCACAACTACGAGCGCAGCCACATCGACGGTGTGCGCAACACTTTCGAGCTGGTTCGCGCCTACGTCCAGCGCTAACGATGCAGCGGCCTCGGCTGACACGGCAGTACCGACCGAGGCTGTCCTCTCTAACTTGCGGTGAAATAGGGACTGTTTGGCGGTTTTAAACGCTTAAACAGTCCCTATTTCACCGCAACTTATGAAGGGGATGGGGCTATTTGATGGCGCCGGTCACGGTGCCGCCGCCCAGGACGATGTCGCCGCGATAGACTACAACGGCTTGGCCGGGGGCGATGGCGCGCTGCGGCTCGTCAAAGGTCAGCAACATTTGCCCGTCTTCGCCGCACGTAAGGATCGCTGCCTGGTCTTTCTGTCGGTAGCGGTACTTGGCGCCCACGCGGATGCCGCCGGCATCCAGCTCGGCCTCCATGCGGTCGGCAGGGGCGCTCCAGATCCAGTCGTTGGCCGTGAGCGCCGTGGCCGTCAGGTCCTCGGCCTCGCCCAGATGCACGGTGTTGTTAGCGGCGTCGACGCCCGTCACATACACAGGATGCGCCATCGCGACGCCCAGGCCTTTGCGCTGGCCGATGGTGTAGCGCAGCGCGCCGTTGTGGCGCCCGACCACGCTGCCGTCGCGCCACACAATGTCGCCCGGTGCAGCGGGATGTCCGCAGCGGCGCTCGATATAGCCCGCGTAGTTACCGTCTGGAATAAAGCAGATGTCCTCGCTTTCGGCCTTCTGGGCGTTGGTAAAGCCCTGCTCGGCGGCTATGCGGCGCACGTCGT
>NZ_JAQLDQ010000012.1:2466-58380 GCF_028209395.1 Collinsella aerofaciens
GGAATAAAGCAGATGTCCTCGCTTTCGGCCTTCTGGGCGTTGGTAAAGCCCTGCTCGGCGGCTATGCGGCGCACGTCGCGCTCTTTGTCTAGGCCTGCCAGCGGAAAGATCGTGTGCGCCAGGCGCTCCTGCGTGAGCGAATACAAAAAGTAGCTTTGGTCCTTTTTAGGGTCCTCGCCGCGATGCAGCTGCCAGGTGCCGTCTGCCGCCTGGCTTGTTTTGGCGTAATGGCCCGTGGCGATGTAGTCGCAGCCCATGTCCAGCGCTGCATCGAGCAGCGCGCCAAACTTAATGTGGCGGTTGCAGATAATGCACGGATTGGGCGTCAGCCCCTCCTGGTAGGCGTTCATAAAACGCTCGACAACGTTGCGGTCGAAGGTTTGCTGCAAGTCGAGCACGTGATGGGGTATCCCCAGGCGCTCGGCGACGGCCTTTGCATCGGCGATGTCGTGGTCGACCTTACTCATGCCCGTGGCGGGATCGGGCGCGGGGCAGGTGAGGCGCATGGTGGCACCGACACATTCGTAACCCTGACTTTTGAGCAGATACGCGGTCACGCTGGAATCGACGCCGCCGCTCATGGCGACGAGCACGCGCTTGTTGTGCATGAGGAGGTTCTCCTTGGTGGCATGTGGCCAAAAAAGAAAAGCGGCGCGGGAGGCTGGTTCCGCGCCGCAGACATTGTAGCAAGTTCGGACGTCTCGTGGGGCATCCTGTTGGGATGAGGTCAGACTGCCAGAAGAGAGGGGAGACCGGCGTGCCTTGGACTCGTTCTAAGAACGAGAAGCTCTAGTCCTGGAAGAGCGCCGTGGACAGGTAGCGCTCGCCGGTGTCGGCGAGCAGCGCCACGATGGTCTTGCCTTCGTTCTCGGGGCGCTTGGCCAGCTGCAGAGCGGCCCAGACGGCGGCGCCGGACGAAATGCCCACGAGCACGCCTTCCTTGTGGCCCACGGCGCGGCCGGTGGCAAAGGCATCGTCGTTCTCGACGGGGATGATCTCGTCATAGACCTGGGTATCGAGGACGTCGGGCACAAAGCCGGCGCCGATGCCCTGGATCTTGTGCGGGCCGGCCTGGCCCTTAGAGAGCACCGGGGAGGTGGCGGGCTCGACGGCGACGACCTGAATCTCGGGGTTCTGCTCCTTGAGGAACTCGCCCACGCCGGTCACGGTGCCGCCGGTGCCAACGCCGGCGACGAAGATGTCGACCTTGCCGTCGGTGTCGTCCCAGATCTCGGGGCCGGTCGTGGCCTTGTGGATGGCGGGGTTGGCGGGGTTCACAAACTGGCCGGCGATGATGCTGTTGGGGGTCTCCTTCTGCAGCTCCTCGGCCTTGGCGATGGCGCCCTTCATGCCTTTGGAGCCGTCGGTGAGCACGAGCTGTGCGCCGTATGCCTGCATGAGCTTGCGGCGCTCGACGGACATGGTCTCGGGCATAGTGATGATCACCTTGTAGCCGCGGGCCGCCGCCACCGAGGCGATGCCGACGCCGGTGTTGCCACTCGTGGGCTCGATGATGGTGTAGTCGCCACCGCGCACGAGCTTGCCGGCCTTCTCGGCCTCGTCAATCATGTTCTTGGCGACGCGGTCTTTGACGGACCCGGCGGGGTTGAAGTATTCCAATTTGACGAGCACACGGGCCTTGAGGTCCTCGTCGGCCTCGAAGTGGGTGAGCTCCAGAAGCGGGGTGTGGCCGATAAGCTGATCGATGGACGTGTAAACATTGCTCATGGTGAACCTCCAAAGTGTTCAAATGACTGGATACCGTGTGGTTTTACGGTGTGTGTGGCAGCGAAACCCACAAACCTTATAGGTTGTTCGTTTTGCTGTTGGCAAGCATAGTAGACACCAAAGCCTAGTAACGCAATAGGAAATAGAAGATTATTACGAGTCGATTAACCATCTTGACGGGAATAGGTATTTTCAAAACCAATTTTTCGGCTAGAATTTCTACGAATTAAAAGACCGAAAGGCAGCTATATATATGTTGGTTTCCACAAAGGGCAGATATGCCCTGCGCGTTATGGTCGACCTGGCCGAGCACCAGGCGACAGGCCGTATCCCGCTTAAAGAGATTGCGGCGCGTCAGGGTATTTCGGAGAAGTACCTCGAGAATATTCTGGCTACGCTCGTGCGCGCCAACATGCTCTCGGGCATGCGCGGCAAGGGCGGCGGCTATGTGCTCACGCGCCCGCCCGAGCAGTACACGGTGGGCGAGATCTTGCGCCTGACCGAGGGCAGCCTGGCGCCGGTCGCCTGCCTGGATGGCGACTGCAAGGGTTGTTCGCGCTCTGACGAGTGCCCCACGCTCGACGTGTGGAAGAACCTGGACAAGCTTATCAACGACTACCTCGACGGTGTGACGCTCGATCAACTTGTCGCTCCCAACGAAGGCTACGACTACGTGATCTAGCCCACCTGCCATTTGGGGACGGGGTGGAAATGGCAGATTCTCTCGCCCTTTGAGACTTGGCAAATAAGAAGGCCGCCCATTTTTGTGATGGGCGGCCTTCGTTTTGGGCTGTTGAGACGGGCGCGGCCGGAATGGCCGTTTTAGCCCTCGGCGATGCTGTCGAGGATGCTGCGCATGATGGACACCAGGATGCTGCCCATAAAGGCCGATCCAAAGCTGGCGATGGAGATGCCCGCGCCCAGCAGATTGACCGACAGATAGCTGGCCAGCTCGAGCATAAAGCTGTTGACTACGAGCTGAAAAATACCCAGCGTAATGATCGTGAGCGGCAGCGAGATAACCGTCAGGAACGGCTTGACGAGCGAATCGACGATGTTCAGGAACAGTCCCACGAAGGCAAAGCAGACCCAGGCGTCGGCCATGCCGAAGGGCTGAATGCCGGGGACGAGAAACGTTGCGATCGCGATGGCGATTGAGGTCAAAAGCCAGTTGAGCATAAAGCGCATGGTGTGAATCCTTTCTTGCGCATGGCGTGGTGAGGGAGCGTGAGAGGCACATGCCTTTGCAACTCGGACAGATGCTCGGGCACGGCTCTGTTTGGGCGCCCATTGTCTCAGATATTCGTGGAGCTTGCGTGCGCATTCGGTTTCAAAACGGCGTTCGTCCTAGAAAACGCGCCGCTGGCAGAGAGTTTTGTCGCTTTAGTTTGGTGGTGTGCTAAACTGCTACGGGCAAAAGCCACAGGCGTTGCCCTATTGCATAGAACGGGCGAACGATGCCCGATGTCAGTATCAACTTCGATGCCTTATGGCGGGTTTGGCGGTGATCGATGAATATCGAGAACATGTTTGACAAGCCTGATGTCAAGCAGCTGGTCCACGCATTTAGTCTTTTGGATGACGAGAAGGATATCCAAGCGTTTTTGACCGATATCTGCACGCCGCGCGAGATCTGCGATCTTTCGCAACGTCTGCAGGTTGCGCGCTATCTGGATGAGGGCGAGCCTTATGTTGAGGTTCAGGCCCGCACCGGCGCTTCGTCCACTACGGTGAGCCGCGTTTCAAAGGCGCTGAACGGCGAGTACGGCGGCTATCGCAAGATCCTCATCAAGCTGGAGGATGGCGAGTAGGCCAGCGACAACAAACGAATTGTGCAGAACCGTTCCTTCGGGGGCGGTTTTTATATGCCCGCAATCGGCTGGTGCGTTGGGGTCAGGTTGCTTTGCACCAAAACATGGAGCTGAGGTAGCAATCTGTCCGCGTGGGCGGGTAGGATGGAAGCATTGAATATTGCGAACGGTTTGAGTGGAGGACCATGCCTGTTCGAATCTATACCACCAACGCCGGCGCGGATTTGAGCGATGCCGAGGCGGCGCTGCTTGCCGACCTTATTGCCCGCCACGGGCGTGCCGTGCTGCTGGCGCCAACGTTTGCCGAGCTCGACCTGTGCCGTCATGATGCGGCGGAAGCCGGCGTTTCGCTGGGTATTGACTACAAGACGCCTACATCGTGTGTTCGCTCGCTTTGGGAGCTTTTGGGCGACGGGCGCGGTTTCGTCGACAACCTGCAGCGCCAGATGCTGTTTTCGGACATGGTAGCGCGTCTCGACGACGCCGACCTGCAGCCGCTTTCGCGCAGCCAGGGCACGGTGCGTATGCTCGCGCGTATGGCTCGCGATGTGCTGCCGGGTGTGGCAGGGACAGGTGCCGAGCGTTGCTGCGACAACGTTTGCAAGCCCAAGCCCAGAAGCGACGCCGAGGCTCGCGTGTTTGAACTTTTGTGCGCCTATGCGCGCGGTTTGGACCGTCGAGATATGGTCGAGCCCTGCGAGGCGGCTGACATTATGGCCGGCGCTTTGGCCGACAACCTGCCGGGGTGCGCCCGCGCCGTTTGCGTGCGCGGCGTCACGTCATTTACGTATAGCCTGCTCGAGCTGCTGTCCGCCGTGGCAAACAACGGGGGAGAGGTTGTCGTGCTGCTTGCCCGCGAGCAAGCGGCGATGCGCGAGGAGCTTGCCGCGGCATTTGATGTCCGCGGTGTGCTGTTTGAGATCGCGCCGCTGGACGAGGATGCCGGCGCTCCCGCGATTGCTCCAAAGTCCGTCGTACGTCCTGCCTTTGTGGAAGTCGCCGGGCCCCATGCCCGTGCCCGTGTCTATGCGGACGTCATCGATAAGATGGTGAAAGCGCGCAAGGAGTCCAAGGTCAACGATGCCGCCTCCGCACCCGTCGATCCCGTGCGCGTACTCGTGGTGTCCGCCCGGGCACCCCAGCTGTTCGGCGAGCTTGCCGCTCGTTTGGCGGCGCGCCACGTTGCTGCCGAGACGGCCGAGTTCACGGCGTTTTCCCAATCCATTGCGGGCAGGCAGTTCACGGCGCTCGCCAACCTGATCGAGCGTATGAAGGCCGCCGACGAAGGGGCAGCTTCTAAGACTGAGTGGTGGCCCGCTCCGGAGCTTACCGACTGGATTTACAGCCCGCTTTCGGGTGCCGACGCCGCCAGCGCGCGCACGTTCGACAAGAATATGCGACTGTCGCGCAGCAAGACCACTGCGGGCGTCAAGAGCCTGCTGCAGAGCGTGCAGGGCCAGGTGAGGGGCGCGCGTAAAGCGGCGAGCGACGAGAACTGGTTTAAGAGCGTGCCGTGCGTGATCTCGGACGTGTTCCAGGCGCTGTGGCGCGACAAACCCGTGACGGCGCTCAAGGCCATGCTTGCCGTTGCCGAGGCACTGCCCGATCGCGCACTTGGCGGTCTCGACGGTCAGGCCCGTCGCCAGGCGGAGGTGGCCCTGCTGCGCCACGTCATCGACATCCTTATGAATGACGCCCGTGCGCTCAACGTGTCGCAGGCCGCGACCGTGCCCGTGCTCGATGACATTCGAACCAAGGTGGACAAGCGTAGCGCCGCCTACGATTACGAGACCTACGAGGTTGACCGTGCGCCACGCGCCCAGGTTCGCTTTGCTTCGCTTGCCGATGCGGCGGCTCTGCGCCCCGGCAGCTACGATGCCGTGCTGTTTGCCGATGTCGATCTGGACAGCTATCCGCTCTCACACGAAGAGGGGCCGCTGACCACGCTGACGGCGAGCCTCGGTCGCGAGGACGTGACGCTTGAGCCTGCGGCCTTGCTGCGCGCACGCTTTGGCCGCGCGATACAAGCGTCGCGTGGTCCGGTTACGCTCGCCCGTGTGACCCACGATCGTCAGGCGCGCGAGTGCTATCCGGCGGCCGTGTGGACCGAGTTGCGGGCGCATGCCGAGGCCGCTAACGATGCTAAGGCCGCTGACGCCGACAAGGCCGCTGACGACGCTAAGGCCGTTGGCGCCGACAAGGCGAAGTGTGTGGGTGAGGGCGATATCGTAAGGGACTTCGATCCCGCGGCAGGCGAAGGTCTTAGGCGCGAGCGCGTGACCTGCGAAGCCCCCCAGCATCTGAGCGATGAAGCCATTCCGTATCTGGTCCTGCGTCGTCGCGATGGCGAGGGCGAGGATGCGCCGCTGGTGCCGCGCCTGACGTCTGCCTCGCAGATCGAGGCCTATTCGACCTGCCCGCTATGCTGGTTCGTCTCGTACCGCGTGAAGCCCCAGTCGATCGACGCTGGCTTTGGCAATATGGAGAAGGGCAACTTTGTCCACGACGTGCTGGAACACTTGCATGCCCGTCTGCCCCAGGAGGGCATGGAGCGCGTGACACCCATGAATCTGCCACGCGCGAAGGAGCTGCTGCGCGAGGTCTTTGACGAGACCTTGGCCGAGCATGCGGGCAAGCGCGGTACCGAGGGCCCGCTCGTGCCGCTCTCCCCGGTGGAGGAGCGCCAGGTGGCCGAGATTTTGCCGCAGCTGGAGGGCGTTCTTGCCTACGAGTCCGAGGCGCTCGCGCCCTTCGCGCCGCGCTACCTGGAGTTTGCGTTCAACGAGCTCCAGGTCGAGTATGCCGGCTGGCCGCTCGGCGGGCGCATCGACCGCGTGGATGTGGATGCCGAGAATCGCGCCGTGGTAATCGACTACAAGCATCGCACGGGCGTTGAGGAGTTTAAACTCGCCGACCCCACGGTGCGCGACGAGGAATCGGGCGAGGCCGCCATCGACGACCCGCGGTGGCTGCCGCCCCATACCCAGACGCTTATCTATGCGCAGGCCATGCGCCGGGCGCTGGATCTGGATGCCCGTGCGGCGCTCTATTTTTCGACCAAGGGCGGCAAACCGGCGCTGCGCGGCGCCGCGAGTGCCGAGCTGCTCGAGGAGGAGCGTGGTGACGGCCGCATCCCGGGGCTTAAGAAGGGCTTTCCCGGCGAGGGTGGCAGCATGGACTTCGACGCCCTGCTCGATCGCGTGGAGGCCGGCATCGCCGAGCGCCTGCACGAACTCGAGGCAGGCGACGTTGCCGCCGTCGACCCGATGTCGGCTCAGGCCGCGCATGCGCGCTGCTCGTATAACCACGAAGGAACGTTTGTAAGGAGGGACGTGTAGACCATGGATCTTTCGACTTTGATGCCGCAACAGCTGCAGATCGTCAAAACGCTCGACCGTCCGCTGTTTGTCTCGGCGGGTGCCGGTTCGGGCAAGACCTTTACCCTCACGCGCCGCATCGTCTACGCGCTCTCGCCCGAATCCGGTCCGTTCGTTGAGCATCTGGACCAGGTGCTCGCCATTACCTTCACCAAAGATGCCGCGGCCGAGATTCGCGACCGCGTGCGTCGCGCGCTTATCGAAGAGGGTATGGACGAGGAGGCCCTGACCGTCGACGACGCTTGGATCTCGACCATTCACGGTATGTGTTCGCGCATCCTGCGCGCGCATGCGTTGGAGCTGGGCATCGATCCCGAGTTCACGGTGCTTACCGATACCGATGAGCTTATGGATCAGGCTGTCGAGCATGTGCTGGGGCGCGCGACGGCGCCCGATGCCGCGCCTGAGCTCGCCGCCTCGCTTAAGGCCCTCTACGCTTGGTATCCCATGGCGGGCGAGGGCGGGCCGTTTGGCGCCGGTACCACCATCAAAGGTCTGGTGCGCGACCTGCTGGAGCTATCGAGCCAGCTGCCGGGCGGCATGGACGATGTGTGCGTGGCGCGCGGCCAGGCCGATACCTCGGCACTCGCCGACGCCTATCGCGCGGCGTTGGGTGCGAGCAAGGCCGCGACCGAGAAAGCGCAGGTGGCACTCGATGCCATCGACGCGTTTGAGGCGAGCGGCAAAACCATGGAGGATGTGGCGCGACTCATGATGTCGTGCAGCATGCCTCGGGCGAGCAAGGCGTTTCCTAAGGAACAGGTGGAGCTGCTCAAGGCCGAGGCTGCCGATGCGTTTATCAATATCGTGCTGGCCTGCGGTGGTCCCGCGCTCGATGCGCTGGTGGGCCTGGCCCGTTCCGTGGAGGCTGAGTATCGCGCGCTGAAGGCCGGCCAGTCCGCGCTCGATAACAACGACCTACTGCGTATGGCGTACGAGGCGCTGCGCGACTACCCGGCTATTCGAGCGGCCTATGAGGGTCGCTTTAAGATGGTCATGATCGATGAGTTCCAGGATACCGACCAGATGCAGGTCGATTTGATCCGTTACCTGACGGGCGCGGGGGAGCGCGCACTGTGCACCGTAGGCGATGCGCAGCAGTCGATCTACCGCTTCCGTGGTGCCGAGGTCGAGGTGTTCCGTCGCCAGGAGCGCAAGGTGGGTTCGACGACGGCGTCCGAGACGGTCGCCACGTCCGATGCCCCCGCCGGCGAGCTCGTCAAGCTTGTACGCAACTTCCGCAGCCACGACGAGGTGCTGCGCTATGTGGCGCGCGTCTTTGACGGCGACACCGGTGGTTTGATGCAGGGGTTCTTGGATCTTGAACCGAGCGACGAACGCGAGGACAAGCTCAAGGCGAAGGCATCGCGCCGCCAGGCGATCTTCGTTGCCGGTGGCAGTACGCAGGAGCGAACGCAGGCGAAAGCTCGCGCGATTGCGGAGCGATTCCAAGCACTCGTTAAAGCGGGCCAGCCCCAGGGCAGCATGGTCCTGCTGCTGGGCCGCATGACCAACGCCGATGTCTATGCGCAGGCCTTCCGCGACCAAGAGCTCGACTGCGTGATCGCAGGCGGCTCGGTCTTTGCCCAGGCAGCTGAGGTGCAGACGGTGCGTGCCCTGGTCTGCGCACTCGCCAATCCGGCCGATACGGCGCAGGGCCTTATGCCGCTGCTCGCCTCGCCGATGTTTGCGCTCGGCGCCCAGGAGTTCCTGGCGCTGGCGACCAAACTGGACGACCAGACGGGGGAGACCTCGCGCCGCAACATCGATGCGGGCATCATGAGCGATTCCGATGTGCCGGGTTTGCAAGACTTGCCGCTCGTGACGCGCGCCCGCGAGGTGCTGCGGTATGCGCTTCGTCGCGTGGGCCGCGATTCGTTCGCCGCCATCGCGCGCGATACTGTCAACGCCTCCGGCTGGTTTGTGCGTCTGGCACAGCGTGGTCCCGAGGGCAAGGCCATTGCCGCCAACGTGCTTAAGGCGCTCGATGCCGTGGCCGAGGCGGAGGCCGAGTTCGGTAACTCGCCGCGTTCCATTGCGCTTGCCTTCGACCGCTTCTTGGCGGGCAAGGAGGCCCCAGGTGCCCTCAACGAGGAGGGCGACGGCGCGGTGCGCATCATGACGGTGCATGCCTCCAAGGGCCTGGAGTATCCGGTCGTGGCGGTTGCGGAGTGCTTTGGCGTGCGTAAGTCTTCGGGTGCGGCTCAGATGGGGCGTGTCGAGGGCGGAGCGCAGGTCGTGGCGCTGCCGGCGCGCTTCGACGGCGTTAAACTCGCGGACGGCACGTTCGTAAAGGGCGATGACGTCAAAAAGCAGTTTGAGCATGCGTTTAAGGGTAAGGGCACGTCGCTATGGTTGCCGCCGGAGCTCATGGAGGATGTCTGCGCGACGGGTTCTCCCGCCGAGGCATTCGTTCGCCTGCGCAACCACGACCTGCAGCTTTCGCTCGAGGAGCGGGCTCGCTTGCTCTATGTCGCCATGACGCGAGCGCGCGAGCTGGTCATTCTGGCGATGGATGTCGGCGTGAGCCGCGGCAAGGTGACGGCGCCGACCTTCGATGTCGAGACGGATCTGACCTACGACGTGCTGCGCCGCATTTTGCCGACGGATGCCCTGGACATGCCGCAGCTCGATGCCGACCGCCTGGTGTTCGACAACTCCCAGCCGGGCGACTACGAGCTCATTTCGCTCGCGGACTTTTCCTTTGGCGAGCAGTCGTTTGAGGCCAATGCTTCTCTGGATGCCGAGGGCAGGCTTGTCCGCGGCGATGCCGATGCCGCCGATAATGCTGCGCACTCAACTGTGCCCGGTCCTGCCGACGCCGAGCCCGATGCGTTTGAGCTCGTGTATCCCCAGGCGGTGGGCGTGCGCATGGGCACCTGCCCGTATCCGGCGCGCGATTCGTACAGCTACTCGTCAATTGCCGCGGCGCTGCATGCCGAGTCCGAGGACCGTGCCGCCGAGGCACACGTGCCCATGGACGAGGCCGGCGATGATGCGGAGTCGGATGGTTCTGAGGTGACGGATGCAGACGTGGCCGCCGTTGAGCCCGCCGGCAACCCCATGGCGCTGGGCTCGGCGTTCCATGCTGCCTGCCAGTGGCTGATCGAGATGGGTGCCGACGTGTTGCCCGCTGTGCGCGCCGATGCGCTGGCACGCTTGTGGCGCCTGACGCCGGAGCAGCGCGAACGCTTCGACGTTGCCCTGGACCGCTGGCTCAAGTCGGCTGTTCGTGCCGACCTGCTCGCGTGGCCGTGCGTTCGCGCCGAGGTGCCGTTCTTTTCGCTGGGCTGTGAGGACAAGGACATTGCCCGCTACGGTGCATATGCCGAGGGCGCCATCGACGCTTTGGCAACCGACCCGGCCGATCCGTCGCGCGCGCTGGTCATCGACTACAAGACGGGCGGCACACCGGACGAGACGCCGGATCAGCTGCAGGAGAAGCACGCCCTGCAGGCGCGCGTCTACGCTGATGTTCTGCACAAGGCGGGCTTTGAGGCCGTGACCGTCAAGTTCGTCCGCGCGGAGCAGCCGGATCCAACCATCTTCGTCAAACCCGCCGAACCTCAAGTAGTCACCTACAACCTTTAGCCACCTCAGGCTTTATGGTGCTATTTGGTTGGTTTTCGGCCGTAAGGCCCTCAATCGTCCAAATGGCACCGCAACGCATGGGAGAGCCTGGGGCGGTACAATGGCTCGAACGGTTCAAGCGAATAAGGAGCCATCATGCAGCTCACCAAAACGCTTAAGGTGACGCCGGAGGAGCTTTTTGACGTTCTGGCGGGGTCCATCATGCAGGATATCGAGAACGCCACGGGCAAACGTCCTAGTCGCAATAAGCTCAACGGCTATAAGTACGAGAAGCGTCCATACCGCAAAAGGCAAGACCAAGGGCACGGCGATCAAGGTTAAGATCAAGCACTTTGACTACCCGTGCCTCTATGAGGTCTGTTTTCAGTATGCGGCGGGCATCAATACCATGCGCTATGAGGCTGCACCTGCTGGCGATGGTGCTTGCGAGCTCACCTATACCGAGGATTTTCAGGGTGCGGGTGGCAACACGTCTGGTATGCGCGGCAAGCTCGGCCTCTTCTTCTACGAGCGCAAGCTCAAGAGCCGCGCCAACCAGACGATTGATCAAATCGTCAAATACATCGAGGGTGAGCGCCGCGTAAAGGCTAATCCCGCCTTCGCCGATGATACTGCCGAAAACGCTTCGGATGTATTCCATTGATACCCTGTGCAAAAGCTTTACCGCTCTTCACATCAACTGTGAACACTTCAGGCTTCGAGTCAGTAGCGAGCGGCCCGGCAAAATTAGTTGATGGAAGTGCCAAATGAATAAGAATGCCGCTACGCAACTGCACATCTATTCCGCCTTTTTCGTTCTCGCGGGATTTGTTTTAAATCGGGGAGTGTTTCTACTTTTCCTTGCGGATAAAGGAATGTCTGTCACGGAAATCGCGCTTTATCAAGCCCTGTACAACATTGCAACGGTCGTCCTCGAGCTGCCAACAGGGCTGGTAGGCGATTTCTTTGGAAAGAAGTTCTCGATTCAAGTGGGCGTTCTGCTTCTTTTCTTCCATACGGCTGGCATGCTGTTACTCTCAGGCCCCTTTCTCGTCGCGCTTTCCCTTGTTGAGGCACTCGCCTACTCCCTTCAATCGGGATCCGAACAAGCACTTTTATATGAAATTGCCCGAAATGCCGGTCAAGGAGAGCGCTTCCTCACCATCAACGCTCGGCTGCTTGCCGCGCAATCAATCGCGACGGGAGTGGCAATCGTACTTGGATCATTCATTGCCCAAGTATCTTGGAGTGCCCTCTACGTATGCGTTTCCGTTTTCTATCTCCTGCAGCTTTTCCTTCTGTATCCCATTGAGAGGATGGAAACGACCCATTCCAAAAACTCTGGGGAGGAAAGGTTTGACGTAGCCAAGATCTTCAGACGCGAAACCTGGTGCATTGGAGAATCCGCTTTTGCGGTATTGCTTCTTCTAGTCGGCACAAGCATGCTCGATGGATTCTATGGGAGTTATTACAACTTGAATCAGTTGGTATTCGACGCATTTGATGCTCCCGTCTCCATAATAGGAATCTTTTTCGGTGCATCCTATGCAGTAAATGCGACGGCCTACATTGCAGCAGATTTCTTCTCATCGCGTTTCGGGAAAAGAAATACCATGCTCGGCTCGATGTTAATCGAGGCCGGTCTTTTCATGATTCTTCCGTGGTTCGCTTCAAATCCGCTGTGTTTGTTTGGCCTTAGCATGGTGCTTTGTTTTCTCCCGGAAGTGGTGTACATCACTTCGGAAAACTTAATCCAAGACGCGATAGCGGATGATCTCCGCGCGACGATCCTTTCCGTCGCGTCTCTGGTGAGGGCCCTCTTTTCTGCAATGTTTTTCTCCATATTTGGATATGTGTTGGGGTTATATCCCATTCAGATAGCGCTCGGTGTTATTGGCGCAATCGCGATAGCAATTACCGCCGTTGTTTCTTTAAAAATGGTAGGAATACATGTCTCCAAGAATTGATATATCGATTGACGAGCTGCCCGAAGCGTCGAGCCTTCTTGATGGACATGACTATTCGTCACAAATCATTCAGCGTATCGCCGGGGTTTCAGTAATACTCGATATATCTGGATGCCCTCATTCCCCTTTTTGAAGGTCCCAAAAAGACTACCGTGTGGGTTTGGCTAGGTTCGGGTGCTGTCCGCGCCGTGGGGTAAAATCGTTCAGTCAGAACACGAACCCGCATCGGAGCTCATCACATGGCATTCGTCCATCTGCACAACCACACCGTCTTTTCCATGCTCGACGGCGCAACCCGTATCCAGGATATGGTCAACCGCGCCGTTGAGCTGGGCATGCCCGCCGTCGCCATTACCGACCACGGCTACATGTATGGCGTGCCCGATCTGGCGCTGGCCTGTGACGCCGTTAACCACAACACGCCCGAGTACAAAACCTGGAGCCACGACAAGGCCTTCTTGGAAAAGGACCGTCGCGACGAGCTGGTGGAGCCCGATCCCGAGGCAAACCCGCGCGAGCATGCCCAGTATGTGAAGGACATGGCCATGTGGGACGAGAAGGGCAACATCGACGAGCTCAAGCCGCCTCTGGTCATCAAGCCCATCTTTGGCTGCGAGGTTTACTTTACGCCGGACGAGACGCTCGCCCGCGACCATAAGCCCGAGCTTTATCACATGATCCTTCTGGCCAAGGACCAGGAGGGCTACGTCAACCTGATGCAGACGGTTTCCGAGGCCGCCGTGCAGGGCTTTTACTACAAGCCCCGCGTGACGCTCGACAACCTGCGCCGCCATGCCAAGGGCATGATCTGCACGAGCGCCTGCATCGCGGGCATCATTCCCAAATACATCGACCGCGGTGACATGGAGGGCGCCATCAAGTGGGCCGAGACCTTCCGCGATACCTTCGAACCCGGCGACTTTTATATCGAGATCCAGGAACACGGCATCACCACCGACAACGGCCTGACCGACGAGCAGATGGACCGCACGCTCATCGACATCGCCAAGCAGGTGGGCGTCAAAGTCATTGCCACCAACGACTTCCACTACCTGCGCCGCGAGGACGCGCCGGTGCAGGACGTCATCATGTGCATTGGCATGAACGCCAAGGTCGACGACCCCAACCGCATGCGCATGACCGGCTCGGAGTTTTATATGAAGACCGAGGAGGAGATGCGGGCGATGTTCCCGTATTGCCCCGAGGCCTGCGACAACACGCTCGAGATCGCCGACAAGTGCTACGTAGAGCTGGACTGGGACTCCATCATCCTGCCGCGCTTCCCGCTGCTCGACCCCGGCGAGACACACGAGAGCCAGTTCCGCCGCGAGTGCGAGAAGGGCCTGCGCCAGCACTATGGTGACGACTGGGCCACGCGCGAGATCGGTGGCGTCAACATCAAAGAGCGCTTTGAGTACGAATACAAGGTCATTTGCGACAAGGGCTTTGCCGCCTACTTCCTCATCGTCGCCGAGTACGTGCAATGGGCCAAGGACAACGGCATCGGCGTCGGCCCCGGCCGTGGCTCGGCCGCCGGCGCTATCGTCGCCTACGCCATGAACATCACCGCGTTCGACCCGCTCGAGAACGGCCTGATGTTCGAGAGGTTCCTGTCCCCGCAGCGTACCGAGATGCCCGATATCGATATGGACTTCGACGATGAGCGGCGCCTCGAGGTCGTGGAGCACGTTCGCCAGCTCTACGGCCCCGAGAAGGTCACCCACGTCATCACCTACTCGACCATTAAGGCCAAGCAGGCCATCAACGATGCCGCGCGCGTTCTGGACTACCCGGTCTACATGGGCCAGCGCCTGTCCAAGATGGTCTCGAGCGACCCCAAGGTCAAGCTCAAGCAGGTACTCGAAAAACAACCCGGCAAAGAGGATCTGTTTAACCCCGACTTTGCCGAGGCCTATAAAAAGGACGACGACGCCCGCCGCATCATCGACACGGCGCTCTCGATTGAGGGCCTCACCCGTGGCGAGGGCGTGCACGCGTGCGCCGTTCTGATCTGCCGCGACCCCGTCAACGAACATGTGCCCACCAAGCTCGACACCAAGGGCGGCGTCGAGATTACCCAGTACGAGGGCCATACCGTTGCCGACATGGGCCTGCTCAAGATGGACTTCTTGGGCCTGCGCACGCTGACGGTTATCTCCAAGGCCAAGGCAAACATCAAAAAGAACTTCGGTATCGACATCAAAGAGGAAGAGATCCCCTTTGACGATCCCGAGATCTTTAAGCTCATGGGCTCCGGTCACACTGCCGGCGTCTTCCAGGTCGAGTCCGCCGGCATGACGGCCACGATCAAGAACATGAAGCCCACCGAGTACAAGCACGTCGTAGCATTGATCGCCCTGTACCGCCCGGGCCCGCTGGGCGCCGGCATGGTCTCGTCCTACATCAACCGTATGAACGGCAAGGAGCCGGCCGTCTCCTACGACGACCGCCTGGACGACATCCTGGGCGAAACCTACGGCACCATGGTCTACCAGGAGCAGGTTATGCTCATCTCCGTCGAGATGTGCGGCTTCTCCAAGGGCGAATCGGACTCGCGTATCCGTAAACCCGTGGCTAAGAAAAAGATCAAGCTGCTCACGTCGACGGTGCTGCACTGGGAGGATGGCTCGGACGAGACCACCTACGACCACTGGATGAACGGCGCTATCAAGAACAACTACACGCGCGAGGTCGCCCAGAAGATTTGGGACGATGTTCTCGAGTTCGCATCTTACGCCTTTAACAAGTCGCACTCCGCCGGCTACGCCATCCTGGTTATGCAGACGGCGTGGCTCAAGGCGCACTATCCGCACGAGTACATGGCGGCCGTTCTGACGTCCTACACGGGCAAGACCGACAAGATCGTGCACTACGTCTCGGCATGCCGTCACGACGGCATCCCCGTGCTGTCGCCAGATGTCAACGAGTCGGGTACCGAGTTCACGGCTACCAAGGAGGGCGTGCGCTTTGGTCTGGCCGGCATCCGCGGCGTGGGCACCGG
Organism: Collinsella aerofaciens; assembly: GCF_028209395.1. Lineage (GTDB taxonomy): Bacteria > Actinomycetota > Coriobacteriia > Coriobacteriales > Coriobacteriaceae > Collinsella > Collinsella aerofaciens_AZ. Next base: position 17,921 of record NZ_JAQLDQ010000012.1, read on the forward strand.
TGTGGCACAGGCGATTATCGCCGAGCGCGAGGCGGGCGGCCCGTTTAAGACGCTGCACGACTTTGTCGAGCGCGTGGACTCGAGCCAGGCCAACCGTCGCGTAATCGAATCGCTGATCAAGGCAGGCGCCTTCGACTCCACGGGGTATCCGCGTCGTCAGATGATGCACTTTGTGGACAAGAACAACCCCGAGAACATCATCGATGCCGCGGTAAAGCGCCAGAAGGATCGCGCGAGCGGGCAGACGTCGTTCTTCGATATGTTTGGCGACGTTGAGGGCTCGGGCTTCGAGGTCAGCGTGCCCGATCCGGACGGCCAGGAATGGGACCGACACCTCAAGCTGAGCCAGGAGAAAGAGGTTCTGGGCATCTATGTCTCGGACCACCCGCTGCGCCCGTTTGAGTATGCACTAGCCAAGGCGCGCGACTTCTCGTTCTCGCAGATCGATACCGGCTACGAAGTTCAGAATCCTACGGGCGGCACCATCAACCAGGAAATTCCCGAGGGCAAGGCGCTGTGGTGGGCCGGCATGGTCTCGAGCGTGTCCAAGCGCGTGACCAAAAACGGTGACCCCATGGGCATCGTGCAGCTCGAGGACATGGAAGGCGAGGCCACCGTCGTCGTGTTCCCCAAGACCTATAAAGAGGCCGAGGGGTACCTGTACGGCGAGGTCGATCCCGAGACCGGCGCGCAGCTGTCCGATGCCTTTGTGCGCATTAAGGGCAAGCTCGAGCGCTCGGACCGCGGCGACCAGATCATCGCGCAGGAGATCGTGCCGCTCGAGCTCAACGAGGAGAACAACAAGCCCAAGGTGTTTGAGGTCATGGTGCCCAACAGCCGCTTTAGCCAGGGCAATATGGCGCGCCTGGCCACGGTGCTCACCGCTAACCCGGGCGGCGACCGTGTGGAGATCTTTATCGAGCAGGTGGACGGGCGCGTGCTGCGTGCCGAGGTACCTGCCAAGGTCAACGCGCGTTCGATTCCGCTGCTGGCCGAGGCCAAGGCCATTGTGGGTAACCAGGGCCGCGTGACGGTGATCTAAGCTACCCCGGGTGAGATTGGAGGAAGTGATGGCGCAGGGGACGTTTGTGCAGGCGCTTCGCAAAGAGGCGGCGTTGAGCGGCACCTTTATGAAGGGGCGTTCGCTCATGCTCAACGGTGCCGTGCTGTCGATTGAGGACAGCGGCTCGCGCTTCTCCAAAAACGTGACGATTGAGGGGTCGGTGCGCGGCTCGCGCGGCGACCTGTACAAGACGCACGTGGCGCTCGACATGGACGAGCACGAGGTGATCGACTACGACTGCGATTGCCCCGCCGCCTATCGTTACCCCGGTATGTGCAAGCACGCTATTGCCACGGCTCTGGCGTATTTGGATGCCAGCGGCGCCGAGCCCGTCGAAGGTTTGCGCACGCCGGTCCGCACGTTTACGGCGCAGCCGAAACAGCCCGCGCGCACCGCGTCCGCCGCGCCGGCCGTCAACCCCAACTTTCCCTTCCCGGCGCCCGTCCCCACGAGCCCGAGCCTTGTGGCGGCGCTTTCCGATCTTTCGGACGCGCGCATGGATGAGCTGGCGAGCATGCGCCGCAAGCTTGCCGGTGCCGTTGATCCCGACGCCCCCAAAGCGGCGTTGGAGCCCTCGTTGGTGCCGTACTACAATCCGCTGTTCGCTGACCGCTTTAGCTGGGCGCTCGAGTTCCGCATTCGCTGTGGATCGGTCTCCTACGTGGTCAAGGACATCGACGGCATGGCCGATGCCTACGTGCGCGGCGGCACGTTCTCCTATGGCAAGAAGCTCACGTTTGTCCATTCACCTGAGGCCTTTGACGAAACATCGGCAAAGCTGCTCAACCTTGTTGTGACGACAGTTGCCTATCTCGATGACATCACAAGCTCGCGTTCGGCGTCGTACGACTTTGCCCGCAGTGGTTTTGTTGCCGAGCGTCAGTTGCCGCTGTCCGAGCATAGCATCGTATATGTGCTGGACCTGCTGCGCGGCCAGACCATCTCCTTTGAGCCCGCCTGGTCGCGGGGGATGACGACGCATCGCACCTACGACGTGGCGGTTGAGCTGTCTCCGCAAGGGGAGGACGAGGCATCCGCTAAGCGCCCACCGCTGCTTGCCGCCAAAATCGCGCCGGCGGCTGGTGGTAGCTATGACCTGCGCCTGCCCGCCGATATGTACTGCTTTGCGTCGGGCGATGCCGCCTACTTGGTTGACACGCGCCGCGCGCGCCGTACCGACGCTGCATTTGCTCAGCATGCCGCACCTTTTTTGTCGCGCTTGCTGCCGTGCCGCACGCCCGCCCATATTGCCGCCGAGCAGGTGGGTGAGTTCTGCCGTATGGCGCTGCCCATTTTGCGCGACTACACCGACCTCACCGCGCCCGCCGCGCTCGATACCGTGGCACCCGAGCCGAGCTTTGCTATGGCGATCGGCGTCGACGATGGGCTCGTGACCTGCAAAATTACGGTTACCTACGGCGATTGGTCGGCGGATCTCTTTAGCCTGGGCGCTCCGGGCAGCCCCTTCGAAGAGCAGCGCCCCGGTGTGCCGCCCCGCGACGAGGTGGCGGAGTTTCGCGTTATGGATACGGCGGCCCTGTACTTCGATTTCTACGAGCGCGGCCTGGCGTTTGAGGAGCGCGATGACGCCCGCTTGTTCTGCCTGCTGACCGAGGGCCTGTCTGCCCTGTCCGAACTGGGTGAGATCATGCTCAGCGACCGTCTGCGCCAGATCTCGGTCCGCCCCGCGCCCAAGCTCTCGGTTCGTGCGACCGTTAAGAGCAATCTGCTCGATGTCGAGCTGGGCGCGAGCGGGCTTTCGGCCGCGGACCTTGCCGTCTATCTCGATTCGTACAAGCGCCATCAAACGTTTGCGCGCCTTACGTCCGGCGACATCATTCGCCTGGACGAGGGGGCGCGCGCCGCGTTTGGCCTTGCCGAGGACCTGGGTGTCGATGCCGTCGACCTGCTCGACGGCGTGTCGCTTCCCGCGTCGAGCACCCTGTTCGTCGACAGCATGCTCGCACGCACGCCGGCGCTCGAGGCCGATCGCGACGCTGCGTTCCGCCGTACCGTCGAGCGCCTGGACACGCTCGGCAAGATGGACTTTACGGTGCCGGGATCGCTCAAGGCAACGATGCGCGGCTACCAGGTCGACGGATACCAGTGGCTCGGCTCGCTCGAACACCTGGGCCTTGGCGGCATCTTGGCCGACGACATGGGCCTGGGCAAAACGCTCCAGATGATTGCGCATATTCTGGCGCGCGTGGAGGCGGGGGACACCAAGCCCACGCTCGTGGTATGCCCGGCCTCACTCGTGTACAACTGGACTGCCGAGCTGGAGCGCTTTGCCCCGTCGCTCGATGTGTGCGCCATTGTGGGCGCCAAGGCTCAACGCCGCGTGCAGATCGCTGGCGTGGCCGAGCATAGCGTGGTCGTGACGTCGTATGACCTTATGCGGCGCGATATCGACGAGTACGTCGAGCGGGATTTTGCCCGCGTGGTGCTCGATGAGGCACAGTACATTAAAAATCCGCTCACGCAGGTGGCGCGCGCCGCCAAGCGCCTGCCTGCCGGCGTGCGCTTTGCCCTGACGGGCACGCCCATCGAAAACCGCCTGTCCGAGCTCTGGAGCATCTTCGACTTTTTGATGCCGGGCCTTTTGGGGACGCGCGAGTCGTTTGCCAAGCGCTTTGAGAGCCCCGTCGAGCATGCCGAGGGCGATAGCGCCGCTCGCCTGCAGGCGCTCGTGTCGCCGTTTGTGCTGCGCCGTGTTAAGGAAGACGTGGTGGCCGACCTGCCCGAGAAGATCGAAGACACCGTCATGGCGCAGCTTACCGGCGAGCAGCGCAAGCTCTACCTGGCCAACCAGGACCGCATCGCCCAGCAGGTGCAGCACCGCGAGGCTGGGGAGTTTAAGAAGGACAAACTCAAGGTGCTCGCCGAGCTCACCAAGCTGCGCCAGATCTGCTGCGACCCGCGTCTACACTACGAGGATTACAAGGCGGGGAGCGCCAAGCTCGATACGTGTATGGAGCTCGTGCACGGCGCACTCGACGGCGGGCATCGCATCCTGTTGTTCAGCCAGTTTACGGGTATGCTCGATATCATCGGTAAGCGCTTGGCCAAGGAGGACATCGCCTTCCTTAAGCTCACGGGCGCTTCGTCTAAGGAGAGCCGCGCCAAGATGGTCGCGCAGTTCCAAGCGGGCGAGGTTCCGGTCTTTTTGATTTCGCTCAAGGCGGGCGGCGTGGGCCTTAACCTGACGGCGGCCGACGTGGTCATCCACTACGACCCGTGGTGGAACGTGGCAGCGCAGGACCAGGCGACCGACCGCGCGCACCGTATTGGCCAGCAACATACCGTGACCGTGTACAAGCTCATCGCCAAGGACACGATCGAGGAGCGCATTATGCAGATGCAGGAGTCCAAGCGCGACCTGGTCAACAGCGTGCTCGGCGGCGACGGCATCTCGTCGGCGCTGTTTACCCGCGAAGATGTTCTGGCGCTGCTGGGCGGCGACGGGCGCTAACCCGCTCGGGTGGGGCCGCCAGGGCGGATAGCGCACGCTGCCCCATCGTCCCCGCCCGTTATGTGTTCATTTGCAATGCCGTGGATGGTTTGTCTGCCTTTGGGCATAAGAACCATCAAGAACATTGGCACGTCAGCAAAGGAGAACATCATGGCGAAATTCTTTAAGGACCCCGACGGTAAGCTCATTGCCGCCCTTGGCAACGACGTTGCAACCCCTGCCGGTTGCACGGAACTGACCGCAAACACTGAGGACGCGGCGCACGAGAAGCACGTGCCTGTTGTCGAGACCGAGCGCGACGGTCACGTGATTCGCGCACGCGTTGGCTCGGTCGAGCACCCCAGCCTGCCCGAGCACTATATTGAGTGGATCGCCCTTGAGGCCGAGGGCCGCTTAGAGGTCCATTACCTTGAGCCCGGCATGAAGCCCGCGACGTTTTTTGCCGGCGGTTCCAAGACCGGTACCGTCTATGCCTACTGCAACCTGCACGGGCTGTGGTCCGCGACGTTCTAGGAGCGCGCCCCCGCTCGGGGTATCATAGCTAGCATATGCACATGCGAGCGCCGACTGCATCATGCGGCCGGCGCTTTTACTACGATTTCGATGGTTTACGACGGAAAGGGCTGAGCCATGAAGCTCGCGCTTGCACAGATCGATATGCGCCTGGGTGATATTGAGGGCATTTGCGGCCGCATCGAGGACCAGGCTCGTCTGGCCCACGAGCGCGGGGCGCGCGTGCTGTGCGTTCCGGCTCCGCTCTTTATGGGCGCCATGCCCGGTGGCCTGGTGGGCGCTGCCGACTTTGAGCACGACATGCTTGCCGGCTTGACTGGTGTCGCCGAGCGCATCCAGGAGCTTGACATGATCTGCATCGTGCCCGCGGCGGTTTCGTTTGAGGGTCAGCCGCTGCTCGACTACATGATGCTCAAGGACGGTCATGTGGTGCCGGCGCGTTCGAGCATTGCCCTGCAGCGTGGCGAGAACAACGACACGCGTTGGGCGCCGCCGGTGTTCGACGTGGACGGCGTGCGCATCGCCGTGATTTTTGACTTGGACCGCGAACTCGAGATGTTGCCGACCGGTGTTGACCTCATTGCGTATTTCCAATTCAATGCGTTTGACATGACCGACCGCGAGACTGCCGCCATTGCCGCCGTTCGCAGCGGCGCCTACCGCAAGATCGCATCCAAGCGCAGCGTGTGGTTTGCCTGTATGGCGCCGGTCGGTGCTTATGACGAGTCGGTGTATACCGGCGGTTCGTTTGTGCTCGACGACTGTGGTCGTGTGGTGGCCCAGGCGCCGTGTTTTGAGGAGAGCCTGCTGGTTCAGGAGATTCAGCGCGGCGTGATGCTCGATGCCCTGGAAGATCACGAACTGCCCGAGTTCCGTTCCGAGGAGTGGCTGTGGCAGGCGCTGGTGCTCGCCGTGCGCGACAACGCCCGAGCCCACGGTGCGTCGCGTGCTGTGGTGGCGCTCGAGGGCGACTTGCCGTCGTCCCTGCTGGCGGCGCTGACCGTCGACGCTCTGGGCCCGCGTAATGTGATTGGCCTGGTGCTGGGGCGCAACCGTATCTTTACGCCGGCGCAGGAAGAGGCCGAGGCTGCCCGCTGTGCCGCCGTCCGCGCCATCGCCGAGCGTCTGCACATTCGCACCGTCGAGCGCGATGCACCGGATGCGGCGCGTGTGCTCGATCGCGACGTGTCGGCGGGCGATGCCGAGCGTCTGCGCTCGCGCACGCTGGGCCTCATGCTGGAGGACACGGCGCTCGAGCTGGGTGCGATGGCGCTGAGCCCGCTGTCCAAAACCGAGTACGCGCTGGCGGCGCCGGCGCTTTGCGGCGGCTACCAGGGCGATTACGCGCCCTTTGGCGATGTGTACCTGTCGACGCTTGAGTTTGTGGCGCGTGTGCGCAACCGCACGTCTGCCGTGGTGCCCCAAGAGCTCGTGACGCTCAACGCGGTGGAAGATTGTATGGAGCGAGTGCTGGCGCAGGCGCTCTCGACGCTCGACGGTCCGGTCGATATGCTCGACCGCGCGGCACAGCTGCTCGGCGGGCTTGAGCCGGGTGAGGTCGATGGCGCGCTCGAGGCGCACGTGGACCGCAATCGATCTTTCGACGACATCCCGATGGCCGCTGGCAAGCCTGAGGCCTGCTCGCTGCTGCTGATGCTCGTGCGTCAGGGCGAGGCCGCCCGCCGCATGCTGCCGACGGCGTCGATCGTCTCAGCCCGTTCGTTTGTCGAGCGCGCCTGGCCGTACATGCTCGCGTGGTCCGACCTGGGGCTTAACGGCAAGGAGCGTATGACGGTCGATTCGCTGGCGCGCGCCGAGGTGCGCCGTTTTGCTGACGAGGATACGAGCGAGCGCGTGCGAAACGAGATGATGGGCGTGCTGGGCGAGCTACTGGGTATTTCGCCCGAGCAGATGGAGGAGCTGCGCTCCGAGGACGGCCAGCGCCGCCTGCACGAGGGTATGAAGAAGTTTGAGGGCGAGGTCCAGGACGCCATCGATAAGATGATGGGCGGCCAGGGTGGCCCGCAGGGTGGGCCCCAGGGTGGCCCGATGCCGCATCCGCCGGTGGATCCGAGGCAGTTTCCCTTTTTCTCTCAAAACTAACTATGGGATAGGATTCGCTTCCAACCCCGACACTTCAACTAAGCATCTTGGCCCCGTTGTGTTATTCTAGAACAGACGTTCGTGAATGATGCTCGGGGCCTTGCCTTGTGCTGTACTTGTGACGAGGGGAGGTTGGCTTGGTCATTTTGGGTATCGACCCCGGTTTGGCCCATACGGGTTGGGGGATTATCGAGGAGCGGCGCGGCGAGGTTCGCTGCCGTGCCTACGGTTGTATCGAGACCAGCGCGGGTAGTCCGCTCGCGGTGCGCCTGTCGCATATCGCCCGCGACCTCAAGGGCGTCGTGGAGCGTTATCGACCCGATACTGCTGCTATCGAGAGCATCTACTTTGGCGCTAATGTCCGCTCGGCAATCCCCACGGCACATGCCCGCGGTGCCGCGCTCGTGGCGCTTTCGGAGTGCGCGCTCGAGATCGGCGAGTACACGCCTATGCAGATCAAGCAGGCTGTGGTGGGTACCGGCGCCGCGGACAAGCGGCAGGTCGCCTACATGGTGCGCACGCTCACGCAGCTCGACCACGACCCTCATCCCGACCATGCCGCCGATGCCCTGGCTTGCGCCATCTGCCACGTAAACCTCAGCCGCACCCGCGCCCTCACCGGTGGCGAGTTCTATCAACAGAGAGGAACCGGATACTGATGATTTCCCAGCTCCACGGAACGCTTGTCGAGGCCACGATGAGCTCTGCTGTCGTCGACGTGTCGGGCGTTGGCTTTGAACTCGGCATTTCTGGCGGCACTGCGGCCACGCTGCCTACGCCCGGCGGTGAGGTGCGCCTCTATACCCGTATGCAGGTGCGCGAGGACGCTATGACACTTTTCGGTTTTTCCTCTAAGGATGAGCGCACGATGTTCGACCGGCTTGTGTCCGTCTCGGGCGTTGGCCCGCGCTTGGCGCTCGCCGTACTTTCCACCTATACCGTGGGACAGCTGTATTCCCTGGTGATGGCCGAGGACGACAAGGGCATGGCCAAGGTGCCCGGCGTGGGCAAAAAGACCGCCCAGCGCCTCATCTTGGAGCTCAAGAGCACCTTTGCCAAGGACAAGGGCTTTGTGCCGGTCGATGCGATCCCCGGTCAGGTTGCGATGCCCGTGCCCGCCGCCGCTCCTTCGGCGATCGATGACGCCCGTGCGGCACTCCTTTCCATGGGCTTTAGCCCGCAGGAGACCGATGTCGCTCTGAGCGGGTATGATGGGCAGGATATGCGTGTCGAGGATTTGCTCGGCGCGGCGCTTAAGCGACTCGGAATGGATGCGTGATGTGGGAAGCCGATGACTCTCAGGACCTGTGGGCGACGCCCGGCAACTCGCCGGCGGCATCCATGGCGCACGGCGAGCGCATGGTGGGCTCGGAGCTGACGGCCGAGGACCTCGATGTCGATCGCACTTTGCGCCCCCAGCGCCTGGACGATTACTGCGGCCAGGAGCATATCAAGCAGAGCCTGCGCGTGTTGATCGAAGCGGCGCAGAGCCGTGGGGAGACGCTCGACCACGTGATCTTCTCGGGTCCTCCGGGCCTGGGCAAGACCACGCTGGCCACCGTAATCGCCAACGAGTTGGGCGCTCAGATAAAAACGACGAGTGGCCCGGCCATCGCGCGTACGGGCGACCTGGCGGCCATCCTTACCAACTTGCAGCCGGGTGATGTGCTGTTTATCGACGAGATCCACCGCCTCAACCGTTCGGTCGAGGAAGTCCTGTACCCCGCGATGGAGGACTTTGCCCTCGATATCGTGATTGGCAAGGGTCCGGCGGCGCGCTCGATTCGCCTGGATATCCCCAAGTTTACGCTGGTAGCAGCAACGACCCGCTCAGGCATGTTGACCGGCCCGTTGCGCGACCGCTTTGGCATTTCATATCGCCTGGATTACTACACGGTCGAAGAGCTCGCGCAGATTGTGACGCGCTCGGCAACTATTCTGGGCGTGGCGATCGACCATCCCAGTGCACTTGAGATCGGCTCGCGTTCGCGCGGCACGCCGCGTCTTGCCAACCGCCTGCTCAAGCGCGTGCGCGATTACGCACAGGTGCGCGGCAACGGTCCCATCGAGCTCGATATCTGTCGCCAGGCGCTCGAGTTCTTCGAGATCGACGAGCTCGGCCTGGACTGGATGGATATTCGTATCTTGGAGACGCTTGCCAAGACGTTCTCCGGTCGTGCCGTGGGACTTACGACCCTTGCCAGCGCGGTGGGCGAGGACCCGGGCACGCTCGAGGATGTCTATGAGCCCTATTTGCTGCAGTGCGGGTTGATGATTCGTACGCCGCAGGGCCGTCAGGCAACCCTGCGCACCTTTGAGCACCTGGGGATTGAACCTACCGTTTAGGGCGCTTTGTTTTGGCGGGCTGTTGGGCTATCGCCGGGCATCGGGTAAACATATCGCCGTTCATCGGTTATGGGCGTTTTACTATTGCGCGCCCGTGCTATGCTGAATTGGTCTTTTTCTCATTCGGTAACGAAAGGACCGCCCATGCCTACTGACATCGAAATCGCACGTTCTGTCACGCCGCTGCCTATTACCGAGGTGGCCAAGAACGCCGGCGTCGACGTTAAGCACCTTATTCCGTACGGCTTCGACAAGGCTAAGGTCGACTATTCACTGCTCAACGAGCCGACCGATCACCAGGCCAAGCTCGTCCTCGTGACCGCTATCAACCCAACGCCTGCGGGCGAGGGCAAGACCACCACGACCATCGGTCTGGCCGATGGCCTGCGTCGTCGCGGCGTCAAGAGTGCCGTGGCCCTGCGCGAGCCTTCGCTCGGCCCCGTCTTTGGTGTTAAGGGCGGTGCTGCCGGCGGCGGCTGGGCTCAGGTGATCCCCATGGAGGATATCAACCTGCACTTTACCGGCGACTTCCATGCCATCGGTGCTGCCAACAACCTGCTGGCCGCCATGCTTGATAACCACATCCAGCAGGGCAACCAGCTTGGCATCGACGTTAAACGCATCACTTGGAAGCGCGTCGTCGATATGAACGACCGTCAGCTGCGCCACGTCATCGACGGTATTGGCGGTAAGGCCCAGGGCGTGCCGCGCGAGGACGGCTTCGATATCACCGTCGCCTCCGAGGTCATGGCAATCCTGTGCCTGTCTACGAGCATCAGCGACCTCAAGGAGCGCCTGGGCGAGATCGTCGTCGGCTACAGCTTTGCCGGCGAGCCCGTCCGTGCCCGCGACCTTAAGGCCCAGGGTGCCATGGCCGCGTTGCTTAAGGACGCGCTCAAGCCCAACCTGGTGCAAACGCTCGAGGGCACGCCCGCGTTTGTCCACGGCGGCCCCTTCGCCAACATCGCCCACGGCTGCAACTCTATCATGGCCACGCGTATGGCGATGCGCTTTGGCGATGTTGCCATTACCGAGGCCGGCTTCGGTGCCGATCTGGGTGCCGAGAAGTTCCTCGACATCAAGTGCCGTATGACGGGCGTTCGCCCCAGCGCCGTCGTGGTCGTCGCGACCGCTCGTGCGCTGAAGTACAACGGTGGCGTCGCCAAGGCCGACCTCAACGAGGAGAACCTCGAGGCACTCAAGGCCGGCATGCCCAACCTGCTGCGTCACGTCGACAACATCCAGAACGTTTATGGTCTGCCCTGCGTGGTCGCCATCAACCGCTTCCCGACGGACACCGAGGCCGAGCTTGCGCTCATCGAGTCCGAGTGCCAGAAGCTCGGCGTCAACGTTAAGCTTTCCGAGGTCTGGGCCAAGGGCGGCGAGGGCGCGCTCGAGCTTGCCGATGAGGTCATGCGTCTGATTGAGCAGCCGAGCGAGCTCAAGTTTGCCTATGAGGACGGCGCCGATGTGGCCGACGCTCTTGAGGCCATTGCCACCAAGGTCTACCGCGCCGACGGTGTTGACTTTACGCCGGCCGCCAAGCGCCAGCTCGCCGAGCTGCGCGAGAACGGCTTTGGCAACCTGCCGGTGTGCGTGGCCAAGACGCAGTACAGCTTTAGCGACAACGCCAAGGCCCTGGGCGCTCCCGAGAACTTCCGCATCACGGTGCGCGAGCTCAAGGTTTCCGCCGGTGCCCACTTTGTGGTCGCACTGACTGGCAGTGTTCTGACCATGCCGGGCCTGCCCAAGGTCCCTGCGGCCGAGAACATCGACGTCGACAACGACGGCAACATCACCGGCCTGTTCTAAGCCTGCTGCCCATAGCTGCTTGTCCGCCCCGCCGTGCCCACAAGGCCCGGCGGGGCTTTTTTATCCTTAGGCCCGCGCATGTCTTGTAGATACCGACGGGCTCTGCCCATCATAGGCTTTTGCGCGGGTAGAATGCATGGATAACTTGATGCTCACGCGCGACGGAAAGGAATCGTTGCATGGATCAGGACAAGACAACCGTGATGGGCGGCTACGGTTCCGCGCAGGCTGGCGATAGCGCCGATGCGACCCGCGTTGTTCCCAACCCCGGATATACCGACCCCGCCGCGACGCAGCCTTCTGCCGAGCCCACCCGGGTTATGGGCTATGGCGACACGGCGCAGGATTCTTGCGCTGCATCTTCGCAAGGCCCCTATGGCAACGCAGCTCCGGACCCGTTTGATTATGCGTCGCAGGATTCTTATGCCGCTTCGACACCGAATCCCTATGATGACCTGCCGCAGAATCCCATTCCGCAGCCTCAGCAGACGACGTATATGCCTCGCACGGCGCAGCCTCGCTACGAGTCGCGCGAGCCGTATCGCGAGTACCCCAAGTCGATTCCGCAATATGGCGAGGACGAGGAGAAGAAGCCGTCGCGTTCGTCGAGCGTGATCAAGAAGATCCTCATCGTGCTGGCGATCTTCTTTGCGCTGTCGGTTGTGTTTGCCATCGTGTCGGGCATGCTCAACAAGCGAGGGAGTTCAACGGCCGATACCACTGCCGAGCAAACCGAGTCCGCCTCGTCTAGCACCGTCGATCTGAGCGATATCCCGGGGCAGTACTGGTCCAACGCCAAAAAGCTTCTCAAGTCGCGCGGCGCCGATCTTTCGAATGCCGTGGTCCTGACTGATGATGGCTCAACGCCCGTCATCGATGCCAACTGGGTCGTTACTTCTGCCTACTATAACGACAACGGCAACCTCGAAATTCAACTCACGCACAAGAACAGCTCGGGCAACTCGTCCGGCGGCCAAAGCGGTACCGACAGCTCGAGCTCCAATACGCTGGAGGACTTGAGCAACAAGGCACAGGAGTTGGGAGACAAGGCGCAAGAGCTGGGCGATACGGCACAAAACCTGGGCGACACCGCGCAGAACTTGGGCGACATGGCGACGGATGCCTGGAACGCACTGCAAAACGGCATCTCGGGCGCGCAGGGAAACTAGCTGTTAAGCGGGCTACAGCTGCTCTGCTGGACGGTCGGGCGAACTAAAGCCCGAGTCAAACGTAACGACGCATGAGACGTTGGGCCGGCGCTCGTGCACGATGCGCGTGACGAGCTCCAGCAGCTCCTCGTCGGATATGTCAAAGCCGTCGGGGCGCACCAGGTCAAACGAAACGAACCCGTCGTGCTCGTGCAGGTCGTGGATGGAGAGCGCGGGATCGATCTGCATGACGCCGCGCTTGACCCAGCCGCGCAGATCATCGCCGGTTGTCGCGATGGGGTCGCAGTGCAGCGTGATGCCAATGCCCATCTGGCGCTTGATGTCGTGCTCGATGGTGTCCAGGATCTCGTGGTGCTCAAATGCGTCGCCCTCGCCGGGCATCTCCACGTGGGCGCTGGCAAACTGACGACCGGGGCCGTAGTCGTGCACCATCAGGTCGTGTGTGCCCAAGACCTGCGGATAGGACATGATCTTGTCGCGGATTGCCTGGACGAGCTTGGGGTCGGGCGCTTGCCCCAGCAACGGGCTGATGGCGTCGCGCACCAGGCCCATGCCACTGATGCAGATGAAGACGCCCACGCCCAGGCCCGCCCAGCCGTCGAGGTCAAAGCCGGTCGTCTGCGAAATAAGCGCTGCGGCCAGGACCGATCCCGAGGTGATGACGTCGTTTTTGGAGTCCTGTGCTGTGGCGATGAGTGTTTCGGAATCGATACGGTTGCCCAGCGCACGGTTGAATGCGGCCATCCAGAATTTGACGAGCATGGACAAGACGAGAGCGGCTAGGGAGACCAGCGTGTAGGCGGTGGGGGAGGGCTTGATGATCTTAGTGACCGACTCGAGGATCAGGTTGATGCCGACGGCGCAAACCAGGACGGCGACGAACAGACCGGCTAGGTACTCGTAGCGACCGTGGCCATAGGGGTGGCCTTCGTCTGCCGGGCGGCTGGCAAGGCGGAACCCGAGCAGGCTCACGATGTTGCTCGAGGCGTCGGAGAGGTTGTTGAAGGCGTCGGCGATGAGCGAGACAGAGCCGGCGAGCAGGCCCGCGATGCCCTTGGCCAGGCACAGAGTGATGTTGAGGCCAATGCAGATGAGGCTTGCGGCGAAGCCCGCGTTGGTGCGGCAGGAGGTATCGACCGGCTCGCCCTCGCTGCCGGGAACAAGCGTATGTACCAGCCGATTTACAAATAGCATAGCGGTCGTCCTCACAATCATGTTTAAGGGGATAGTGTAGCTCGCGCGGAGGCGCTGTGCACCGATGCTCAGAAAATGCAGTAATGGTCTGCCGGTGCTAACGAGCGAGCCTTCTCGTCTGCCTGGGTGGTCCATTTTGGGCCACATGGGTATGGGCATGTGCCTGTTTGCTCGACATACTTAACGTCGATAGCCCCTGTGCAAAGGAGGACGTTTCCATGGACGAGATGTTTGCCATTAAATGTCAAAACTGCGGCGGCCCTATGTACTCGCACCAGGCTAAGCGCAGCTTTGAGTGCGCCTATTGCGGCGCGGTCATTCCGTGGCAGGCGGACGCCGGAGAGCCCAAGAGCGCTTTGGGCATTCGCCATACGCCGTTGACGGTGGTGGATGGACTGCTCAAGCTCACGCATGTGTCGCAACTCGAGCGCCCGGAGGACCCGGACTGGTATTTCTTCAATTCGCACTGGCGCAATCAGTCGGTCCTGGAACATCTGCTGTGGGAGGATTGCGGCACGGCGCAGGAGTTCCAAGAGGCCACGCATGTGAGCATTCCCTGCCCCTTCTGCGGAGCGTCCTTTGAGGGCGAGTCAACGCAGCGTGTGTTTGAGTGCCCGTCCTGCGGCAACAAGATCGGCATTGCCGACCTGCTCAAGCCCGGTACGTTTAGCAAGCGCCTGACCTTGGGCGTGGGTGCGGAGTATGTGCCGGAGCAGGGTATTCCATGCGAAATCTCGCCGCAGCAGGCGCGTGCCAACGCACTGCAGCTGGTGCGTCAGTACCCCGACGCCTTTGCCGGGCACGATGTAGAAGATGCGATCCAAAACGACATGATGCTCTTCTACTTCCCCATGGCGCTCGCGGATTTGCGCATGATGGCGTCCTTCCCGGGCAAGGGCCTGAGCAAGGAAACCCTGGTGTACTACGAGGTGCTCGACTGGGCGTATCCGCGGGCAAACTACCTGGACATTCGCCTCATGGGCATTTTGGAGCCGTGGGACTTTGCCAAGGTCGGTCCGTTCGATCCCGCCATGCAGGAAGGCGATTTCCGCGTTGTCTCCGTCGATGCATCTACCAAGGACCAGGTGGTCATTGATAAGCTGGCGCTCGACATTGCCGGCAACGATGCCGAGGCGGTACTGGGGCTCAATAAAAAGAGCATTCGCATGTGGGCGCGCAAGGCCCGCAAGCAAAAGGACGGTCTGGTGATGGTGCCGGTCTACTTTGTCGATCGTCCGGCGACGGATAGCCGCGACGGCGAGCAGGTGCGCATCGCCGTGAACGGCCAGACGGGCCGCGCGGCCGCGGTGGTGTTTAGCGACAAGCGCGAGACGCATATCGTGGCGCCGCTCAACCTGAGCCTTCATCTGTCCGGCGAGAGCACCGTGCACGCCACGCCCATCGAGGTCAAATACGTTAAGTCGCCGTTTCTGTACCAGATCGTGCGCCGTGGAGGCGGCGAGCAACCGCGCCAGGTTGCAGCCGCCGTCGAGGGTTCCTACCGAGAAGAAAAGCCCAAACGCAAGGGCTTGCTCGCTGCGATCTTTGGGAAGTAGGGAAGCGCAGCGCGGGACGGCTCACAGGCGTGCGGGCGTTTCGGTCGCAACGTGCTGCTACCCTTGCGTTTCGCCATTGGTCGCTTCGTTGATGGCGCGGTACTCGGCACTCAGCTCGCGCGCCAGCTCTTCCTTGCTTGGAAGATACGGCAGGTATTTGGCGGCAAACACTTGGTCGTTGTCTTCGGGCAGCGTGTACTCGACGATCGAATCGCTTTTGTCCGCGCAGAGCACGATGCCTATGGGCGGATTGTCGCCTTCGTTCATGAGCTCACGCGTGTAGTAGTTCACATACATTTGCATCTGGCCCAGGTCCTGATGCGTAAGGTCATCGGTCTTAAGGTCGATGAGCACGAAGCAGCGCATCAGATAGTTGTAAAAAACAAGGTCAATATAGAAATGGCGCCCATCAAAGGTGATGCGCTTTTGGCGCGCCTCGAAAGCGAAGCCACGGCCAAGCTCCAGCAGGAACTTCTGAAGATGTGTGATGAGCGCCTGCTCTAGATCGCTCTCGCGAAACGCAGTATCGTC
Organism: Collinsella aerofaciens; assembly: GCF_028209395.1. Taxonomy (GTDB): domain Bacteria; phylum Actinomycetota; class Coriobacteriia; order Coriobacteriales; family Coriobacteriaceae; genus Collinsella; species Collinsella aerofaciens_AZ. The sequence continues at coordinate 33,680 of NZ_JAQLDQ010000012.1, forward strand.
CGAGAAACCTAAAAACTCCAGTACATATGGATCGCGGATGATATCCTCGGGGCGACGAGCTGGGGCGCTCTTTTGGATTTCTTGGGTGACAGCCTCCTTGTCTTTGCTGGCAAGTAGGCGCTCGCGGAACATGGTGTTGATCTGGCGTTCGAGCTGGCGCGTGCTCCAGCGAGAGTCGGCGCATTCGTTCATGTACCAGGTGCGAGCTTCGGGGTCAGGAATGCGTATTAACCTGCGGTAATGTGTCCAGCTCAATTCGGGACGCAGTGAGTCCCGAATTGGAAATGCAAGATAGAACTGACGCATTTTGCGCAGCTCTCTTGCTCCAAAACCTTTACCAAAATCCTTGGTAAGTCTGATTGCGAGGGCCTTGAGCAGCGCCTCTCCATACTTGGCGCGCTCCTCTCCGCCCTGCTCGTCAACAATGCTCTTGCCGATCTCCCAATACGCCTCAACCATCGCAAAGTTAACGGCGGTATAGGCCTTGTCGCGAGCGGCGTTGAGAATCGAGGAAACCTGCTTGTAAAAAACTTCTGGCACGATTGCCGATTCTCCACGGTTTACCAGTTCGCCCATCACTGTCGCCCCACTTTCCTCTTGTGGAATGCATCTTTATCGCATTTAGTTTAAAGCCTCGCGCGGACACGAATTGCTGTGCTGTCTGGCACCTTCGCATGGGAGCCTTGCGGTGACTAAAATGTGGCCATAGAGGCAGTTTTAGCGAATCCCGCGGGAGTGACACGTATGGATAACAACACTTTGCTACTCCTTCATGTCAAAAATAGGGGCGCAGAACGGTATTCTGCGCCCCTGATTGAGCCGATGCGTCTGAAAGCCGGCTTGCCTATTCGCTAGCGCCTTCGCTGTCTTCGCGATCGTTGGCAAGCATTGCCGCGCCGGCGACCGTTGTCGCCACGGCGGCGGCAGCGAGCCCGGCGGCAATGCCAGAGCCGTCGCCCGTGCCGGCGAGTTTTCCGCCCGAGCCCTTGCCCTTGTTGCTCTTACCGTTCTTGTCCGCGCTGCCCGCGTTGGCATCGTTGCCGGTGTCGCCCGCGTCGCCCGAAGCCGTCACAGTAAAGCTTGCGGCTCCGTCGGTGGCAAGCTCGTAGTTCTGCGCCGCGTCGCCCAAAAGGCCTTTCGCGCGCACCCAGTACGCCCCTGCGGTAAATGCCTCGCCTTCGGCCATTGCCGTGCCCGGCACGCCGTTTGCATCGTGCATAAACTCGAGCTGGGCGGTGCAGGCATCGCCTTCGAGCTTGCCCTCGAGCGGCGCCGCGATCTTTGCGCGCACGTCCTCGCCGGCCTTAAGGCCCTCGAGCCCTTCAAAGTGGGGCGTCAGTGCGCGCGGGTCGATATCGATGGGCACGGAACCCTGCAGTTCCGTAACGGTCTCGTTGCCCAGGGCGTCGACATCCACGTATTCGATAGCAAACGTGTTGCCCGAAGCCGCCACGCTGAGTACGTTACTGCTGTCGACAAGGCGGAAACGACCCTCGCCAACGGTCTTTCCATCCTGGAGTGAGGCATCGCTCAACGAGTCGCCGTATGTCATGCGTATACGGGTCGGGAGGTAGTACGAAACGGTCTGCTTGTGCTTCGCATCGTAATTGCGCTGGTAGATGCTTCGGGCCAGTGCCGCATCAACAAAGTCGGACGCAATGATGCCAATGTGCTTGAGGCAGTCCTCCTTTGTGCTCTCATTTCCGGTGCTGTTTATATACTGGCTCTTGTATAGATGCTCGTTGACCACTCGTGCTGCGGTAAAAGGATTGCTTCCTTGCTTGTAGTTCGTGCAGCTGGTGTAGTTGATACACCAGCTGTGCTCCAGGACCTTTACCTTGGCCCCGTCATTGTCCTCGACGTCCACCATGATGCGGGCGAGCTTGGTTGTCTCCTGCAGCGCCATATCGACCCAGCCGATTTTGTCGGTTCCTGTGCATTCGTAATGGTCCTGGGCGTATACCTTGGTGCAATAGGGCTCTTCGTCACCCGTTTTCCCCACGGCTTCAAAGCCCCGCTCGTCTCGAACGAGACACATAGAGGTGCTGTCGGTGTGTGCTGCGATTTTGTCGTCCCATTGGGTGAGGTCGAGGCCCCATGTGTGGCTGCTTACGCTGTTGCCGGCGAGCCCAAACCGACGCAGCAGGACGATCTTTCCGCGCACCTCGCCCAGCGTGGGGATGCGGCTCGATGTGTAGAACAGGTCGGGGTTCTCATCAAAAACCTTGCCCAAGGCCGTCGTGAGGCTTTCGTCGGTAGCCTCGTCATTGCCCCGCGACACGAGCATGATGAGCGCTTCTGTCGGGTTTTCGCTCAAAAACGTATTGAAGTACCCGATGACATCGGAGAGATGCATAAAGTTCCCGTCTTTTTTGAGCAGGTAACAAGCTCCGTGGTCGATGCCGGGGTCGCCGTTCTCGTCGTTCTTTCCAAGTCGGATATCAAAATAGCGAACGCCTTCGAGCAACTGCGTGGGGATGTAATCCTGCTGGCATTTTGCTTGGGAGGATTGGGGCTCGGTGTCGTTGTCCACGCTGCAGGTGCCCGAATCGTGCGTGCCCGGGATGCTCAGTTCGTCGAGGAACTTGTTGTTGTCGACGTATTTCATCCAACATGGCCCGTCGGCGTAGCTGCTATACCTGATCCAGTCGATACTGCTAACCGTGGTATTGATCTTGCCCATGTCGTAACCGACAAGCTCGAGCTCCCACGGAATGTCCTTCCTCTTATGGCAGATCTTGTTGTTGTCCTGGTCTTTGCCGTCCTTTTCTATGGCCAGGTAATTAATGTCTTTTTTCTCGTTTGTGCGGTCTCGGATGATGTAGGTTCCGTTTAACTGGCGTTCAAACGCAAAAGCGCGGCTGGGCTTGTCGTCATACTCGCCACTCCATACGTGGATGACCTTTCCATCTTTGTCCGAGTCGCCATCGACCGACCAAATGCTGTAGCCCGTCTTCTTGTGCTCTTCGAAATTGAGCAGGGTGCGGATGGCATACCAATTTTTATTTTCTGTATCGGTCACTACGTGCTCAAGGATGAGCTTGCTGGACGTGCCGTCATTAAACAGGTGGCAGACGTTGCCGATGACGTTGCCGTCTTCGTTGACGCTTGCGGTGCGAAAATAGCCCGCGGGGCGAAGGCGAATGACGAAATTATGGAGGCTCTTCGCCGGTGTGGGCACGTCTTCTGCAAATGCCGCGCGCACGGGAAGGCCCAGCGCCGCGGTTTCGGGCAGGCTTGCAAATGGCGACAATGCTGCGAGTCCTAGGCCCAACGTGAATGCTCGACGGCTGATTGCTTGGTGCTCGGTCATAACTCCTCCATTCGCAGGGTGCGGTTGTGCGCTCGTTTTGGTCACTATACTGCCCGGATGTCCAAAGGCATCGGCTCAATTGTCTGCGCGGCGCTATAAATCGGCGGGCGGACGCACCGGGGTGCTTGTCGTTTTCGTACTGTTGCCACATTTGGGGCGGTTCCAGCGTCCGGCATCCTCGCGTTCGTCGGTTACCGGTATAAGAAAGGGAGGGTCGGTTTACCGGCCCTCCCTGGGTATGAAGCGCTGGGGCACCGCCGCTTGTTAGCACCGCGCTCGTGTTACCCGCTGCGCTCGCGAGTCGCTTAGCGCTTAATCTCGATATCGTCGAGCTTAACGTCCATGGCTTCGGTCTTGGCCTTGGCGATGTCGTCGGCAAATTCCAGAGACTTCATCATGGTCTCGACGGCGTCCTTGTGCTCTTCGACGTTGTCGATGCACACGTAGACGCTGCCGCCGCCTGCTTCGGTGAAGTACTCAGTCGTCACGCCGCCCGAGTGTGTATAGGAAGCGTTGCGCCAGGTCTTGCCGTTGTACTTGACGGGATCATTCTCGGTCCACTCAAAGTCGGTCTTCCACTTGGCCTCGTAGTCAAACAGCTCGTCGGCGTTCTTGTCAGGGTCGAAGACGGGGATGAAGCGGTCGCTGGCGTGCTCGCTCTTGGTGAACTTAAACTGGGCCCTGTCGGCCGTGTCGCCGGCAACGTCGGTAATCTCGACGCCCTCGGGGACCTCGACCTTAAACCAAATGAAGTCGGTCCTCATATCCACGGTTGGCTTTTCCGCGCCGCCGCCACCGCTGCTGCCGGTAGCGCCACCGCTTCCGCCACAACCCACCAGGGCAACCGCGGCAAAGAGACTGATGCAGAGGGTGAGAATCGCAAAGGCCTTCTTTTTCATGGTCGTGTCCTCCTCGATCTGTAACCGCCCATGGATTACCTGTCTTTACTGTACGCGCGGGCGGCTCGTTCGGGTGGGCCATGTGTCCCATTCTGGGGGCCGGATTTGCGCCGGCAAGTGGCAATATGCGCGGGTGTAAAGAGGGGAGGGCCGATGCTGTCGGCCCTCCCCGGGTTGGGCGCCCGTTGTTTTAATGGGGCGCGTGCGGGTGCCCCGTTACTTGATCTCGATGCTCGAAATTTCGACTTCGCGTGCCTCGGAAACTGCCTCTTCCATGTCATCGGGGAACTCGATGGAGTTGAGGAGCGCCTCGGCTTCTTTCTTGTGCTGGTCGAAGTTCGAGATGAGGACGTAGACGCTTCCCGGCTCAACGTCGGTAAAAAGCATGGTTGAGATGCCGCTGTTGTCCTCGTATGTTCCGACGAGCCACGTCCTGCCGTTATACTCGACGGACCCGCCATCCTTCCACTGGAACGTGTCCCCCTTCTTTTCCGCCTGGTCGGCGTGGGATTCCTCGGCCGTCAGCGCTTTTTTCCAAACGGGGATAAAGCGATCGGCCGAGGCGTTCTCATCTTCGGGGAAGGTGAGCTGGACCCTGTCGGCATTCTTGCCGGCAGAGTCACTTACGCCGACGCCCTCGGGCATCTCGACCTTAAACCAGATGAAGTCGGTCTTCTTGGCGACGGGGGCCTTTTCCTTGCTCTCGCTCTTGGGGGCGCTGCCGCCGCCCGATGCGCTCCCGCCGCAGCCGACAAGGGCAAACGCGGCAAAGAGGGCGATGCAGAGGGAAAGGATTGATAGGGTCTTTTTCTTCATGATGGCGTCCTCCTTGTCTGCCGATGACATCACGGCGCCGCGGGTTGTTGGGGTACTGATTGCGCTGGCGGCGGATGTCTCTGTGTACTGTGCGGCGATACCTCCGTTCGTTGTTTGCGGCCGTCGCTCGGCCGCGCCCCAACGGGTTCCTTACCTATAGATATGCCCCAGCTTGTGCTGCCCGGGAGTCTCGAAAGGTGGGCCATGTGTCCCATGTTTGGGGCACGGGGCGCATGGGACGGCACGGCTCAGCATCGACTTTTCCATGTTGCGCAACAGCGTCTTGGGTGGGGGCGTATAGACTTGGCTGTGACAAAAGCTAAACCACGAAAGGTCGAACGATGTTCTGTCAAAAATGCGGGCAGCAAGTTCCCGATGGATCGACGTTTTGTACGCACTGTGGGGCCTCGCTGGCGGGTGGTTCCGTGCCGACGCCTACGGCTGCCGCACCGACTTCTGCGCCCACGTCCGGCCCGGGCCTGACCCAGTCGATGCCGCCGGTCGCGCCCGCACCTCAAAAGCCTAAGAGCAAAGCTCCGATTGTCATCGCGGTGGCGTGTGCCGCCGTGGTACTCCTTGGGGGCGGCACGGTGTTTGCGCTTACGGTGCTAAACGGGTCAAAGAGTTCCGGCACGCAGATTTCGGTGGTCGATACCGGGTCTTCGGACGAGCAGGATTCTTCTGCCAAGAAGAAGAGCGACAAGTCCAAGTCCAAGGAATCCTCGTCGTCCGATGACGAGGCCGTTCCCGAGGACGAGTCGGCATACTACGGTTCGGGCGATTCGGACGATTACCTAACCGACGTGCATACGTACACGAACGACATGCATCCTTATAGCATGTCGATTCCCAATCGCTTTGAGATGGAAGACACTCCCAACGGCAGCGGCGCTAGGTATGAGGACCCGGAGACGGGCTTTGTAATCAACCTGTTTGGCTACGTCAACGTTAACGACGAAACTGCACACGAGATGTTTGTCGATGAGGACACCTCGGGTAAGGCCGACCTCTATACCGCGGAGGGCGACAACTGGTACGTGGTTTCGTGGCGCGAGGGCGATACGATCATTTACGAAAAGACGATCGTCACGGATTCGACAATTGCCACGGCGCATTTGGAGTACTCGACCGCGAACCGCGACATGGGGTCGAAGATTATCGACACGCTGTTGCCGACGTTTCAGGTGGACTAGGCATCCGTGCCTATAGCCGGCAATCGGAAACGCCGATAGCCAGAGCTCCTGACAGTCTTTGTCTTATGGGCTAGACTGGCTTGGACAAGATCGATGAATGGGACAACCGCTTCCTGGCGTCGTTGTCCCATTTTTTATTATGCGTGCGGCCCATGGTGGCCGGCGCGGTGGGCAGAGGTGTTTCGATGAGCCAAGAGATGATGGACAAAACCTGCCGAGGGTTTGCCGAGGCGTTGGCTGCACGCGAGCCCGTTCCCGGCGGCGGTAGCGCCAGTGCGTTTGTGGGAGCACTGGGCGCCTCGCTGTGCGGGATGGTTGCTCGCTATGGCGCGACGAACCCCGCGCTTGCCGATCGCGCGGACGATCTGACGCGCGCATTCGCCCAGGCAGACGAGTTGGCACAGGAACTTGTGGGTCTGGTCGCCGAGGACGTTCGTGCGTACGGCCAGGTGTCTGCGGCGTACGGTATTTCGCGCGAGGATCCGGCTCGACCGGCCGCGATTCAGGATGCGCTGCACGTGGCGGCCATGCCGCCGTACCGCATTATGGATGCGTGCGGTCGTGCGCTGGCGCTGCTTGAGGACATGGCAGACAAGGGCTCGCGCCAGTTGCTGTCCGATGTGGCGTGTGGCGCCGTATTCTGCCGCGCCGCCATGCAGGGTGCGAGCCTGACGCTCTTTGCCAATACCACGTCTATGAAAGACCGGGCGCGCGCCGAGGAGCTCGAGGCGGCGTGCGATGAGCTGCTGGATACGTGGCTACCGCGCGCCGATGCTCTGGCGCGCCGCGCCGCTGACGCCGCAAGGAAGAGGGGATAGCCATGGCCGAGCTGCTCAAAGGGGTTCCCGTTGCCCGTGCTTTGACCGAGGAGCTCGTCGTCCGCTGCGCCGCCCTGCGCGAGCGCGGCGTTGTGCCGACGCTGGCCATCGTTCGCGTGGGCGAGCGCGAGGACGACCTGTCCTACGAGCGTGGTGCACTCAAGCGCTGCGAAAAGGTGGGCATCGAAGCTCGTCGCGTATTGCTGCCTGCCGATGTTTCGCAGGATGAGCTGCTGGCGGCTATTAAGGACATCAATGCCGACCCCACTGTTCACGGTTGTCTGATGTTTCGCCCGCTGCCTGCCGGTCTTGACGAGGATGCAGTTGCCGCGGCGCTCGATCCCGCCAAGGATGTTGACTCCATGACGCCGGCCTCGCTGCTTACCACGCTTTCGGGTCGTGGAGTGGGCTTTGCTCCTTGCACGGCTGAGGCCGTGTTGGCGTTGCTGGACCATTACGGCGTTGAGCTGGATGGTACCAAGGTTGCGGCGGTCGGTCGATCGCTGGTGATTGGCCGTCCCGTTGCCGCCATGCTTACGGCTCGCAATGCCACAGTGACGATGTGCCATACGCATACGCGCGACCTTGCTGCCGAGTGCCGTTCTGCCGACATCGTTGTTGCCGCGGTTGGACGCGCACGCACGATTGGCGCGGATGCGGTTCGCGAGGGCCAGACGGTCATCGATGTTGGCATTAATTGGGACGAGGCTGCTGGCAAGCTGGTCGGTGACGTTGATTTTGACGCTGTGGAGCCGGTTGTTGGCGCCATCACGCCCGTGCCGGGCGGCGTGGGCGCAGTGACGACGGCGATTCTCGCCAAACACGTGATCGAGGCGGCGGAGCGCGCATTGAACTAGGCATTTTTGGCTGATTAGGGGGTTAGATATATACTCCCGAGACACGCCGTGTGCAAAAAATGCCAAATATGAGTACTGTTGCCAAGCTAGTCACATATAATTTAGGTCATTTTGGCTCTCTAACGATATTTAGTATCGATAGGGAGCCTATTTTATTGGACCTTTGAGGAATTACATAGTCTAACTTTTGCACAAATGTAGACTTTCGACGCCCACGCCCGGCAAAATAGCTGCTACTAAATTGGTGTCAGTACTCATATTTGGCATTTTTTGCACACAGGGGTTGCTGTGGCCGTGGTTTCGCCCTTTTTGCGCCGAAGCGATACACTGTTGCCGTTTGATTTCTTCGCTCAAGGAGGATGCACATGCCGTGCACAACGATTTTGGTTGGTAAGAACGCGAGCTACGACGGGTCGACGCTTGTCGCCCGCAACGAGGACTCGTCCAACGGGGTGTTTGAGCCCAAGCGCATGCGCGTGGTGCATCCCGACGAGCAGCCGCGTGTCTACACGAGTGTCCTGAGCCACCTGACCGTTGAGCTGCCCGACAACCCCATGCGTTACACGAGCGTCCCCGACGTTGTCCCGGGCCATGGCATTTGGGCCGAGGCCGGCTTCAACGAGCTCAATGTTGGCATGTCCGCAACCGAGACACTCACCACCAACGAGCGCGTCCGCGGCGCCGATCCGCTCGTGGACTATGTACCCGCCAAGGGCAACGAGGGCGAGGACGGCTATGTTCCGGCCCAGCCCGGCGGACTGGGCGAGGAGGATATGGTGACCCTGGTGCTGCCGTACGCCACGTCCGCCCGCGACGGCGTGCGTATTTTGGGTGACCTGCTCGAGCGCTACGGCACCTACGAGAACAATGGCATCGCCTTTAGTGACGTTGACGAGATCTGGTGGCTCGAGACCATCGGCGGCCACCACTGGATCGCCAAGCGCGTGCCCGATGACGCCTATGTGACCATGCCCAACCAGCTGGGTATTGACAGCTTTGACCTGGACGACGCCGAGGGCGCTCAGGTCGACCACATGTGCTCTGCCGACCTGCGCTCCTGGATGGCAGAGTGGCATCTGGACCTAACGCTGGGCGTCGAGGGTGACGTTCCCGCCGCGGTCTTTAACCCGCGCGAGGCCTTTGGCTCGCACAGCGACAGCGATCACGTCTACAACACGCCGCGCGCCTGGTATATGCAGCGCTGCCTCAACCCCAGCGATGTGTGGGACGGTCCCGACGCCGACTACACGCCCGAGAGCGACGACATTCCCTGGAGCCGCGTGCCCGAGCGCAAGGTGACCATCGAGGACATCAAGTACGTGCTTTCGAGCCACTACCAGGGCACGGAGTACGACTGCTACGGCAGCAAGGGCACGCCCGCCACGCGCGGCGCCTATCGTCCCATCGGCATCAACCGCAACAGCCAGCTTGCCGTGCTGCAGCTGCGCCCCTATGCGCAGCCGGCGTATCGCGCCGTGCAGTGGATGGCGTTTGGCTCCAACTCGTTTAACGCGCTCGTACCGCTGTACGCCAATGTCGAGACCATGCCCGAGTACTATGCCGGCACGCAGGCTCGCGTGACGTCCGAGAATTTCTATTGGGCCAACCGCCTGATCGGTGCCCTGGCCGATGTTCGCTTCCATGAGTGCGGTCGCGCGGTCGAGGATTATCAGGAGAAGGTCGGCGGCATGGGCCACAAGCAGATTCACGACGTCGATGCCGCCGTGGCCGCGCTGCCCGAAGCCGAGGTGCCCGCCGAGCTCGCCCGCGCCAACGAGGAGTTTGCCGAGCGCGTGCGGGTGGAGACCGATGCTCTGTTGGGCAAGGTGCTCTACACCACGAGCTGTGCCATGAAGAACTCCTTCGCGATGAACGACAACGTAAGGTAAAGGCAACCTTGCAGCGAACGAGCGGGGCAAACGCCGTCAAAGGCTTTGGCCCGCTCGATTTCTATCTTGGCGGTAAAACGATTTTGTGTCGTTTACTCAATCTTGGGTACAAGAAGTCCAATGCAGTTGTTCATGATTGGAGCCAACCATGGTTATGAAACTCGATCAGCTTGTTAACGGTGCCATCAACGTGGGCTTCGGCGCCGCCGCCGTTGCCGTCGAGGGCGGCAAGAAGGTTCTCGACGACCTCGGTACCAAGGGCGAGCAGGTCCGCAAGGATGCCGGCACCCCCGATATCGCCCGCAGCGTGTCCGATATGTTCGAGCAGGCGGGTGGCACCATCTCCGACCTGACCGAGCGCCTGGGCATGCAGGGCGAGACTGCGGCGCAGCGCGTGCTCGATGAGCTCATCCTGGCGCGCGTCCGCGTTATGACCGCCCCCGAGCGTACGGCCTTCCTGGCCCATGTGCGCGACATCGTCGATTCGGTCGAGGACAACGTGACTTCGGTGCCCGTCGAGTCTGTTGAGCCCGACGATGCAGAGGATGCCGAAGAGGCCGAGTAGTAGCGCAGATGGCAGATTCCACCACCGATTACAACAATCAAGATCCCTTGGGTGACGAGGCGGCGGTTGTCGACGAGGTCGATGCCGCCGTCTCGGGCGCTCGCAAGAAGCCGCGCGCTGTCGATATGGTCCCCGAGGAGCCCGACGCGATGGCGCCGGATGAGGAATACCAGCTCACGCCGGCAGGTCGTCGTGAGCGCATTGGGCAGATCGTTCGCCTGATCAAAAAGTATCGCGTGTGGGACAACCTCACGCCGGTGCGCCTGCGTCGTCTGCTTGAAGAGCTCGGCCCTATGTTCGTCAAGATGGGGCAGATTCTGGCTAACCGCTCCGAGATTTTGCCGCAGCGGTTTTGCGACGAGCTGCGTCGTCTGCGCTCCGATGTAGAGCCGGTGCCGTATGAGGTAGTGCTCCGGTGTCTGGAAGAGGAGTACGGCCAGCGCCTGGGGCAGATGTTCGACGCGATCGACCCCAATCCGCTCGGAAGCGCGTCGCTCGCGCAGGTACACCGTGCCCGCCTGGTGACCGGCGAGGACGTGGCCGTTAAGGTGCAGCGCCCCGGCGCGCAGCAGGTGATGGCTCAGGATATCGACATCATCCGTTCGGTGGTGCGTATCGTCTCAAAGTTCGTCAACACCGACCAGTTTGTTGACCTGCACGGCGTGGTCGAAGAGCTGTGGACCTCGTTTCGCGAGGAAACCAACTTTTTGGCCGAGGCCAAAAACCTCAACGATTTCTATGAGTTCCATAAGAGCGTCCATGGCGTGTCGTGTCCCAAATCCTACTTGGACCTTTGCACCGAGCACGTCGTGGTCATGGACTACATTGACGGCATCTCGATTGCCGATCCCGAGCGCCTGGTGGCCGAGGGCTATGACCTGGAAAAGATCGGCTCGGCGATTGTCGAGGACTATTCGACGCAAGTGCTCGATGACGGCTTTTTCCATGCCGACCCGCATGCGGGAAACATCATCCTCAAGGACGGCATCGTCTACTTTATTGACCTGGGCATGGTTGGGCGCATGTCGAGCCACGACCGCGGTATCGTTAAGGACATGATTTTCGCCGTGGCCGAGGGCGACGTGCCCAAGCTCAAGGATTCGCTTATGCGCTTTGCCGTGACGCGCGGCGACTCGGCCGAGCTCGACCATTCGGCCTTTCTGTCCGATTTGGACTTTATCGTTGCCGACTTTGCGGGCCTCGACCTTAGGGACCTGGATATCGGCGAGTTTTTGACCTCGCTGCTAAACCTGGCGCGCAAAAACGACGTTGAGCTGCCGAGTGTGGTGACGATGTTTGCCCGCGGCATGGTGACACTCGAGGGTCTGCTGACCGAGTACATGCCCAACGTCAACATGATCCAGATTATCCAGACGCACATCAAAAACGAGAAGAGCACCTATGCGCGCATGCGCGATATGGGGCGCGATCTTGCCGCGAGCAGCTATCGCGCGGCAAAAGGCTCGCTCGAGGCGGCCGAGTATCTGGGCTTGGCGTCGCGTATGCTCACGCGCGGCCAGCTTAAGGTGAACACGCAGATTATGAGCAGCGATAAGGCGCTGCGACAGCTGGGTGGAATTATCGACCGCATGTCGATGGCAATTGTGATTGCCGGTCTGTTTATCGGTTCGTCGGTGGTGTACTACGCGCGTATCGAGCCGGTTGTGTTTGGTATCCCGGTCATTGGCTTTATGGGCTACGTGAGCGCGCTGGTGCTGGCGCTGATGCTGGGCCGCGAGATCTGGCGCAACAGTCACGGCGGCAAGCATTAACGATTTCCCGGGGTCGGGGAAACGGGTTATTTTGCCTTGCGTCGCGCCGGCGTGGGCTGGTCCGAACAAAACTATGCCGGTTTACGGGGCTGGAGTGCCGAACCTCGACCATGCCGAAATTCGCGCTTTTAAAACCGCAGGTAGATGAGTCGTTGGTTTTCGAAAATGGCAGATATGGTTGCGAGGTGCTGAATCATCCCCGTAATCCGGCATAGTTTTGAAACGGGCTATTCTTGCAAGGTCCGCCGACAGCCCTTCCTATCGCAAACCATAGCTTTTACCTTGGGCTTCGCCTGTGTGCGGGCCCCTTTTGCGTGCTACCATATCGACAGTAATAATCGATGGCCTAGATGGTGGTGCGGAGACGCACGAATGCGCGGTTTTCCTGTGCGTTTGGGAGAATCGGGGTGCAAGTCCCCGGCTGTACCAGTAACCGTAATTCCTCTTGGCCCGGGATGGTCGCGTCGCAGATCGGACGGCGCGCCCGGGTCGGTAAGGTTAAGTCGGATCGCCTCCCATCTTGTGCGCGACCGCGGCGCATGCCGCCGGTACGCGTTGGGCTCTGGAGGGAAGGGGGACCCCGATGGGGGAACTCGAGCGCAACATGCGCGATGACGTGGGGCAGCCGCTGGGCAATGTCCCAAGTTCAGACAATAGGAGACAAATGGATATGTTTGAGGATGAGTGCCAACGCGCCTCGTGGCGTCGTCATGGAGCGATTGCCCGCGGCGTAGCCAAGCGCGGTCTGGTGGCGTTCCTGGCTTTTGCCATGGCTTTTGGCACCACGCCGGCGCAACTTTGGGCCGGGGGCGCCGAGGGCATTGCCGAGGCCGTGGCGCAGGCTGCGACGGGCGGCGAGGGCGCGGCGGCCGACGATGGCACCGCTGCCGACACCGGCGCGAACAGTGCGGCGGCGAGCGCCGCTGCCGATGACGCCGGCGCAGATCAGGGCGCAACTGCGAGTGCCGCGAATGGTGCCGACACCGCCGCAGGCAACGCGACTGAGTCCGAGAACTCTGCTGCGACGCCTGCTGCTTCGGAGCAGAAGAACGCCGTTGCCGCCGCGTCTGCCACAACGCTTTCGAGCGAGGCCAAGGTCTTCATCCAGGATACCAAGGATAAGGACAGCTCCTATTCCACGAAGTCGGGCGCGCTCAAGGCCGGTGAGACGCTTTGGGCAAATATGTACGATGAGGTCGAGGACGACTGGTACGGCACTTCGACTGAGTCCGTTGCCAATCCCGGCACTTGGACTTACACCTGGCTCGCCGGTACGACTAGGGCCAGCAGCAATGTCGCCGACTACACCGAGGTCGTAGGCCACGAGCAGTCGCTCACCGTCACCGCCGCGATGGAAGGCAAATACTTCATCTGCAGGGTAACGGTTGATGGCAAGGACTACTACGGGCCGTCCGTTTCTTCCGGCTCGGGTATCAATGCCAACAACATCCCCGGTCCCGTGCTGGGTGCCGGGCAGATGGAGCTTAACAACGTCAAGCTGAGTAGCGACACGCCGAGCATAGGCGACACCCTGACGGCGACTCCGTACATAAGCTATTATCAGCAAGCCCCCGCCGACGCCAAGGTTACCTACACGTGGTCCGCATCCACCTCGCAGTACTCGGGCTTTACCAAGATCGAGGGCAAGACGGGTGCTTCGCTCGTGGTGGGCGACGACCTTGAGGGCAAGTACATCAGGGTCGAGGCCAACGCTGGCGTCAACACGGTGAACAAGACCACTTCCAGCAAGGTCAAACAGGCCGGTGCGGTTGAGATTTCGGCCGTGTCCATCATCAATACCAAGGACGATACGAGCGTCTTTGCGGTGGGGGATACCGCTAAGGCCCGCGCTAAGGAGAAGGGCGGCGCGTACGGCGCGTTCGTCGACGCGAGCAAGCTCAACTATCAGTGGCAGAGCTCTGACACCAAGAGTGGCACGTATACCGACATTGCGGGTGCCACGGGTGAGACCCTCGAGCTTACCGACGCTTTAGGTGGCAAGTACCTCAAGTGCAAGGTGTCCTCGAAGATCGGCTCTTCGAGCATGGCCAACAACACGGGCGCTCTCGTTGCGGCTACCGGTTCAATTAATGTTACGAGCGTGACTATGAGCCCGACTTCGGGCAAAGTCGAGGTTGGTTCTACGATTACGGCGACCGCCAAGGCGGGTTCCACCGACGTTACCGCCGATTCGCATGTCACGTGGCAGTGGTATAAGGGCACCTCGAACACCGCAAGCAAGTGCGACACGCCTATCAAGGGTGAGACCGGTAACACCCTGACGGTGACCGCCGCCCTTAAGGGCTACTACGTCGTGGCCAAGGCCAACGGCGGCTATGGCGAGCAGAAGCCGTACTATGCGGTGGGTCCCGTTTCCGTCGCGGGCCAAGTGGAGCTCTATGACGTGCAGTTCGAGGGTTCTCCTGCTACCAATGGCGTGCACGTAGGCGATACGCTCAAGACTAAGGTGCGCAAAAAGGACGGTTCGCGCTACAACTATATCGACCGCACCGATAACGTGACCTACCAGTGGCAGTATGCAAATAGCAGCTCGAGCTACGACTCCGCTTACACCGATATCCCCGGTGCTACCAAGGCCACCTATACCGTTGATGCCGCCTATGCTGGCAAGTATCTGCGCGTGAAGGTGACGAGCGAAAACACCGTTTCCAGCACGCAGAAGAAGAGCTCCTACGGCGGCGCGCAGTCCGTTGCCCCGCTCGGCCCCGTGACGCTTAAGGGCCAGTACAAGGTGGCGGGCATTGAGCTTGCCGATAAGAACGTTACGCTCAGCGTGGGCTCAAAGATCACACCGAGCGTGCAGGTTCCGGGTAGCTGGTCGGGCTCGACGAAGGACGTGCCCGACGATGCCGAGTTGACCATGGCGTGGTATGCCAAGGGCGAGGGCGATGCCGATTGGACCGAGCTCACCGACGGCATCGATAAGACCGATGGCAGCCTGACTCTTACGGATGCGCTTGTCGGCAGGCGCATCAAAGTTACGGCGAGCGCTCTCGACAACACGGTTGAATGGGTTTCGTCCGATAGCGTCACCGCGGCGGGGGAGTATAGCCTGCTGCGCGTGATCGCCAGCCCGCAGATCAATAGCGATTCGGTCCATCTCGCCTCGGGTGATAGCGTCAAGGCGACGGCGCAGGCCAAGCGCGCCGACGGTTCGGCCACCAACGGTATCGACGTCACCGACCAGGCGACTGTTGCCTGGTATGCGGCGGACGACGCGAAGGCTCCCGCGGCTGACTGGACGCTGCTGTCCGATATGTCGGGCGCCGAGGCGACGGTTTCGGCTTCTGCCGCGGGCAAGTATCTGAAGGCTGTCGCCACGAGCGGTAGCTCGACGGTCGAGCTCGTCTCCGCCAACAAGGTTATCGCCGCGGGCTCGCTCGAGGCTGCAGTCCAAAAGCTCAACGATGCCAATAAGCAGATCGCTGTTGATTACAGCGCCAAGGGCGGCAACGTCAACGATGTTCTGAAGGCGCAGCTTGCCGATTTGGGCTTCACCGATATCGACGTCAAGGTCTCCGAGGGCGGCGTTGCCTTTAAGGCTGAGGATAACAAGGCCACGGTCGGTATCTCCGACGCCCAGGATAAGACCAACGGCGATGTGACGTTCTTTTACATTGACCCCAACGACTACACCGGTTACAACATCGACGGTCTGCGTAGTGCCGATGTGGTGTTTGAGCTGTCGCGTGACGGCGAGAAGACCGAGTATTACCAGCCCAACAAGACGGTTCAGGTGGCTTGGGACGAGGCTAAACTGCAAGACCTTCTTGACGGAGCCGCCGAATCCCTGCAGATTGGCTACGCGGCGGGCGAGTCCGCCGATGGCGTGACCCAAAATGTCACGCTTCCGTACAAGGCGGGTTCCGCAAAGAAATTCTCTGTTGAATGGACAAGCTCCGATACCGAGCGCCTGTTTGTTTCTGGTTATAGCTGGGAAGATAAGACGGGTAAGGTTTCGCGCGCATCGAGCGATCGAGACGTGGCGCTGACCGCCAAAGTTACGGTTACGAGCGGCGACATCAAGCTTGCCGGCTCGCACGACTTCACCGTGACCGTCAAGGGCGATCCCGAGAAGGTCGCTGCCGACAAGAAGGCGCTGCAGGAGAAGGTCGATGCGGCCTTTACCTACGGCAACATCAAGTACTCCGGCACCGACGCGCCCGCCAACAAGGATGGCCTGACCGCCGACCTGCAGATGCCGCGCACGAGCACGCTCAAAATCGACGGCAAGTATTACGAGGTCAAGTACTCCGCCAGCACCGATGACATCACGTTCAACGGTTACAAGGGCACGGTCTATCAGCCGCTGCCTGGCACCGAGGCAGCGAAGACCAAGATCACCCTCACGGTGACCGATAAGTCTAACGCCGAGGTCACGGCTAGTAAGACCCTCGATTTTGCGATTGCCCCGCAGGACCAGAACGAGCTCGATGCCGAGCTGTTCCACCTGAGCCTTGCAAAGTCAACATTCTCTCAGGGTATTCTTGACGGGCAGGATGCGTCCAATGTAACGGGGAACTTGCATGCGCCGTTGAAGGTGTACGGTCAGGGGTATGCAGTTAACTGGTGCTATTCCTCCGAAGAGGCTGCAGGCCACTACGGCTTCGTGTTCAGTGAGCTCCCCGGCGGCACGGAGAACACCTATCGTTTGCTCAAGTCGAGCAAACCGAGGGTTATCGCGCATGAGAACCTTATCTTCACTCAGCCCGAATACAACACGAAAGTCACAATTAGCGGCCGTCTGAAGAGTGAGCGTTTTGCCCGTTATGCCGAGCGCTATCCCGACAATTCGGACTACGCGGTGCTTGCCGGCTTGGATGTTTCTGCGACGGTAAACGTCAAGGGAACGACGGGGCTCGACAACCCGAACGAGGGCAAGACCATTACGGTGACGGCCAAGGTCACGGGCGTTTCCGCAAGTGATGCTGACGGCGATTATACCGAGCAATCGGTGGCGCCCTTGACCGAGCTCACGCTTCCTGCCGACGAAGACACGACGGCCGAGTCGGTGCTCGAGCAGCTTATGACGGCTGCCGGTTGCACGAACCTCGAAGCAAATGCATGGGGTCTTACGAGTGCGACGATGCCCGATGGCCGCGTGCTGAGC
The DNA here is from genome assembly GCF_028209395.1 of Collinsella aerofaciens. Classification (GTDB taxonomy): domain Bacteria; phylum Actinomycetota; class Coriobacteriia; order Coriobacteriales; family Coriobacteriaceae; genus Collinsella; species Collinsella aerofaciens_AZ. Next base: position 50,933 of record NZ_JAQLDQ010000012.1, read on the forward strand.
ACAACGAGCGCCGCGCCGTACAGCTACTGGTCGTTCTTTGTAAACAATGGGTATGCGAGCGTCGGTGCTCCGAGCTACTACCTCAAGAACGGCGATTGCGTCGAGTTCCGTTATGTTAAGGGTGACGGCACGCAGAAGCCCTCGACGGCTCCTGCTACCAATCCCGGAACGGAGCATCCCGATGTCGATGCGGCATGGAATGGTTTTGCGAACGGTGGCTCGGGATCCTCGACGGACGCCCTTACGCCTACAACAAAGACCGATACGCCTTCTTGGGCACTTAATCTTCTGACCGAAGAGCAGCAGAAGGCAGGTGCAAGCGCCTCTGCGTCTGACCCCATTGTCGCGAACGGAAAGGTATACCTTGTCACGGGCGCTTCGGTATGGGGTGGAAAGACGTGGAATGCTGTCCTGAATGAGATTGATCCCGAGACGGGTTCCGTTCTGCGATCTCTTGAGCTTGGCTCTTCCATGGATACCACCTGCCGTCCTGTTATTGCGCAAGGCATTATTTTGATTCCGCTTTCCGGCGGCTATCTGCAGGCTGTTTCGGCGAAAACGTTTGAGACGCTTTGGTATTCCGATGCATTTACGAAGCAGAACCTGTCTTCGTTGACCGTTGACGGCGACTACGTCTATATCAACACCCTTGATTATTGGTCTGGCAATGGCAATGACGTGCAAAACGGTACGGTCAGGCGCATCAATATTCACACGGGCGCCATCGCCGGTAGCGCCTCCGTCGCTGACGGAGGTTACTACTGGTCTGGCGGCCTGATGGTAAATGGCTACTATGTCGTTGGCGGCGACTATGGCCAGGTGCGCGTATATTCTGCCGATCTGTCAAAGCTTGTTGGTTCGATTAAGCTGTCTGGTGGCAACATCCGTTCGGCGCTTACCGTTCATGACGGTTATATATATGCTGTTACGCGCGACGATGGTACGTTGCACAAGCTGACCATTGGTTCCGATGGTTCCATTACTGAGGCCGCGAAAGTTCAGTTTGCCGCTTATTCGACTTCGACGCCCGTTTTCAGTGGTAAGTATGCTTTTATTGGCGGGACAACCGTGAACAATTGGAAGGCCAAGGCCAAGGCTAAGGCTAAGGCTAAGGCTAAGGGCCTGCTTTCGATCATTGACCTCTCCGATATGAGTGTGAAGCAGATTACGAAGGCCAATGGCGAAGAGCTTGGCTTTGAGTCCAAGGGCACGCCGCTCGTCTCAACACATGATGGCGAGACGTACGTATATTTCACCTTGAACGGCGCCAAGGGCAATTGGCCTAACTACACTACCGGCGGTGGCGTGTACATGTACAAGCTGGGCGATGCCGAGGCAACCGAGGTGTTCGTTCCCGGTTCTGGATATGCCAACTATTGCATGGCCTCGGTTGTCTGCGATCAGTTCGGCAATCTGTATTACACCAACGATTCGGGCCATCTCTTCTGTGTGAAATCTCAGGCACATCGCGTCAAGTTTGATGCTCAGGGCGGCTCGTCGGTCAATGGTCAGACCCCCGCTTCGGGCTCGACTGTCAGCAAGCCGACCGATCCGACGCGCGAGGGCTATACCTTCGCTGGTTGGTACACCGATGAAGCTTGTACAAAGGCGTATGACTTTAGCGTTGCGGTGACGGCTGATATGACGCTGTATGCCAAGTGGATCAAGAAGGCCGCTGACAACAACGGCGGTTCTGGCGGCAATGGCGGCTCCGGTTCTGGCAACGGTACGAACGGGCAGCAGTCCGGCGGTGCTGTCTCGCCGGGTCAGAAGCCGGTCTCCACGACCACCACGACCGAGACCAAGGACGATAAGGATTCCAAGAAGGATTCCGATAAGTCCGGCAAGAAGGATGGCAAGTCCGATACGGGCTCGTCTGCTACGACCGCTGCTAAGAAGTCCGCTGCTGCTCCGGCACAGGAGTCTGGCTTCAACCCGCTCGCCATTGTTGGCGTGGCGGCCGGCGTGATCGGTCTCGCAGTCATCGGTGTGTTCGTGTTTACCAAGCGTCGGTAGGTGAGGGCTGTGTCCAATAAGCCTCAGGACGCCGAGTCCAAGCAGCCCGACTCGTCGTTCATCCAGCTTGACGATGCAAAGAAAAAGGACGCCGCTTCGGCGGCGTCCGCCCCTCGGCGCAAGGCGCTTTTTGGCGCCCTGACGGCCGTCTGCATCGTCTTGATCGTTGTGTCGCTGGGTTTTGTCCAACCTTCTTCCAGCGGTGCTTGGTCCATCGATTGGATCGCTCGGGCCGTGGCGGGGAAGAGCGTTGCCGGCTCTGGCTCTACCGCCTCTCGCAAGACGGAGGCAGCGGGCTCCTCGTCTTCTGACGCTGTGGACTCCGAGTCCAAGGACTCGGATGAATCTGATTCCAAGGACAAGTCTGAATCTTCGGACAAGAAGTCTGACAAGGATTCGAAGGAGAAGAAGTCCGAAGGCAAAGGCGGCAAGAAGTCCAGCAACACGTCTGCCGGACAGGGCTCCGAATTCGCCGGTGGATCGAGCTCTTCTTCGGGCAGCGACTCGGCGTCCGGCGGTGGGTCTGCATCCAACAGTGGCGGCGCCTCTGCGGGCAATCAGGACGGCTCGCAGCAGCCTGGCTACGTCACGGTAACGGTCTCGGTCACATCGAGCGCTGTGGGCAATCCTGTGTCTTCTAGTGGCACCTTCACCTTTAACAAGGGCGCTACGGTCTACGATGCCCTGTGCGCCCTAGGGCTTTCCGTGAATGCGCGCGGCACGTCGTACGGCACGTATGTCGCCGCTATCGGCGGCTTGGCCGAGAAGGAGCACGGCGGCACGAGCGGCTGGATGTACTCCGTCAACGGCGCAACGCCCAACACGGCCTGCAGCAACTACGTTCTCTCCAATGGCGACACAGTCGTTTGGTATTACGTAACGGGCTAGATGCCTCGACATAACGCGCCAAACGGGCGGTTCGGACCAACATCCGAGCCGCCCGTATTTCATGCGAATGGGACTGGGTCGCCGGGTCTCTCTGTAAACAAAAAGCCGGTTGGAACGTGAATTCCAGCCGGCTGCGAAGCGAGATTATGTTGGGTCGTCTACGACTGTGCGCCCTCGAGGAAAAGGCGGCGGCTAAAGTAGTTGTACCAGGTGACCAGGAACGTGGCGATGGCCTTCATGGCCTGGTAGCCGATGCTCAAAAACGTGACGCCCACAAACATGTACAGGTCGTTGAGACCCAGGCCAATCACCGACAGGATGGTGAAGATCGTGAACTCGCGCTTGCGGCTCATGCCCTCGCGGTGGTCGAACACGTACTTCATGCTGAGCCAGTAGTTAACCACGACGGATGTGGTAAACGAGACCGTGGTGCTCATCAAAAAGTCAAGGTGGAACAGCTCGACGAGCGCAATGAGCATACCCCAGTCGATGCCAAAGGAGATAAGACCCACGACAGCGAACTTGAAGAACTGCTTGGTATGAGGTTGTGCCAGTGCCTTGCGCACGTAATCACATCCAATGCATTGACGAATCGAGCAGAGGATACTTTAGAGCTTTTGCATGGGAAACGTAAGGTCTTTGGCAAGAACTATACGAACTCGCCAAATTTGCAAGAGACAATCCGCAAACGTTGTAAATCCTTCCGTAAACGAGCAAGGCCCACGAACAGCGCAGCGCTCGACGCACATCGTCCGTGAGCCCCGTAGTGCAACGAGGAGGCCGGGTTACTTGGTCTCCTCGCCCTCCAGGAAGATCTTTCGGGTTACAAAGTTGTAGACCATGACCAGTGCGGTGGCGCAAATCTTGGCGATATTGGCTTCGAGCCCCAGGCCGGCGTTGAGGGCCAGTACGATGCCGTCGTTGAGAGCCAAACCGATCACGGACAGCACGACAAAGATAATGAACTCGCGGCGGCGGCTCATGCCCTCCTTGTGCGCAAACACGTACTTCATGCTCGCGACGTAGTTAAAGATGAGCGAAACGATAAAGCCGCTGGTATTGGCGATCAGGATGTTAAGACCCAGGCCGTAGTGGAGCAGATTCATGATGCCAAAGTCGATGACGGTGGCAATGACGCCGACGACGCCAAACTTCATGATCTGCGCAAAGAGCTTTTGCATGGTACCTGCCTTAGGGTGGCGCCGCAGCGCCGTGGGGATGACGAACTCAGCAAGTTTAGCCAATCCCCACGGGTGGAGCTAGGCGCGCTCCTCGATAGCACCGTTTCTATATGCATCGAGCAGTTGGCGTAGGTCCTGGATTTGGCTGCGGATCTTGGCACCCGTATCGGTGTCGCTTACCATGCGGCGGCGGTCGGCCTCGTCAAAGCGGTTGGTCTCGCTCTCGATATCGATATTGCGGGTGAGCGCCTCGGCAACGGTGGTAAAGGCCTGGTGCGACTTGAGGCGGCATCCGCGCGAGCTCGAGATGAGCGTGTAGCCGGCGATGCCTGTTTTGGGATGGTAGGCGCGGCAGAAACCGCCATCGATGACCAGCAGCTTGCCGTTGGCGCGGATGGGCTGCTCGCCCTTGGTAGTCTTGACGGGCGTATGGCCATTGATGATGTGACCGGTCGGCGAACATGCCATGGGGGCAACGCCGAACTCGCGCATGATGTCGTCGCAGACCGAGGGCGACTTGGTTAGCGTAAAGTACGGGTCCATCGGCTCGACCCAGGTGCTCTTATCGGCGATATAGGCGCGCTCAAAGGTACGCACCAGGCGTCCGCTGGCGGGTGAGTTAAAGCCGATCCACAGGTACCACATCCAGTCGAGGGCATCGTGGTCGCCGACGCGCCAGGCTCGGCGGGCGATATGGTCGCAAAAATCGAGATAATCGCGGCCTGCGTGCCAGGCGCCCAGGCAGTTCATGCTGCTAAAGGTACCATCCTCGTTGAGCGGCACGCAGCCATGGAACAGCAGATTGCCGTTGGCGACCTTATACATCGAGCCGTGGGTGTAGAGGAAATCGATATGGCGATGCAGGTGGTCGGCGGTGACAAACTCGGACACGAGCTTGTCGATGATGTGTTGCTCCTGGGGCGTGAGCATGTAGGGGTCCGTCGGGTCGACGGTGGGGAAGTCGCTGGTCGTGAGCGGCCACACGCTGCCGTCGGCAAGCGTGACTGTGCCGGCGTCGTGATCGATTTTGTCGAGCAGCAGGCGGTTGGTCATGTCGAACTCGGGGTGGCGCTGGATAATCTGGCCCTCGAGCTTAAAGAGCAGGACGTTGATGGCTTTAATCAGCGGGCTGATGGGCTCACCGGCGGTATAGGTGGCATCGGCAAAGGCGACAAGCTCGCGCAGCGAGATGCCATAGTCGTTCTCGAGGATCTCGTAATTGTCGTAGCGCAGGTTGTTGCGCAGCACCGTGGCGATGCAGGCAGGCTCACCGGCCGCAGCGCCCATCCACAGTAGGTCGTGGTTACCCCACTGAATGTCGAGCGAATGGTAGGTGAGCAGGCGGTCCATAATCTTGGCAGCGCCGCCGCCACGGTCGAAGATATCGCCCACCAGGTGCAGGTGGTCGACGGCCAGGCGCTTGATGAGCGAGGCGAGCGACTCGATAAAGTCGTCGGCGCTTGCGGTCTCTAGGATGGACCCAACGATGCGCTCGTGATAGCGCACGCGATAGTTGTTCTCGTCCGGATGCGTGTGCAGCAACTCGTCGATGATGTAGGCGTAATCGCGCGGGATGGCCTTACGCACCTTGGAGCGCGTATAGCGGCTCGAAAGCGAGCGGGCAACCACAATGAGTTGGTCGAGCATGGTCTTGTACCAGGTGGGCGAGTCCTCGCGCTTGCTGCGGACCAGCTCGATCTTCTCGCGCGGGTAGTAGATGAGCGTGCACAGCTCGCCCTTTTCGTCAAACGTGAGCGTGTCGCCAAAAATCTCGTCGACATGTTCGCGCACGACGCCCGAACAGTTGTTGAGGATGTGCATAAAGGCTTCGTACTCGCCATGCACGTCGCTCATAAAATGCTCGGTGCCTTTGGGCAGGTTGAGAATGGCCGAGAGATTGATAATTTCGGTAAACGCGGATTGCTCGGTGGGAAATTGTCTCGACAACAGACGCAGATATTTAAAGTCTTGCGGATTGCGATCGAATGCGACCATGAAACACCTTCCGATATGGATGGTAAAACTGATAAAACAGCGTCAAGCGTTTACCAGTATGCGCCGGCTTTGTTTCGATTTTGCGCCGGCGGCTGAATTGTCGGCTGAACGGTTTGGTAAATCGATTTAGTTGAGGTAGATATGGCGGTTGAGTGGAGACGAAGCGGGTGATTTTGCCCACGTTGGCCCATGGCGGGGATGAGGATGTTCATGATAAAGATATTGGATGCAAATGGTTCGCATTGGTAAATAGCGGACATATGTATCGTATTTAGGCTTGCTGTGCGATAATTTGCGCAGCAATACTTAAGGAGCCTCATATGAGTGATTTTGTCCTGACCTGTGAATCCGCCGCCGATCGAACCCGTGAGTTCTTCGCGTCGCGCAATATCCCTGTCGTGTGTTTTCATTACGAGATTGACGATGTTGTCTATACGGACGATCTGTATCAGTCGATTACGCCGGACGAGTTTTTTGCCCAGATTGCCGCGGGCGCCATGCCCAAGACGTCTCAGGTGAGCGTGGGTGAGTACGAGGAGTTTTGGGAGCCGTTTGTTGCCGAGGGTAAAGACGTGCTGCACCTGACGTTGTCGTCGGGTATTTCGGGCACGTATGGATCGGCCTGCGTTGCGGCGCAGATGCTCGCGGATCGCTATCCCCAGGGCGGCAAGGTGCGCGTCATCGATTCGTTAGCGGCGTCTTCGGGCTTTGGCCTGCTGACGGAATGTGCCGCCGACGTTCGCGATAGCGGCGCTTCGCTCGACGAGACGGCCGCTTGGATTGAGGAGCATAAACTCAACCTTCACCACTGGTTCTTCTCGACCGATCTGTCGAGCTACCTGCGCGGCGGTCGCATTTCGGCTGCGAGCGCGATCATCGGCACGGCGCTTAAGATTTGCCCGCTTATGACGGTCGATTGCGAAGGTGGACTGTCGCCACGTGAGAAGATTCGCACTAAGAAGCGCGCGATTTCCGAGATGGCTAAGACCATGATGGCACATGTGCAGGACGGTGCGGATTATTCGGGTAAGTGCATCATGTCGCACTCGGCGTGCCGCGAGGATGCCGAGGCCGTTGCGGCGCTGATTGAGGAACAGGTTCCGCAGCTTAAAGGCAAGATTGAGATCAATAACATCGGTACTCTGATCGGTTCGCACACCGGACCTGGTACGGTGGCGCTCTTCTTTATGGGCGACAAGCGCGTGGATTAGCGTTCGTGCGCTGACTGTCAGTTTTAACAGCTGCGCTTGTCACTCCTGACATTCGAAAACAGAAAAGGCCCGTCCCGTTGTGAACTGCGTCCCAAATCTTGGACGCCCTAAATAGCGACTAGGCCGCGAGGGCCTGATTCCGGAACTCCTCCGGGGT
>NZ_JAQLDQ010000013.1 GCF_028209395.1 Collinsella aerofaciens
GTCGCAGCCCCGACCCGCGGTCACGAGCGGGGGCTCCTATCTTTTTAGTGCCCTCGGATTGGGTCATAGTGTCTGTCGTGGCCGGGGGAGTAAGTCTTCCGTTCTTTTCACTAATCGATCGATTCGTCCCAGGAGGCTCGAGCCCGAGAGGGGGCGAGCGTTTGGGGCGTGGCTGCGGCGTTGATTGCCGTGAATGTCAGCTTTGGGCGTATCATCGTGGGCATCTCACAAAACCTCGTTGCAAGGGAGACACACCCCATGGCTACAGAAAAGTCCTCCTCGCGCTCATGGATGTCCGATGCCGCGATCTATCAGATTTACCCGCGCTCGTTTAAGGACTCGACTGGTTCGGGTTTGGGCGATATCGCGGGCATTACCCAGCAGATGGACTATCTTGAGCGGCTGGGTATCGAGGCCATCTGGCTGAGCCCGTTTTACCCATCGCCTCTTGTCGATGGCGGCTATGACGTGGCGGACTACTGCGATGTCGACCAACGTCTCGGCTCGCTTGACGACTTCGATGACATGATCGCCGCGGCTCACGCGCGCGGCATCAAGGTCATCGTCGACATCGTGCCCAACCATTCGTCCAACCAGCACCCCTGGTTCAAAGCCGCTCTTGCCGCCGGCCCCGGATCGCCCGAGCGCGCCCGCTATATCTTCCGTGATGGTCGCGGCGAGCATGGCGAGCTGCCTCCCACCAATTGGAATGCCAACTTTGGCGGCCCCGCCTGGACGCGTGTTGCGGACGGTCAGTGGTATCTGCACATGTTTACGCCCGAGCAGCCGGACTTTGACTGGTCATGCCCCGAGGTTCGCGCGTTCTTTTGCGACGTCCTGGCGTTTTGGAGCGATCGAGGCGTCGATGGCTTTCGCATTGATGTGGCGCACGGTCTCGCCAAGGATCTCGACCGCGATGATCTCGACCAGTGGCATCTCGCCGAGGGCGATGACATGGTTGACGACGGCACCCATCCGCTGTGGGATCGCAACGAGGTTCACGAGATCTATCGCGAGTGGCGCCGCGTGTTCGACCGCTATAATCCGCCGCGCAGCGCTGTTGCCGAGGCGTGGGTGCTGCCCGAGCGCCAGTATCTCTACGCGCGCCCCAGCGAGCTTGGCCAGACATTTAACTTTGAGTTCGCCAAGGCCACTTGGGCCTATGATGACATGCACGCTGCAATCGAGGAGGGCTTGAAGGCAGCCATCGAATCCGATTCCGCCTCGACCTGGGTACTTTCCAACCACGACGTGCCTCGTGTGGCGACGCGCTTCGCCCTGCCGCAGATCAAGGCGACGCGCTACCACCAGATTGCGCTCGACTGGCTCTTACGCGACGGGTCGTCTTATGACGAGGACCGTGAACTCGGCGAGCGCCGCGCGCGGGCGGCCCTTTTGCTTGAGCTGGCGCTTCCGGGCTCGGCATACGTGTATCAGGGTGAGGAGCTCGGCCTTTTTGAGGTGGCTGACATCCCGTGGGCTGCACTCGAAGATCCCACTGCGACCAATACGCACGGATCGAAGCGCGAGAAGGGGCGCGACGGCTGTCGTGTGCCCCTGCCGTGGGTGGCGACGGACGATCCCGCGCAGGGCGGATCGTTTGGATTTTCGCCGATGGACGCCGATGCGGCGCCCCATCTGCCGCAGCCTGCATGGTTTTCCGATTACGCTGCCGATAGGGAAGAGGCGGACCCGACATCGATGCTTGCGCTCTATCGTGACGCCCTCTGGCTGCGGCGCAAGCTGCGCGGGTGCGCTAACGATCTTGCGTGGCTCGATCTTGACGGGCGCACCGGCCTTGCGGATGGTGCCGAGGGCGCTGAGGGCGGCGTCATCGCCTATCGCCGCGACAACGGCTGGGCGTGTGTGACGAACTTCGGTGCAGCACCCGTGGAGCTGCCGGCGGGCAAGGTCCTGCTCACCTCATCACCGCTTGCAGACGGCAGACTTGCGCAGGACAGCTCTGCCTGGATCATGCTCGCTGAGTTGTAGGGGGCCTCTTGCGGCGAGTTTGCGTTTGCTCGCGCTTTCCGTGGTGGCTGATGTCTTCGCGAGGTTCGAGAGGGCGTCGCAAAACTTTTCAAAAAAAAGTTCTTGCATAGGATGCGGGTATCACGTAAGATTAATCCTCGTAAGCGGACATGGCTCAGTTGGTAGAGCACAACCTTGCCAAGGTTGGGGTCGCGGGTTCGAGCCCCGTTGTCCGCTCCATTTGGGCGTTTAGCTCAGGGGGAGAGCGCTTCCCTGACACGGAAGAGGTCAGAAGTTCAAATCTTCTAACGCCCACCAAATGTTCGCAGCCCAGAGGCTTAGCCTCTGGGCTGTTTTGTTTTGCTCGCCAAATGGGTCGCCAAATACGTCACCAAATTTCGAGTTTTTTGATCTTCTGGGATGCTTCTCAGTAGTCATCCGAGAAAACTCTCATCTTCTCTGTTTGCATACACATATCTTTCAAGGATTCGTGCCGCGGTTACATGGGGCTCGGCAAGGCACGACCGCAACATGTTGGTCAAGCATAATCTTTTGGATTCTTTTGGCGTGAGCGGCTTGGTTTTGGTAGGATTTGTCAGCGGCTTGACTAAGGGGGTTTTATAACTGCCATGCAGGTAGCCGTGTTGGTAACGTTTTACCGACTTGCCAAGAACCCCTCATAATTAATGCGTCTGCAAAATGACCAATTGCTTTGACCTGCTGAAACACTATATGTTGTGTTTGAACTAAAAAAAGAATACAGGATATAGATGCCTCTTTGTCGTATGATAGATGGCGGACAGAGAACGAGGACCTTATTTGCCCCATTTGGATAGATCTTTGAGCCGCTTGATCGGCCGCGAGGATTGTCCGCATGAGGACCTATGGTTTATCGAGAACACAGATTGCGCGACGGCGCCGCAAGACAGGGGCAAGCCCTGCCGGGCATCGTTTGGCTCTGAAGCGCAATGAGACTACGACGCGAAAGAGGCAAGAGGATGAAGATCATCAAGCGCAGCGGCACCGAGGTTGTCTTTGACATCGATAAGATCGTCAATGCGATTCGCGCCGCAAACTTGGAGGTCGAGGAGAGCTCTCGTCTAACCGACCGCCAGGTGGTTTATGCGGCGCAAAACGTCGCCGAGGCATGCGAGAACGCGGGCCACACCGTTTCGGTCGAGGAGATCCAGGATTTGGTCGAGGACGAGATCATGCGTCTCGACTGCTACGAGGTCGCCCGCCACTACATCATCTATCGCTATGTTCAGAGCCTGAAGCGCCAGAAGAACACGACCGATGACAAGATCCTGTCGTTGATCGAGTGCAATAACGAAGAGGTCAAGCAGGAGAACTCTAACAAGAACCCGACCGTCAACTCCGTTCAGCGCGACTACATGGCCGGCGAGATTTCCAAGGACCTGACTCAGCGCGTGCTGCTGCCCCAGGAGATCGTGGATGCCCACAACGAGGGCCTGATCCACTTCCACGATTCCGACTACTTTGCCCAGCACATGCATAACTGCGACCTGGTGAACCTGGAGGATATGCTCCAGAACGGCACCGTTATCTCGGGCACGCTGATCGAGAAGCCGCATAGCTTCTCGACTGCCTGCAACATCGCGACGCAGATTATCGCCCAGGTTGCTTCTTCCCAGTACGGCGGCCAGTCTATTTCGCTGACCCATCTCGCCCCCTTTGTTGAGGTGAGCCGTCAAAAGATTCGCGGCGAGGTTGCCCGCGAGCTCGAGGAGCTCGGTGTTTCGGCATCTGCCGAAAAGGTCCGTGAGGTCGTTGAGGACCGTCTGCGTGACGAGATCCGTCGCGGCGTCCAGACGATTCAGTATCAGGTCGTGACCCTTATGACCACCAATGGCCAGGCGCCGTTCGTGACGGTCTTTATGTATCTCAATGAGGCCCGTACGCCCCAGGAGAAGCACGACCTTGCCATGATCGTGGAGGAGACGCTTCGTCAACGCTATGAGGGCGTTAAGAACGAAGCCGGTGTGTGGATTACCCCGGCATTCCCCAAGCTTATCTATGTACTCGAGGACGATAACGTTCACGAGAATTCCCCGTACTTCTACCTGACCCAGCTTGCTGCCAAGTGCACCGCCAAGCGCATGGTGCCCGACTACATCTCCGAGAAGAAGATGCGCGAGCTCAAGCTGTCGAAGGGCGAGACCGCCGGCAACGGCGATTGCTACACCTGCATGGGTTGCCGCAGCTTCTTGACGCCCGACCGCTCGGGCAACGGCTTTAACAATGTCGCCAACGCGCTGAACTATGACCCGACCAAACCCAAGTACTATGGCCGCTTTAACCAGGGTGTTGTGACCATCAACCTGCCCGATGTCGCGCTGAGCTCGCATCAGGACATGGACAAGTTCTGGAAGATCTTCGACGAGCGCCTTGAGCTGTGCCACCGTGCTCTGCTGTGCCGTCATGAGCGCCTGATGGGCACGCTTTCGGATGCCGCGCCGATTCTTTGGCAGTACGGTGCCCTAGCGCGTCTGAAGAAGGGCGAGACGATCGATAAGTTGCTCGTGGGCGGATACTCTACCATCAGCCTTGGCTATGCCGGCCTGTATGAGTGCGTCAAGTACATGACGGGCCACAGCCACACCGAGAAGGAAGGCACGCCGTTTGCCATGGCCGTCATGCAGCGCATGAACGACAAGTGCGCGGAGTGGAAGGCCGAAAGCGATATCGATTTCTCGCTGTACGGTACGCCGTTGGAGTCGACGACCTACAAGTTCGCCAAGTGCCTGCAGCGCCGTTTTGGTATTATCCCGGGCGTGACGGACAAGGGCTACATTACCAACAGCTATCACGTCCACGTGTCCGAGGAGATCGATGCCTTCGATAAGCTTAAGTTTGAGGGCATGTTCCAGCAGCTTTCGCCGGGCGGTGCTATCTCTTACGTTGAGGTTCCCAACATGCAGGACAACCTCAAGGCTGTCATTCGCGTGATGCAGTACATCTACGACAACATCATGTACGCCGAGCTCAACACCAAGAGCGACTACTGCCAGGTGTGCGGCTACGATGGCGAGATCAAGATTGTTGAGGACGATGGCAAGCTGGTGTGGGAGTGCCCCAACTGCGGCAACCGCGACCAGGAGAAAATGAACGTCGCTCGTCGTACGTGCGGCTACATCGGTACCCAGTTCTGGAACCAGGGCCGAACCGAGGAGATCCGCGACCGCGTGCTGCATCTCTAATAACCATCCCAGGCTGCCCTGTAGCGAGGCCCCGGACCTTTACTCGCTATTTCGGACAGTCCTGGCTCACGACGGAGGCGCCACTGGCGCCTCCTGTTCGTGCGGAACTCATATCGAGCAAAGGTCCGGGGCCTCGCTACGGGGCAGCCAAGTTGATGTAGCTGAGATGCAGCATGCGGTCTGCTCACTCTTCGAAGTTCTTAGCGGAAATGAGTTGACCTGCGACAACGGTCTGCTTGCGATAACGGTTGAGCTGCAGCATTGTTTTTATTGGACCTCGAACCCTATACTCGATGTTCGCTGAGTTCATTGAGTATCGCTCGCGAGGGGTCTGGAGTATATCGTCCCGCCCGCAGTTTCGCAGGCCGAAGGCCGAGAATGTTTGAGGACGGGATGATATACTCCAGACCCCCAGGAAGGTTACCTATGAACTACGCGAACATTAAGTATTTCGACATTGCTGATGGAGAAGGCGTTCGTACTTCTCTGTTTGTAAGCGGGTGCCGTCGTGGGTGCAAGAATTGCTTTAACTCTGTTGCGTGGGACTTTGCTGCGGGTGAGCCGTTCGATCGTGCCGTCGAGGACAAGATTATCAAGAGTCTCGATCATCCCTTTATCGATGGTCTGACGATTCTGGGCGGCGAGCCCATGGAGCCCGAGAATCAGGCGGGGCTCGTTGAGTTTGTCGAGCGTGTTCGCGCGGCCTATCCAGTGGGGTCGGGGAAGACCATTTGGTGCTTTACCGGTGACGTGCTCGAGGAGCTTATGCCGGGTGGTCGTCATCATACCGAGGTGACGGACCGCATCTTTGCCTGCCTCGACATGTTGGTGGACGGCCCGTTTGTTCAGGACCTGTACGATATCACGCTGCGCTTTAGGGGCTCGAGCAACCAGCGCGTGATCGATATGAACGCTACGCGCGCCCGTGCTGAGCGCGAGGGCGTTGCGCTTTGTGATGCGGTTGAACTTTGGCGCGATGATCCGGTCTATTCGACCCATACTATGTAGCTTGTGGTCGATGCCGGAGGGCGTGGTACCATAGTGCGAACGTGAAATCGGAAAAGTGAGGCCCAGATGGTCGATCAGGAAAAAGTCGAGGCCGCCATTAAGCTGTTGCTTGAGGGCATAGGCGAGGATCCAACTCGTGAGGGCCTGCTGGAGACCCCGGCGCGCGTTGCCCGTATGTATGGCGAGATCGCCGGCGGTGTGGACCAGAGTGCCGAGGAGCACCTGTCCAAAACCTTTGCCGTCGCTTCGAACGATTTGGTTATCGAGCGCGACATCACGTTCTACTCGCTGTGCGAACATCATCTGCTGCCGTTTTATGGCAAGGCCGCCATTGGTTATATCCCTAACGGTCGGGTGGCCGGGCTTTCCAAGCTTGCTCGCACGATTGAGGTTTATGCCCGCCGTCTGCAGCTGCAGGAGCAGCTGTGTGCGCAGGTTGCCGATGCCCTCATGGAGTATCTCGCTCCCCAGGGAGCGATTGTGTTGATGGAGGCCGAGCATATGTGCATGACGATGCGTGGCGTGCAAAAGCCCGGCACCAAGACCGTGACGCTCGCTCGCCGCGGCGTCTTTGAGACCGATCCCGCGCTCGAGGAGCGTTTCTTTAGGATGCTGGACCGCTAACCATGAGAGTCGTCAACGACTTTACATCGAAGACCGATGAGGGGACGTCGCGTCGCGGCTTTATGGCTTCGGGCCTGGCCCCCTTTGGCGCCATGCCTCGCATTGATTACATTTGTACCAACGGGCTGTTCCGGCGGCACCTGGGCAACATTGCACAGTTGGAATCGGGGCGCATCTTCTGCCGCCACGGTATTGACCATCTGCTCGATGTCGCTCGCATTATGTGGATCAAGAATCTCGAGGAGCAGCTCGAATTTGACCGCGAGGTCATCTACGCCACGGCACTTCTTCACGATATCGGCAAAGATGAACAGTATGAATCGGGTATATCCCATGATGTTGCAAGCGAACGCGTCGCTGATGCGATCCTCGGTGGCATGCCCGATGACATGGCGTTTGAGCCGGCCGATGCCGCAGCCATTAAGACGGCCATTCTGGGCCATCGAAAGCTGCGCGTGAGCAGCCAACCGCTTGAGCGTCTGCTCTATGCAGCCGACAAAGCGTCGCGCGCCTGCTTTGCATGCCCCGCGCGCAATGCTTGCAACTGGAGCGATGATAAAAAGAACCTGTCGATTCGCGTGTAGTTGATTTGCGCGGTCGGGGTTCTAAACGAAGGAGACGATCGCGATGAGTAACAAGAAACTGCCCGAGAATGCCACCAAGACTGAAGGCGCCGAGCTCGCTCGCCGTGGAAGGGGCGAAATATCCACCGCAACGGCGGTGCCTCACGTGAGCTATGACGATCTGCGCCATGCCGATCGTATTGCCATTGACGGCCTTGAGGTTTTTGCCAACCATGGCGTGTATCCCGAGGAGAACGCGCTGGGTCAGAAGTTCATCGTTTCTCTGGTGCTCTATGCCGACCTGCGCGCGGCGGGGGAGCACGATAACCTGGATGCCTCGATTGACTACGGCTCGGTGTGCCACGATGTTGATGGCTATCTGCGCGAGCATACGTTTAAACTCATCGAGGCGGCAGCCGAGGGGACGGCCCAGATGCTGCTGCGCCGTTATCCCTCGCTGCTTGGTGTGCGCATAAAGCTCGATAAACCGTGGGCGCCTGTCGGCTTGCCGCTGGCAAGCTGCGGCGTCGAGATCGAGCGCGTGCGCTAGTCGACGCTAGAGCTTGTTGAGGGGTGGCTGCTTGAGCCGCTGCGACAGAGCTCTATTGTTAGGGCAGTACGTGTCGAGCAGGGCGTGAAACCGCTGGTTGTGGCTTGGCTCGAGCAAGTGGACGAGCTCATGGGCGACAACCATGTCGAGGCATTCGACGGGGTAGGCGGCGAGCTCGCGCGCGATGCGAATGGCGCCGGTTTTGGGTGTGCAGGAGCCCCAACGCGTTTTCATGCTGCGCACGGAGACGCGGGCCACGGTGACGCCCATTGCGATTTCGTACGCGTGCACGATGTCGCGTAGCGCTGCGGTGACCTCGGACGCGTAGAGCTGGTCGATGTGGGCTTGGAGCTCGTCGGACGTTAGGCCGTCGAGGATTGCGCGCCGCTTGGCCTGTGGGCTTTCGTCCGATTCGTCGGTACCCATAAAACTTGCGAAGGTGGCCTGCTTGGGTCGCGGTGCGGGCGATGCAAAGTTGTGATCGAGTGCGTCCTGTACCGTGATGGGCTTGCCCCAAAGTGCAATGATGGACGATGGGCTGAGCGGCTCTCGCGCTGTCGCCTGACGTTGCTCACGTTGGGCAAGTCGGCTGATAATCCAGGCGCTGTTGCGCTTCACAAACGCTTCGATGCGCTCGCGACCGGCACCGAGCGGTGCGCTGGCGTGGACCTCACCGCTCGATGTGACGCGTAGGTTGAAGTTCTTGACGCGTTTTTTGGTAACGATGACGGGCAAGGCCGTCCCATCCGGTCGGGATACGGAAATCGTAAATTGCTGCGTCAAATGTGATCCTTCAGATTGGGGGGGGCGGGCCGGCATGTCGACCGCTCGGCATGCCGGCCCGCTCAAGGGATGCGAAAATAATTGCGCTCTTAATAACGCTCAAAGAAAGCAAGCGCGTTGTCGCTGCAGAGCTTCTGCATCACGGTCTTGCCAAAATGCTTGGAAAGCATGTTCTGGAATTCGGGCATCTTGCTGGCATCGGAGAGGAAAGCGGGCACCGTGGCGCCGTCCCAGTCGCCGCCGAGCGCGATGACGTCCTCGCCGCCCAGGTCGAGCCAGTGCTCGATATGTGCCGCCAGCTGGTCGAAGGTGACGTCTGCGGCGGTTTTGTCGGTTGCGTCGTTGGAAAGGAACTCGCTGCAGTAGTTGAGGCCGACGATGCCACCCATGTCGCGAATGGTGCGGAACTGGTCGTCGGTGAGGTTGCGCTTGACGCCGCAGACGGTGCGGGAGTTGGAGTGGCTGGCGACGAAGGGGCGCGTGGCATGGGCGACAACCTCGTCAAAGCACTCATCGTTGAGGTGGGAGACGTCGAGCACCATGCCGGCGTGCTCCATCTGCGTAAGCGCCTCGATACCGGCGGCGGTGAGACCGGCGTGGGTGTCGTGGCCGCTCGCGAGCGGTCCCTGCGCATTCCAGCTGAGTGACGACATGAGTACGCCCAGGCTCTTGAGCACCTCGATCAGCGCGGGGTCCTCGGCAAAGAACGTGGCGTTTTCGATGGTGTGGATGCAGGCGACCTTGCCGTCTTTGAGCGCGGGGCGAATGTCTGCGGCGTTGCGTACGTTGACCATGCGGTCGTGGTTGAGCATTGCTTGGCCGCTCATGTGTGCCATGATCTGCGCCTGGAAGCGCGCGGCGTGGGCGGTGGGAATCTCGTCGGGGACAAACGTGGCGAAGCACTGTGCCCACGGCGTGTTGCCGATCTTTGCGAGCGAGATGGCGCAGGCGTTGCCCTCGATGAGGTCGAAATCTTGCGGATGCGTTTCGTCGCCGGGGAAATAACCGTCGGTGCCGGCGGTAAAGCGCAGGTCGAGATCGAGCGTGGCCCAGCCGATGCGGTCGGCGGTGTCGCAGTGTAGGTCAAATACGGGATATGCCATGGTTCCTCCGGTTGCAGCGTTTCTTTGCAAACTGTCCTTGAATTGTATGACTAGGGTATAGTTAGCGCCATATGTTCACGGCGGCCCGCGTTGTGCGCCGCCCTTATCACGGAGGTTACCATGTCCAACCAGGGCAAGAAGGTCAAGACTCATTATCGCGGCACGCTCGACGACGGCACGCAGTTCGATAGCTCCTACGATCGCGGCGAGCCGCTGGAGTTCACCTGCGGCGCCGGCCAGATGATCAAGGGCTTCGACGCCGCTGTTGTCGACATGCAGGTGGGCGAGAAGAAGACCGTGCACATTCCTGCTGCCGATGCCTACGGCGAGCACAATCCCGAGATGGTTCTGACCTTCCCGGCCGAGCAGGTTCCCAACATCGAGCAGATCGAGAAGGGCATGAAGCTCTTCCTGTCCACGCCGAGCGGCATGCCCGTTCCCGCCGTCGTCATTGACGTGACGCCCGAGGCTGTGACGCTCGACGCCAACCACGAGTTGGCCGGCAAGGACCTCAACTTTGATATCGAGCTCGTTGAGGTCGAGGGTTAGAGTATGCCTGAACGCCTGGTTTCGACGACATGCTTGGGAAATCTCAACGATCCGTCCTATGAACTCCTGCTTCGCCGGAAGTCGGGCGGCGTCTTTGAAGTTGACGAGCTGCTGCTCGATTGGGACCAGGCCGATGTATGCGCGTTTGTGGGCGTGACGGAGCTGGGGCGCACGATTGATGTTCGGCTGGATGCTACCGACGGCGGTCGTCTTGCCGATGGCGACGTGCTCGCCATTGACCGTTCGGGCATGGTGCCCGTGGCGGTTGTCGTGCGCCTGCGCAGCGCCGAGGTTTATTTGGTCGAAGTCGACCGCATGGATCCGATTGCGCTCGCGCATGCGTGCTGGGAGATCGGCAACATGCATGCGCCGCTCTTCCGGGGCGACTCGGACGAGCATACCGTGCGCATGTATACGCCGGTGCAGCCTGTTTTGGGCCGTATGCTCCGGGGTGTCGAGAGTGTTCGGCTCTCGGTGGTTACCCGCGAACTCGATGCGGACCGACGCTTTGCATCGAGCGCGGCGGATGTCGTCGTGAGCATGGCTCCCGACTTTACCATCGTAAAAAAGACGCGCGGCTAAGCGCGCGTATGCGCAAGACGGGCTTTGAGGGGCGACCAATCAAAGTCCGTCTTGCTGTTGATAGGAGGCTTTGGGGGAAGCATATGGGTCTTGAGGGAATCAAGCTGATTGCATGCGATTTGGACGGCACGTTGCTGCATCCGGGGGAGCGCGAGCCGCGTTCCGAGGCCTTTGAGCTCATTGATGAGCTGCATCGTCGCGGTATCGTGTTTATGCCGGCGAGCGGCCGTCAATATGCGAGCTTGCGCTACCTGTTTGCCCCGGTGGCCGATGAACTCGCCTATGTATGCGAAAACGGAGCCCTGGTGATGAGCGAGGGGCGTGCCGTTGTCAAGCGTTCCATGGAGCGTAGCCTTGCTATGGATATCGCGAATGCCGTGGTTGCGTATCCCCATGCCGACGTGACCCTTTCGTGTGAGGGGCACCTCTACACCATGGGCGGCAACGATGCGTTTGTTGACCACCTGCGTTATGAGGTCCACTGCGATGTGGCGGTAGTCGACCGTCCCGAAGACATCGACGAGGACGTCATTAAGATTGCCTTCCAGACGCCCGAGGCGGAGCAGCAGGCGGCGCTGGAGTATTTCGAGCGCCACTTTAGCGATCGAGTCGATGTCATGACATCGGGAACCGAATGGACGGACTTTATCGGTTTCGATTCGGGCAAGGGCTCCGCGCTTGCCGATTACGGTCACGCCCTGGGGATTTCGCCCGATGAGATGATGGCGTTTGGCGACAATGAGAACGATCGTGACATGCTCAACGTGGTGGGCCATCCCTATCTGATGGAGAGCTGCAACCCCAGCATGCGCGGCATCAACGACCGCGTCCGCTACGCGCGCACGGTCGAAGAAGAACTGCGTCGTCTACTTGCTGTGTAGGCATGTCCCAAACATCTACCGGCAGTCGGGGCAGAGACCCTCGAAGATGGTGTAGTGCGATGTGACGTGCCAGCCGATTTGCTCGGATGCCTTGGCGTCGAGCTGGGCATCGAAGGGGAGCGGTACGTCGATGACGCGGCTGCACGAGGTGCAGATGATATGTGCGTGCGGCTCGATCGTGCGATCGAAGCGGCTGCCGCCCGGCGTCTTGATGGAGAGGATCTCGCCGGCGTCGGCCAAGAGATTGAGATTGCGGTAGACCGTACCACGGCTGATTTTGTCATCCTGCGCGCGCACGACGTTGTAAATTTCGTCGGCGGTGGGATGGTTATAGCTTTGGCGCACGGCGTCGAGAACCAGCTTTCGCTGCTTGGTATTCCTTCTTTGCACCGCCATGCGCCTCGCCTCTTTTCTATCAACGGTCGTAGGTAAATGATACCGTATTTAGCACACAATACTAATAACGAGGAATGAAACCGTCTTCATTGGCAAGTGGGGCTCGGGTCTGGGCGTCTACGAGGCGAAAACGCGTTCCCATGCGCTCGTAGGAGGCATGAAGCGCCTCGAGATGAGATAGGATGTTTGCCGGAGCCCCCTGTATCTCCATCTCGACTGAGCCGTCTTCCATGTTGCGCACCCAGCCGGTGAGTGCGCGTGCCTGCGCGAGGTTGGTGTTGGTAAAGCGAAAACCGACGCCCTGGACTTGCCCCTCCCAGCGCAGGAAATAGCGCAGGGGAGCGTCTTGAGTGGCCTCGTCGCTTGCGAGCACAGTAAGCCTGCGGCGCAGCTCGAGCTCGACGTTTGATGGTTTTTGAGGCTCTCGACTGCCACCGGTGACGCTGGAGAAGAACGTATCGAAGAGACCCATCGCTATGCCTGCTTGCCTGCATCGGCCGGGAAGGTTATGCCGGCCTGCTGGCGCACGGCATCCATGATGCGCAGTGAGACGAGCGTGACATCGCGGTAGTGGCCAAGCTCGTGGCGTCCCGCCGGGGTCTCCCAAATCTCTTCCTTAACGTTATCGATGCCGCCGATGGCGCTGATAAAGTCTGTGAGTTCGTATTCCATAGTGTTGCTCGATTCGGGCAGGTCGAGCACGCGGCCGTTGTCGCCCTGT
This sequence comes from Collinsella aerofaciens, assembly GCF_028209395.1. Classification (GTDB taxonomy): domain Bacteria; phylum Actinomycetota; class Coriobacteriia; order Coriobacteriales; family Coriobacteriaceae; genus Collinsella; species Collinsella aerofaciens_AZ. Next base: position 12,953 of record NZ_JAQLDQ010000013.1, read on the forward strand.
TCGCGCGGTGCCTCGGTCGCCGAGCCACGTACGACGTCGCCGCGGTAGTCGATGCGGACGTTGCGGGGCGTGGACAGATGATCGATCTGGATAGTGCCACGCTCGCCTTCGATCTGCGAGGGCAGCAGGTCATTCGTAATTTTGGAGTGCGCGAGCTCGACGGAGATACGGCCACCGCCGTAGCTGGCGAGGATGGATCCGCAGCCGTCGATGGGGCCGTGCGTGAGCTGTCGCGTGGTGGGGTCGAGCAGAGTAATCATGCTCGTAAGGCCGGAGGGCATGCCGAAAATCTCGACCATGGGCTCGACGGTGTAGACGCCAATGTCCATGAGGGAACCCGATGCCATATTGCAGTCGAAGATATTGGTGGCGCGTCCCGCGAGAATCTCGTTGTAGCGCGAGGAATATTTGCCAAAGCGCAATGAGGCGCGGCGGATGGGGGCGATCTCGCCCAGGGCGTCCTCGATGGCGTGGAAGGCGGGATCGTGGAGGGGACGCATGGCCTCGAGGGCCACGACACCTGCTGCCTCGGCAGCGCGGAAGACTTCCAGCGCCTGCGCTTCGGTGGCGCAGAAGGGCTTCTCGACGATGACGTGCTTGCCACCGGCGATGCAGGCAAGGGCCTGCTCGTAGTGAAGTGCGTTGGGGCTGCCGATATAGACGGCGTCGACGTCGGCGGCTGCCGCAAGCTCATCGAGTGAGGTAAAGTTTCGCTCGCCATCGCGCTCGGCGGTAAAGGCAGCACCGCGATTGGCATCGCGTGAAAGCGTGCCCACAAACACGGCTTGGTCGTTGGCGTTGACGACTTGGATAAAGTCGTCGGTGATCATGGATGTGCCGATGGTCGCGATGCGCAGCATACGTCCCCCTTGCGTTGTTTGGTCTACAGGATGAGTGTAGCGCGTGGGGATATAAAGCTGTACGAAAACGCTATTACAGGTCGCTCTCGTTAAAGCCGGTGTCGATATCGAGGTTGCTGCCGTCGGCCGCCGTGGTGGCGAGCTCATCGCAGCGCTCGTTGAGCTCGTGGCCGGCGTGACCCTTAACCCAGATGAACTCAACCTTGTGCTTGCTTTTGGCGGTGAGTAGGCGCTCCCACAGGTCGCGGTTCTTGACGGGCTGCTTGTTGGCGGTTTTCCACCCGCGCTTTTTCCAGCCGTCGATCCAGTGCTTGTTAAAGGCGTTGACGACGTACTGCGAATCGGAATGGACTTCGACCTCGCAGGGGCGGTTGAGTGCCTCGAGCGCCACGATAACGGCCATGAGCTCCATGCGGTTGTTGGTGGTCTTGGCGTAGCCGCGCGAAAGCTCGGAGGTAAAGGTCTTGCCGGCGGGGTTGGTGTATTTGAGCACGGCGCCGTAGCCGCCGCGTCCCGGATTTGATCGGGCCGAGCCGTCGGTATAGATGATGACCTTCACGGGTTTCCTTTCTTTGAGTGCATTTCATGTGAGTGACCATTGTAGCGCCATGCCCGCCGGGGGCCAGCAATCTACGATTTCTGCCCCGTCTTCCGACTGTTAGCTGGCATGGATGATGCGGTTGAGCTCGTCGAGGTATTGCTGCAAGAGGAGAGAGGGCTTGCGCTCGTCGTGCATGATGTAGCCAACGTGCATCGTTGGGGCGTCTGCTAACGGGATCGATGCCATGCCCCATTGCATTTCATTGGAGAGGACACCGGTCGACAGGGTGTAACCGTTCGACGTGATAAGTAAGTTGGTAAGTGTTCCGCGGTCCGAGATTCGTATGTTGCGGTCGCAAGGGATATAGCTAAAGGGTTCCTCGGCGTAATAGAAGGAGTTTGAGGTTCCCTGCTCAAAGCTGTAGCGCGTATAGGGCGTGAGGTCGGCAAGGGACAGTTGAGGGCGGCGTGCGAGCGGATGGCGTTCGCTGACGAAGACGTGGACCGTCGCGTCGAAGAGGGGATGGAAGCTTGCGCGGGCATCGGCGAAGGCCTTCTGCAAGACACGGGTATTAAAGTCGTCCAGATAGAGGATGCCGATGTCGCTGCGAAACGCGCGCACGTCGTCGATGATCTGCGATGTGGTGGTCTCGCGCATGATGAACTCGAACTTGCTGTCGCGGCAGCGCTCGACTACGTTGACAAAGGCCTCGACCGAAAAGGCGTAGTGCTGGGCGGAAATGGCGAGGCGGGCTTGCGGGGTGCCGCCGTCCTCGTAGCGTGCCTCGAGCATGTCGGCCTGCTCTACGACCTGGCGCGCATAGCCCAAAAGCTCGGTGCCGTCGTTGGTGAGCGTGACGCCGCGGCTGGAGCGCGTAAAGATCTCCAGATGGAGCTCCTGTTCCAGGCTTTTGACGGCGTTTGAGATGTTGGACTGAGCAGTATAGAGGCGTTGAGCTGCGGCGTTGATTGAGCCGGACTCTGCCACGGTGATCAGAAAACGAAGCTGCTGAAGGGTCATCGACACCATCCTTTCGATAGTTATCTATAAAACAGATAACAAGTTAGCGCTTTTAAGTGATTGACCGAGGGGGACAATGCCCGTACTATTCAAAACACACAAAGGCGGTAGGTTATTAAGCCGACCACGGAATCGGGACGCGAAAGGAGGCCCGCATATGAATTGCTTACCAAGACGAATGCCGGGCTCCTGTTTGCGCCCGTCGGCGTGATCAGGAGACAGCGACTTACTTCTCTCTTTTTACTTACTTTCGTTCGATCAAGGAGATCATCATGAGCCAGTTCATCAACAACCCCGAGCACACCTTTGGTTTCGATACCCTGCAGCTGCACGTTGGCCAGGAGAGCGCCGATCCCGCATCCGACTCCCGTGCCGTGCCGATCTACCAGACCACGAGCTATGTGTTCCGCAACTCCCAGCACGCCGCCGACCGCTTTGGTCTTGCCGACGCCGGTAACATCTACGGCCGTCTGACCAACTCCACCCAGGGCGTCTTCGAGGACCGTATCGCCGCGCTCGAGGGCGGAGTGGCAGGTCTTGCCGTCGCCTCCGGCGCTGCTGCCATCACCTATACCCTGCAGGCTCTTGCCCAGGCTGGTGACCACGTGGTGGCTCAGAAGACCATCTACGGTGGCTCCTACAACCTGCTGGAGCATACGCTCTCCCAGTTTGGCGTCGAGACCACGTTTGTCGATGCCCATAACCTGGAAGAGGTTGAGGGTGCCATCAAGGACAGCACCACGGTCATCTATCTCGAGACGCTCGGCAACCCCAACTCCGACATCCCCAACATCGACGCCATCTCCGAGATTGCCAAGAAGCACGGTCTGCCGGTTGTCGTCGACAACACCTTCGGCACCCCGTATCTGTTCCGTCCGCTGGAGCACGGCGCCAACATCGTCGTCCACTCCGCAACTAAGTTCATCGGCGGCCACGGTACCTCGCTGGGCGGTGTGATCGTCGACGGCGGTAACTTCGATTGGAAGGCGAGTGGCAAGTACGCCCAGATCGCTGAGCCCAACCCCTCCTACCATGGTGTTTCGTTTGCCGAGGCTGCCGGTCCCACCGCCTTCGCAACCTATGTCCGCGCTATCCTGCTGCGTGACGAGGGCGCCTGCATCAGCCCGTTCAACGCCTGGGTCCTGCTCCAGGGCACCGAGACTCTGTCGCTGCGCGTCGACCGTCATGTCGAGAACACCAAGAAGGTCGTTGAGTTCCTGGCTGGCGACAGCCACGTCGCCAAGGTGAATCACCCGAGCCTGCCTGAGCACCCCGATCACGAGCTCTATCAGAAGTACTTCCCCCGTGGCGGTGCTTCGATCTTTACCTTTGAGATTAAGGGTGGCCAGGAGGCTGCATGGAAGTTCATCGATCATCTGCAGGTGTTCTCGCTGCTCGCCAACGTGGCCGACGTCAAGTCGCTCGTCGTGCACCCGGCTACCACCACGCACTCCCAGCTCTCTGCCGAGGAGCTCGCCGAGCAGAACATCACGCCCTCCACGATCCGTCTTTCCATCGGTACCGAGAACGCCGAGGATATCATTTGGGATCTGAAGCAGGCCTTCGCCGCGCTGGACGAGTAAGGCGACTTGTGCAAGGACCCCTTGCGACTCGATAGGTATAACTGCATAAAATGCCTGCTCAAGGCGCCTGTGCGAACAACGGCTGCACAGGCGCCTTTTTTGCATAGAGAGGGTGCAAAAACAGGGTTTTTGACACGCTTTATGCATTCGAGTTGTGGAAAACTCCTGTTGAGAGGATGTGAGTTTTACGCAATTGACGTGCGCCTTTTGAGTAAAACCGCAGGTCGCGATTTGCTTGGGGTACTATGCAGCGCGATCGAATCACACGCAGCTCAAACGCAGCAAAAACGCACTACGGAGGTTTCCAGCTACATGAGGATCGATTCACGAAAACCGAAAGCCGCCGCCCTTTCCGCCGCTCTGACCGTGGCACTTTTGGCGGGCGCCGGCGCAACTGATGCCCACGCGGCAACACTATCCGATACGGTCGGATCTACGCCGTCCGAGGCGACGCTGATGCAGCCCGTCGACTACCGCGGCGACGGTTATGGCTCTATGCAGGAGTGGAACGCCTCGATGGGGGCAAAGCGCGACTCCCTGGAGATGCGCGCTCAGATCATTATGAATATGTATGGCGACTATGCTACCGATGACGAGCGCGCTGTGTTGCAGAGTTGCATCGACGGTGCGGGTAGCCTGTTGACGATGGGGGAGGTCGACGCCAAGTCGACCGAGCTCGACGAGCTTCGCTCCACGCTTGAGGATGCCAAGCGCGAGGCGCTCGAGGCTGCCGCAGCCGAAGCCGAGGCCGCTGAAGCCGTTCAGGCTTCGTATTACAACGCCGGCTCCGGCTCGTCTTACGCGCCTGCTGCGTATTACGCGAACGGTTCGGGCCTGACGCGCTCGAGCGGCGTCAATAACTATAACGGTCGTCGTGAGACTTATTACAGCAGCAACGTGTTGTATCACCACCGCACGGGCGAGTGGACCCAGGATTCCGAGGGCTTTTGGCGCGATTCCGATGGCTACTACGTCGTTGCCGCGGGCGATAAAGCCCAAGGCTCCACGTTTACCGGATCCAAGGGCGAGTGCAAGGTCTATGACTCCGGCTGCGCAGCCGGAACCACCGACTACTACACTGGCTGGTAATTTTTCTGCAACACGGATATTTGGCGGATGGGCGTCTTTACCGAGCTTTAGGGCAACGTAAGGACGCCCGTTTTTTGTGCGTGCTTGAGTTAACAGAGCGCTTACCGTGGCAGTACGCCGCGCATATGGGCGCGGGGCACACTAAGTCATGAGAAGCAAGGTCTTTCCCGTGGAGGAAGTGGTCTTATGAACGCTCGAGATATCGCTATTGCCGCCGTCGCACTTGCACTTGGTTGTCTTGGTCCTACGGCCGCGCTTGTCGCGGGCATGCAGGGCTTGTGCGGAGCTGCTCCTATCGTTGTGGGGGCCCTGATTGCTGTCGCTGCGCTGGGAAGCGCCGGTGTCGTCCTTTGCCGTGATGATGAGGATGGTGTGCGGGGCTCGCAACTCTAACAGCTGCGAAGCTGGTTTTAGCTATAGATGAAGAAGGAAACCGCCACAAGGGGAGTGTCCCTTGCGGCGGTTTTGCTGTTGAGGCTGTTGACTGCGGTATGTCGAGCGCTACCAGCTTGCCTCGATATCGCGAATGCGCGAATAGAGCCATTCGTTTTGCGGCACTTGGATATCGTGTTTGGCGGCTAGGCGGCAGATGGTGCCCGCAAACTCCTCGACCTCGGTCTTGCGTCGTGCGATGCGGTCCTGCGCCATCGAGGGCATACCGGCGGGGTCGATTCCCTCGATGAGGTACACCATCTGCGTCAGGTCTGCCTCGGTCAGCTCAACGCCCTCGGCATTGGCGACCGCAAGCGTTTCGCGCATGGCGGAAACAAAGCAGCGGAACTGCTCGGATCCCTGCTCCGTGGCGCTTCCGTAGGTACCGCCGTAGGCCATGCAGGTTTGGTTGATGCCGTCGTTGAGCATGAGTTTGGCCCACATGCGGTGCGCAATGTCGCTCTCGACGGTATGGGCGATGCCGCAGCGCGTGTAAAGCTCGTCGATTGCGGTGATGGTTGCGGGGTCCGTACCGGCCGCCGCGCCAAAGCGGATTTCGCCAGTGTTGGTAAAGGTGAGCTCTCCGTTGAGGAACACGGCGTCCATACCCTGGCAAATCCCAAGAACGGTATGCTTCCAGCCAAAGCGCTCGGCAATCTTTTGCTCGCTGGTGATACCGTTGCAAAGGGATGCGATGAGCGTGTCGGGCCCTACGATGTGTTCCATAGTCTTGAGCGCCTGGTCGAGTCCGGTTGTCTTGACCGCAAGAATGACCAGATCGGCGGGCGTTGCCTCGCTGACGCGGACGGATTTGAGTGCACAGGGCTCGCCGTTGACCGTAAGGGCGTCGCCTGCGTGACGCTCAAAACGGGCGTCATCCATAACGTATTCGACGGCGTCATTGCCGAGGGCCTTGGCAATCATGCTGCCGTAGAGCAGGCCGACGCCGCCCTTGCCGATAAAGGCGACCTTGTTGATCTGCATGTGAATCATCTCCTCACAAAAAGGCGCCCGCATATGGAGCGCCTGATGGATTGTATGTCGCCGGGGCGTTTGGTGAGCGCGCGGGGCTGCTGTTATGAAAAAGAAACTATTGCGCTGTGCGCTTATGCCGCGGGGCAGACCGCAAAAACGCGCGCGGGGTATCCGACGCCATCGCGGACCTTGGGGAAGGTGCAGAAGATGACAGCGCCCGTGGCGGGAAGCTCGTCTAGATGGTCCATGACCTCGATCTGGTAACGGTCGACCGAGAGGATGTACTGCTCGCCGGGGTAGGGGTAGGCGTCCTCACGTGTGGTCACGGACGCGGGGTCGGTGTCTGCCGGCTCGTGGCCGATGGCGCCGATGTTGCGCTCTTCAACGAGCCACTTGATGGCGTCGAGGTCCCAGCCGGGGTAGTGGGGCTGGCCGTCCTCGTCCTTGTTCTCGAGATTGGCGAGTTTGGACCAGTCGGAGCGGAAGGCGACAAAAGCGTCTTTGGGAATGCGACCGTGCTCATCCTCCCATGCTTTGAGGTCCTCGACGGTCAGGACGAAATCGGGGTTTGCGGCGCACTCCTCGTGCTTGTCGATTACGCAGAGCGGATGCATAAACTCGATAGGTTTAATCTCGCCAAGGGAACGGCCATCGACATGGAAGTGGCGCGGTGCGTCGACGTGGGTGCCGTACTGCGAGGCGACCGAATACTGGAAGCAACGCATGGGCGCGAGCATGTCTTCGGACGTGCCGGGCAGGTAGTCGAAGAGCTTGGTGGACTCAAACGGCTTAAAGCCAAACCAGTGTGGGGTGTCGCACGAGAGCGTGTGGGTGAGGTTGACCCAGCGATAATCGGTGCTTTTGAGCTGGGATGCGAGGTTCCAAAGGTCGAGCGCGGGCATGGGTGGCTCCTTTCATCGGGCTTTTTGCTGATGTTAAAGCGCTGGCGTGACGGCTCGATTTCTGCTGCGTTACGATACGTTCTCGATTGCGATTCCACGATGTTTCGGCCGCATGACCGTTGTGTTTCGCCGTGCCGGGGCGCTGATGGCGAAGGGAGGGGCCGTGCAATACCGCGTTGACCCCAAAAGTGGTAACCGAATATCCGCTCTCGGTCTGGGCTGCATGAGGTTTCCCGGTGCGCCGGGCCATCCGGACGCTAAGGCAGCCGACGCCATCATTTCCCATGCGGTGGAGCGGGGGATCAATTATCTGGATACCGCGTATCTCTATCCCGGTAACGAGGCATGCGTGGGCGCCTCACTTGAGCGCTTGGGGCTGCGCGACCGGGTGTTGCTGGCGACTAAGTTGCCGCACGCTTCGTGCAAATGCGCGGAGGATTTCGACCGGTTTTTCGACGAGCAACTGCGTCGCCTGCGGACCGACCATATCGACTACTACCTTATGCACAACATCACCTCGCCCGCCCAGTGGGAGCGCGTGGTGGCGTTGGGCATCGAGGACTGGATTGCGCACCAAAAGGCTGCGGGGCGTATTCGCCAGATAGGTTTTTCGTACCACGGCAGTGCGGCGGACTTCCTCACGATGCTTGACGCGTATGACTGGGATTTTTGCCAGATCCAGTACAACTACGCTGGAGAGCGATATCAGGCGGGAACGGCGGGGCTCATGGAGGCTGCGGATCGCGGGCTCGCGGTGTTTGTGATGGAGCCGCTGTTGGGCGGGCGTTTGGCGGGCAAGCTGCCGCCGCGGGCCCGCGCCGTGCTCGATGGCGCCCATGACCCGCGCCTGCGCACTCCTGCCGCCTGGGGGCTTTCGTGGGTGTGGAACCATCCTCAGGTCACGATGCTGCTTTCGGGAATGACCGATACCGCGCAAGTGGATGAGAACGCGGCGCTGGCCGACCGAGCCCTGCCGGATTCGATGACGGGCGCTCAGCTCGATACCATTGCGCGCGTGCTGACGGAATTTGAAAAATCGAATCGCGTGCCCTGTACGGGATGCGGCTACTGCATGCCGTGTCCCAAAGGCATCAATATCCCTGGGTGTTTTGCCGCCTACAATGCAAGCTATGCGCACAGCTGGTTTACGGGTCTATCGCAGTATTTTACGGCGAGCGCGGTGCGGACGAGCGAGCCCAAGTTGGTGAGCAACTGCGTTAAATGCGGCAAATGCGCGCGTCACTGCCCGCAACACATCGATATTCCCGAGCGTCTCGACGATGTGCGCCGACGTTTCCAGCCTGGCCCCGTAACGGCCGCGCTTAAAGCCTTCCGCATAGCGCGCTCCTCATGACCCTTTTATAACTTGCGGTGGAATAGTTCCTGTTTGCGGCAGAATAGGGGCCAAACAGGAACTATTTCACCGCAACTGATGAGGGGGAGCTGGAGATGCTGACGATTGGGTGCCATCTTTCGACGACGAAGGGCTATCGGGCGATGGGGGAGACGGCGCTATCCATTGGCGCCAATACCTTTGCATTCTTTACGCGCAACCCGCGCGGCGGCAAGGCGAAAGATCTTGACATGGATGACGTGGCGGCCCTGCGCGAGCTTATGGAGCAAAACGACTTTGGCCCGCTCGTGGCTCATGCCCCGTATACCTATAACCCCTGCTCGGCCAAAGAGCGGGCGCGCGAGTTTGCCCTGGAGGCAATGGCCGAGGACTTGCGGCGCATGGAAGCGCTGCCCGGCAACTACTACAACCTCCACCCCGGCGCGCATGTGGGGCAGGGCTCCGACGCCGGCATTCAGATGATCGTCGACACCCTGTGCCAGGTGATGTTTGAGGGCCAGCAGACGACGGTACTGCTCGAGACCATGGCCGGCAAGGGCACCGAGGTGGGCCGCAGCTTTGAGGAGCTGGCGCGCATTATCGAGGGTGCTGCTGCCAGGCGTCCAGAGCTATCGGACAAGCTGGGCGTGTGTCTGGACACCTGCCATGTGAGCGATGCCGGCTACGACATCATCCATGATCTGGACGGCGTACTCGACGAGTTCGACCGCGTGGTGGGTATCGACCGCTTGCGTGCCGTACACATCAACGATTCGAAGAACCCCTGTGGCGCCCATAAGGACCGCCACGAATGCATCGGTAAAGGCTACCTGGGTAGTGAAGAGTTTGGCGGCGGTATGCAGGTTATGCAGAATATTGTATCGAATGGCCGCTTGCGCGCATTGCCATTCATTTTGGAGACACCGAACGAACTTGCAGGTTATGCGGCTGAAATCAAACTGTTAAGGTCATTGCAGCAGTAATGACTGTCATAAAGTGGAGTGTTCCATTCACGTTATGGGTTTGTTTCAATCAGTTTTCTAATTGCGGATTCTTCCAAACGGGCGCATAATATCCAACAGTTTTTGCAGACCTCTGAATCAAACGGGGTCACCGGAAGGAGACTGATTATGAAGCTGAAGAAGCTTGGCGCATTTGCCGCCACGGGCGCCATGGCACTCGCCCTCGCACTGACGGGCTGCGGCTCGTCCAACGCCACCTCTGGTTTTGATGCCGGTTCCAGCAGCTCTGACGACGCTAAGGTCGAGAAGGTCGACGGCTCCAAGGAGTACGCGCTCGTCAAGGACGGTACGCTGACCGTCGGCACCTCTGCCGAGTACGCTCCGTTTGAGTACAAGGATGACAACGGCGATTATCAGGGCTTTGACCTTGAGCTTATCAAGGCTATCGGCGACAAGCTGGGCCTGGATGTCGAGTACGTCAACAATGACTTTGACACGCTGGTTCCGGGTGTCGCTTCGGGCGCCAAATATGACGTTTCCATCGCGGCTATCACCGACACGCCCGAGCGTGAGAAGGAAGTCACTTTCTCCGATTCCTACTACATGGACGATCAGGCTATCGTGACCAAGGTCGATAACACCGACATCACGGCCGACAACTACAGCGAGAAGCTCAACAACGCCGACGCTACCATCATCGTCCAGTCTGGATCGACCGCCGAGGCCTTTGCTCAGGAAAACTTCCCCAAGGCTAAGATCGTTCCCTACAAGGACGCCACCGAGTGCTTCAGCGCCCTGCAGTCCGATAAGGGCGATGCCGTAGTCACCAACCGCTCCGTTGCCAGCCAGCTGACCGCCGAGCAGTTCAACACCTGCCAGACCATCAAGCAGGTCAGCACCGGCGAGGAGTACGCCATCGCCATCAACCAGGGCAACACCAAGCTCAAGGACGACATCAACCAGGCCATCAAGGACCTGACCGACGACGGTACCGTTGATGCCCTCATGGCTAAGTACAACATCAAGTAAATTAATGCTTGATTGCGCGCGGGCCCTTTCCGTTTTGCGGAGAGGGCCTTTGCGCCTCTCTTGACGGAGAGCGTTTCCGTCTCGTTTTGTCGGCAACTTCTACGATAGGAGCCACCTTGTCTCGACTGAACAAAGGGGCCACGGAGCAGCGTTTTTCACTGCCCGCCTTGCTCCAAAAGCTAGCCTGCGTCATGGCCGTGGCGCTCGCGCTGGTGTGCGCGGGGGCATATGCGCCCACGACCGCCCAGGCGCTTGAGACCGCAAAGATTACTGCCCGACCCAACACCGGTTCGGGCAGCGCTGTGGTCGGCGGCACCGAGACGCGCATTACCTGGGAAGTTCAGGCCGATGCCGACGAGGAGCTGAGCGGTCTTTCGCTGACGTTTGTCGACGGCACGACGTTTGGTACCGATGACACGCGATTGACGATGCTCTCGGGCGAGGACCTCATGGATCGTACGCCCATGAAGCCCACGTGCAAGGCTGACGGCCAGACGCTCAAGATCGACTTTGGCGAGACGGCGCCTGCCGGAGGCTTTTTCCGTGTCGAGGTTTACGGCGTGACGTTTCCCGTCGAGGGCGGCGATGAGGCCTTCAGCGGCGCCTATACGCTCGCCGACGGTTCGACCAAGAAGATTTCTAAGATTCCTTCCGTCGAGATTAAGGGCGTGACGGCATTCGATAACTTCCTGGCCGACCTTAAGGAGCAGCCGTGGGTCGAGGCATGGAATTCCAACATGTTCCTTCGCCTGTTCCTGAACCCGGTCATTTTGGTCCAGAGCCTGCCGATCGTCTTCAGAGGCTTCCTCATGTCGCTCTCGATCGTGCTCGTGGCGTTTCCGCTGGCAATTCCCTTTGGCTTTGCCTTGTCGCTCATGCGCATCTCCAAGTCGCGCATCCTGCGTTGCCTTGCCGGCATCTATGTGAATATCATCCGCGGTACGCCGGCGTTCCTGCAGATCTACATCGCGTTCTTTGGCCTGCCGCTGGCCGGCGTCAAGGTTGACGATTATGTGCTGGGCGTCATCGTCATGGCCATGAACTCGTCTGCGTACCTGTGTGAGATCTTCCGCGCCGGTATTCAGTCGATCCCCAAGGGCCAGAACGAGGCCGCGCGCTCGCTGGGCATGAACGCCTTCCAGACGCTGCTCTACGTGATGATTCCGCAGACGTTCCGCAATGTTCTGCCTACGCTGACCAGCGAGTTTATCCTGCTTTACAAGGATACGTCGCTGCTCGCGGCCGTGGGCGTGGTCGAGATCGTCATGAACGCCCGTACCATCGTGGCCACGACGGGTTCCATTACGCCGTATGTGGTTGCCGCGCTGTTCTACCTGGTCATCACCCTGCCGCTTGCTCGCTTGGTGAGCGGTCTTGAGGCGAGGCTTCTGGGGACGGCCGAAACCAAGAAGAAGCGTCCCGCCAAGAGCGCTGGACAGGTCGTCGCGACGCCCGCCGACCACATCGCCGGTCTGTAAGGAGGTCCTATCATGAGCGAAACCAATAACTCGAACGAGGTCGTCGTCAGCATCAAGAACCTCCAGAAGGCCTTCGGCGATAACGTGGTCCTGCGCGATATCGATCTGGATGTGCACAAGGGCGAGGTCGTCGTAGTCCTGGGTCCTTCGGGCTCGGGCAAGTCGACGATGCTTCGCTGCATCAATCGTCTGGAGCATCCCACGAGCGGCTCGATCGTCGTTGAGGGCGTGGACGTTTGCGCCAAGGGCGTCGACCTTAACAAGGTACGTACGCATCTGGGTATGGTGTTCCAGCAGTTCAATTTGTTCCCGCACCTGTCAGTCAAAAAGAACGTCATGCTCGCACAGCAAAAGGTACTCAAGCGCAGCAAGGAAGAGGCCGAGAAAATCGCTATCGAGGAGCTGACCAAGGTCGGTCTTGCCGAGCGCATCGACTTTATGCCGAGCCAGCTCTCGGGTGGCCAGCAGCAGCGCGTTGCCATCGCCCGCGCCCTGTCGATGAACCCTCACGTCATGCTCTTTGACGAGGCCACGTCGGCGCTCGACCCCGAGCTGGTTCGCGACGTTCTTGGCGTTATGCGCGACCTGGCACGTGACGGTATGACCATGATCGTGGTGACCCACGAGATGGGCTTTGCTCGCGACGTCGCCGATCGCGTCGTCTTTATGGACGGCGGCGTTATCGTGGAAGAGGGTACGCCGAGCGAGGTCTTCGACCACCCCAAGAGCGAGCGCACCAAGGCGTTTTTGGGCAACATCTCGTAGCCGCTTTATGTGACTGACATAACAGAAAACGGGAGCTGGATGTGATCCGGCTCCCGTTTTTGTTGGGACGCGAATGTGTTTTGGTGCAGATCGCGTTACAGGCGGAGCTCATTGCCGCTAGGCAAGCTCGGCGCCAAGGGCGCGGCAGGTAGCCTCAGACTCCTCGTCGGGCGCATCGTAGCAAATAACGGAATCGACGACGTTGACACCTGCCTCGTCGGCGTCTGCCTTCCAGTTGTCCATCCATTCGCCCTCGGCCCACGAGTAGGAACCAAAAAGGACGACCTTCTTATCGCCGAGGACTTCCTTGACTTCGTCCCACATCGGCTGGAACTCGTCGTACTCAAGCTCTTCGGAGCCCATGGCGGGGCAGCCGAAGGCGAAGGCGTCATAGTTGGCGACCTTGTCGGCGGAGAAGTCGGCGCAGGGGATGACCTCTGCCTCGGCGCCGGCACCGGTTGCGCCCTCGGCAACGAAGTTTGCCATGGCCTCGGTGTTGCCCGTGCCGCTCCAGTACACGACTGCGATCTTGCTCATATGTTTTCCTTTCGGTTGTGCGGCGTGCGGCCGCGTTTTGTATGCTCTATCGGGTTGCCTGGACAAGTTGTCCCAGGGTGCAGCCCTGTTGATAGATGTAGGTGAGGTATTGCGTGCATGCGCGATAGGAATCGAAGGTCGTGAGCGCCTGCTCAACGTTTGTGTATACCTTCCATGCGCCAAAGACCTTATAGTTTTCGCCGCGCTGGACGATAAACTGATGGACATCTTCGTAGGGATAGCCCAAAAAATAGCCAATTTCGTGGGGGAACTCGCACATGCACCCCGTATCGCAGTGCCTATTTCGCGCGAGTGCGCAGACGTTGCCGTCATAGGCGCTTTCTGCGGCATTGCTGCTTGCCAGCGTGATGCGCGCGGCGAGATGCACCAGGGACGCGGACAGGTTGTGGACATCGTAACCTTCGGCGGCAAGTGCCGTCGTAGCGCGGGGGTCGGAGAGGTATCGCATGAGGTCCGCAGGGCGGTACACATAGATGAGCGCTCCGCAGGGGCGCCAGACCAAAACGCTCATGTGGATCCCGAGTGGCTGGAGCTCGCGGTTGCATTGGGCTATGACGGCGAGCAGGCGAGAGCGTCGCTCTTCGATATGGGCGGCGCCGGATTTTCCGTTTTGGTTGGCGTAAACGCCGGGATAGGTAAAGAGCGAAGCCGGCTTGATACCTGCGAGCGTAGGGGAGCAGTTGCGCACGACAGCCGTTTGGTATGTTGGGATGTCAATGGTTCGAGTCACGGCGCTCCTTACGGATCTAAACTGTTAGCCTAGGAAAACTTATACACGAAAGTAAGCCCTGGTCAACTAAAAAGTAAGAAAAGGGAAACTAATTGATCGAACGGACATGGTTTTGGGTTAAGATGGGGACACCCCATGGGGGTATCTATATAGGGCTACTTGAAAGGGGAACGCATGAGTGACTTGCTCAACCCTGCGAATCTCATCGTGCTGGCCGTCATTGCCGTCGGCATGTTTTTTGGACTGCGTCGCATTGCCGCTTCGACACACGGGAAGAGTTGTTGCAGCGATGGTGCGAGCGGCAAGAAGGCCAAAAAGGTTGTTGTGACGGATACCGATGCGTCACACTATCCCTATAGCGATGAGCTGCTCATCGGCGGCATGAGCTGTGACGGCTGCGCTCAGAACGTAGCCAATGCCCTCAATGCGCTGGATGGCGTGTGGGCAACGGTGACGTATGCGGACCACACGGCACGCGTGCGCTCTAAGCGTCCGGTTGATCGCGGTGTCCTCGAGACGGCCGTGAAAGACGCGGGCTACTACGTCATGACGTTGTAAGCGCCGCCCTGGATGCGCTTCCTTGGCTAGGCTCGTCCGCGCAGTTCGATGTCTTGGATGTCGTCGAAGTCGATGGCGATATCCTTGAGCTTGAGCAGTTTGAAGGCGGGGAGCACTTCGTCAAGGATGCCCGTGCGAGCGCGATAGCCGTACGTGTCGTAATAGGTGACGCGGACCAGGTCGCCACGTTTGAGGCCCTCGAGCTTATGCGAAAGCTCGAGGGCTTTTTCTTCCGTGAGTTCGCATTTGGGCTCGACAGTGATTTCTTGCTTGCGTACGAGCTCGTAGTATCCCGTGAGGGCGGCAAAGGGCATAAACTGTGCGGCGCGGTTGGCGCGCACGGCACCGTTGGCGGTGAGTCTGGGGTCGGCGGCGCGGTGTCTTCCCTCGGGGTCCGCTAGGCGTTCAAAAGGTGTCGGTGGCCGCATCGGCTGCTGTTGGAGCTTAGGCACGATGTCCTCCTACCTGGTCGTTGCGTTCGCGTGCGGTGGCGCCGGCGGTAAAGCTCAGCCCCTTGACGAGCGCGTTTTTGCCGTATTTACCCTTTACGGCCAGGACGGCACGGGCCAGGTCGCGCTCGCGCTCATCGGCCTCGACGTCGCTAAACAGATCGATGGTGGCAAATTCTTCGGGTACCAGATTGCCAAATCCCAGGTTGATGCGCTTGACCGGTCGTTTGGGATCGACAGTCTGCGCCCAGAGCTCATCGAAATAGCCCATGATCTTCTTAAACGAATTGGTGCGCTCGGGCAGCTTGCGCGAGGCGTTGGAGTGCGCGAAGAGTGCGGCATAGCCACCGCGCGGTTTGCCGCCGTGTTCCCCCACAAAGATGCCGTCGATTGCCTGCGCCTCGCGCACCAAGCGGCGCCGTTCGTCATTGCGCTGGACGGGCTTGGGCGCACGGGGCGCGAGCTCGGGGCCGGCGGTTGCGGTGGGTTCGATACTCGACGTGCTCGAGCGTAGGTGTCCGCATCCGTCCACATATTGCGCTGTACCGCTGGCGTCGAGGCGGCGTATGTCGGCTCGTTCGCTCGCATAACCCACAAAGAGCGAGATGCTGTCGCAGACCACGTGCTTATCGACCAAGTCCAGTACGGCGTTGTCAACCATCTCGCGCAAGACGGTGTAGGCCTGCTCGTAGGCATAGCCCTTCGAGAGCACCTGTCCTGTGGTGGTTGAGGTTGCCTGCGGGCGATAGGCTTGGATATCGGCGATGGTTGTCGGCTCGCGCCCGAAGGCGTGGTCGATGAGATATTCGGCATTGACGCCGAGCTCATCGTAAAGCAGGTTTTCGTCGAGCGCGGCGACACCCATCAGGTCGTAGACGCCGTACTTTTCGAGCCGGGCTGCCACACCGGGGCCGATACCCCAGATGTCGGTGATGGGTCGATGCGGCCAGATCTCCTTGCGAAAGGTTTCGTTATCGAGTATGCCGATGCGGCTGGGTACGTGCTTTGCGGTAATATCGAGCGCTACTTTAGCCTGGAATAGGTTGGGGCCGATACCGACGGTGGCCGTGATGCCGGTGCGCGCGAGGACCTCGTCGCGCAACATGCAGGCGAACCCTTCGGCATCGGTGTGGTAGAGGTCTAGATAGGGCGTCACGTCGATAAAGCACTCGTCGATTGAATAGACGTGAATGTCTTGCGGGCTCACGTATTCCAGATAGATGCCGTAGATTTTCGCCGACACCTCCATGTAGTGCTGCATGCGCGGTATGGCCTTGATGCAGTCGATGCCGTCAGGAATCTCGAACAGACGGCAGCGGTTGTGTATCCCGAGGTCTTTCATGGCCTGCGTGATGGCGAGGCAGATGGTCGTGCGTCCGCGCGATTCATCGGCAACGACCAGGCACGTGGTGAGTGGGTCGAGCCCGCGGTCGACACACTCGACGCTGGCGTAAAACGTCTTAAGGTCGATGCAGATATAGGTATGCTGCTCGTGCCCCACGCGTCCTCCCATCAAACACATGTTCTTATCGAATACCTGTTCGATAATACCTGCTTGCGCGGACACCGTCAAAACCTGCCAGGAATGGACAGGTTTGTTTTGGTCGGTTATGAATTGGGTTTTAACGCAGCCCTAAAGAGCGCGAAACAGCTCGGAAAAGCTCCCTTCGTAGCATGAGCCTAACGATCGATACGGCCTACATGCACGGAAGGGTTGTGGGAATGATGGTCAACTATGGGTTTGGTATGCCGACGCGCCTTGTTGCGGATGGAGACGTGGCTCGCTGGTGCGGACGATTGGTTGCCCACTATGGCGGCACCAAGGCGCTGGTCGTGTTGGGCGGCGACAAGCATACGCGCGATGAACTTGTCTCGGCGGCACTTGGCTCGCTTGATCGAGCCCTACTCGAGCGTGTACTTTTCCGCTGCGGCTCGGTTGAGGGTGCCGGGGGAGACGAGCTGATCGACGAAGCCGTGGCCCTGGCGACCGACGAAGGCGTGGACTTTGTCCTGGCGATTGGCGATGCCGATACTGCCAGCTTTGCGCGCGAGCTCGCGCGTCGCATGGCGGCGCTCGATGCCGGCGAAGACGGCTTTGTCCCTTATGGATGCATTGTCTCGGAGGGCAAGGTGCCTGTCGTCGTGGGCGCCGGCGAGGTTCCCGTTTTTGCCATCATCGCGCCCGAGCTGCTGGAGGGCATCGGGTCTCCTCTGCGTGAGTTGCTCGGTAGCGTCTGCGCCGCGGCCTAATATTTGGCATAAAGGGATAGGTTATTTTTGATTGGTAAAGCGTTTGACCTGCCAAATTAAACCTGTCCCTTTTTGGTCGGTTGCCGTTTGGGGGCCGATTGGCAACGCTCGCTGATTATAGTCTTGACCTGCGCTAGAATAGTGGCATCTGAATGTCCGGGCGCATGGAGGCGTGCGCCCGTATGCTGAGGAGGACTCTATGGCAACTGTTGCCGCACCTATCGATGCTACGTCGACTGCCGCTTGGAAGGCGCTCGAGGCCCATCAGGAGAAGCTCGAGGCCGAGGGTATCGACCTCAAGGCCTGGTTCGCCGCCGATGCCGAGCGCGTGAACAAGCTGAGCTTTGACGCCGGTGACCTGCACTTCGACCTGTCCAAGAACCTGGTGACTGATGAGACCGTCAAGCTGCTGTGCGATCTTGCCCGCGAGGTGAAGCTCGAGGAGCGCCGCGACGCCATGTTCTCCGGCGAGCACATCAACACCACCGAGGACCGCGCCGTCCTGCACACCGCGCTGCGCCGCCCGGCAAGCGAGAAGGGCCAGCTCATCGTCGACGGCCAGGACGTCGTCGCCGACGTGCACGAGGTTCTCGACCGCATGTATGCCTTCGCCGAGCGCGTGCGCTCCGGTGAGTGGAAGGGTGTTACCGGCAAAAAGATCGAGCACCTGGTGTCCATCGGCATCGGCGGCTCCGATCTGGGCCCGGTCATGGCCTACGAGGCCCTGCGTCCCTACGCCGACGCCGGTATTGACTGCCGCTACATCTCCAACATCGACCCCAACGATCAGGCAGAGAAGCTCAAGGGCCTCGATCCCGAGACCACGCTCGTGATTATCGTCTCCAAGACTTTCACCACGCTCGAGACCCTCACCAACGCTCGTGAGGTCAAGACCTGGATGCTCGAGCAGCTCAAGGCTCAGGGTGCCATCGACGGCTCCGATGAGCAGAACGCCGAGGCCGTGGCCAAGCACTTTGTCGCCGTTTCCACCGCACTCGAGAAGGTCGAGGCCTTCGGCATCGACCCCGCCAACGCTTTTGGTTTCTGGAACTGGGTCGGCGGCCGCTACTCTGTCGACTCCGCCGTGGGCCTGTCGCTGATCGTCGTGCTCGGCCCCGAGCGCTTCCAGCAGTTCCTTGAGGGCTTCCACGCCATCGACGAGTACTTCTGCAACACCCCGCTCGAGAACAACGCCGTCGCGCTGATGGGCCTGCTCAACGTCTGGTACGTCAACTTCTTCGGTTCCAAGAGCCACGCCGTGCTGCCGTACTGCCAGTATCTGCACCGCTTCCCGGCCTACCTGCAACAGCTCACCATGGAGTCCAACGGCAAGCACGTCCGCTGGGACGGCAGCGCTGTGACCTCCGATACCGGTGAGATCTTCTGGGGCGAGCCCGGTACCAACGGTCAGCACGCCTTCTACCAGCTGCTGCACCAGGGCACCGTGGTGGTCCCGGCCGACTTTATCGCTTTCGCCAACACTGCCAACCCCGCAACCGACAGCGGCCAGGACGTCCACGAGCTGTTCCTGGGCAACTTCCTGGCCCAGACCAAGGCGCTCGCCTTTGGTAAGACGGCCGACGAGGTTCGTGCCGAGGGCACGCCCGAGCAGATCGTCCCGGCTCGCTGCTTTGAGGGCAACCGCCCGACGACCTCGATCTTTGGCGACACGCTGACCCCGTTCGCGCTCGGCGAGCTCATCGCCCTGTACGAGCACATCACGTTTGTCGAGGGTACGGTCTGGGGCATCGACTCCTACGACCAGTGGGGCGTTGAGCTGGGCAAGCAGCTTGCCAAGCAGATCACCCCTGCCTTCCACGACGACGCCGCCAAGGCCGAGCAGGACGCTTCGACCCAGGCGCTCATCGAGTTCTATCGCGCGCACCGTAAGTAGGATTCGCTGCGAAAACTAACGCATAGCCGACAAGGGCCCGTATCCGTTGGGATGCGGGCCCTTTGCTATCTGGATAGAATGGAATGTATCGGGAGGCGCCTCGACGGGCATCGCAATCGTCGAAGGCGCGCCGTTCATGTTTGGGACAATATGACATTTTTCCCGTTGCAAACAGCGCCGCCGTGGGTGTTCTGTATGATGGCTCAGACAAGGTTGCTCAATGACAGGGAGGCACATATGGCAATCAAAGCCATCGCAATGGATATCGACGGTACGCTCACCAACGACCAAAAGGTCATCAGCTCGCGTACGCGCGAGAAGCTGCTCGCGGCGCAGGAGTCGGGCATTAAGCTCATCTTGGCTTCGGGCCGTCCCGCATGGGGGCTGCACGCCTTGGCGCAGGAGCTCGACCTTCAAAACCATGACGGTCTGCTAGTTGCCTTTAATGGCGCGCACGTCGTCGATGCCCAGACCGACGAGGTGCTGTTCGATCAGGCTATGCCTGCCGACGAATTGCATCGCCTGATTGATCACCTGCGTAATTTTGACGTGATTCCTATGATTTCGCTTGGTCGCGATTTGCACGTCGAGGACTCGTACCATTGCATGATCACGCTGCCTGGCGGCTCGCAGAAGAATATCGTCAAGTATGAGCGCGACGCGTGCGATCTTAAGATTCGCGAGGTGGAGAGCCTGCATGAGGTCGCTGATGCTTATCCCGTGGACAAGCTGCTGACGGCGGGCGATCCGACCTACCTGCAGGCGCATCACGAGGAGATGTACGCACCCTTTACCCAGACGCTGTCGGGTATGTTTACGGCTGACTGGTATTTTGAATATACGGCGCCCGGTATCGACAAGGCCCGCGCGCTCGAGGGTGCCCTGCCCAAGCTCGGTATCGATGCCAGCGAGGTCGTCTCGTTTGGCGATGGCCAGAACGACAAGTCCATGATTGAGTGGGCGGGTACCGGTGTTGCCATGGGCAACGCCGTCGATGAGGTTAAGGCGGTAGCCCAGATGGTGACCGCCAATAACAACGAAGACGGTATTGCAGTGGCGCTGGATAAGCTGCTGGGCTAGAATCGCCGATAATGCATGGTTCGGGCGCCTGCTTACAGGCGCCCTTTTGTTAGGGAGGGTGCCGTGTCCGCATTTCCGTTCGACGCCGTTATCTTTGACATGGACGGTGTCATTGTCGATACCGAGTATTACTATCTGGGCGAGACTGCCGCGTTTGCCAAGGAGCTTGGGTTGAACCTGACCCAAGAGGAGTTGAACGGGCAGGTCGGTACCTCGCATCAGTTCTTTCTCCACATGCTGGTCGATTGGTTTGAGCGTGCCGGTAAGGGACATTTTACTGGCGAGGAGGCGTTGGCCCGTTGGGATGAGTGGGCGCATAAACGTCCGCGCGACTATCAGACTTTGATTAACCCAGGCGCCGTGGATACGATTCGAGAGCTGCCGCGCCGCGGCGTTCGCGTGGCGCTTGCTAGCTCGTCGCCCATGGATAGCATCGAGGAAGTACTCAATGCGTGCGGGCTGTCGGATGCCTTTGAGTATGTGGTGAGCGGCGAGCAGTTTAAGGAGAGCAAGCCCGAGCCCGACATCTACCTGCATGCGCTTGACCTACTGGGGCTGCCCGCGAATCGCTGCTGCTGCGTTGAGGATTCGGTGCCTGGCATCACCGCTGGCAAGCGAGCCGGCCTGACAGTTATTGCCAAGCGCGAGGAGCGCTTTGGCTTTAGCCAAGATGCCGCGGATAAGATTATCGATCAGCTGCCGGAGCTGCTCACGCTTTCTTAGGAGCGCGGTAGTTGCGCGTTTTTCGGGTCTGATGAGTAAATAGCCAACATTTTGGTGCGACACCTAGCATACTTTAAGCTAATGCGGGCTTAAGGGCTTGTTGAATGCCCTTAAGCCCGTTTTAGAATTAATTGTGCTGGGAGAGGGTATATGCCACCGACTGAAGGGCCGACTGACGGTAAAGCAGCGATACCGCTGTACCAACAGGTCATTGATATCATTAAAAACGAAATCAACTCCGGCGCCTACAAGGCAGGCGCGCGGATACCCAACGAATTCGAATTGGCTGAGAGCTATAAAGTTGGCCGCGTTACCGTGCGACGCGCTATTGAGGAGCTCGTCCAGCAGGGCTATCTAACGAAGCGACAGGGGAAAGGCACGTTTGTCAATGCCCCCAAGCTCAAGCGCAAGATTCGCCAGAAGGATGACGTTCAGAGTTTTTCGGACGCATGCCGCGTTAACGGAATGGAACCGGGGGCGTGTGTCATTTCGAGAAAGATACTGCCGGCGGATTCCACCGAAGCACAGTTCTTTGGTGTTCCCGTTGGAACTGACTTGATTTGCGTTGAGCGCGTGCGCACTGCCGATGGCGTCCCTGTCATGCTCGAGAACAACATATATGTTTACGAGGACAACGCCTATCTATCAACGGCACCTCTATCTAACCAATCCATTTTTGAGTTCGTGCGCAACCGGACGGGCCGCACGCCCGCGTTTACCGACCCGTGCACGCTCGAGATCGCCTGCGCGTCGCCCGAGGTCGCTCGACTGTTGGCAGTTCCCGTTGGCGAACCCTTGTTTTATATGGAAGCCTTCTTTTTCGATGAGCAGCGGCGGCCGTTTATCATCGGTCGTCAGCAAATCGTTGGGTCTCGCTACGTTTTTGACATCTAGGACATTGCGAATGGAAGCGCCCGGTGGATCATCTCACCGGGCGTTTCCATACCGTTCACGGCGCAAACGCAACCGTTCAACCGCGTTGCGGCAATCAGTTTGAAATTATCTTGATGAAGGAAAAAGCTGCTGGTAATCTATAGAACGTCATAGAACGTTTGCATTGTGCAAACGTTGAAGCGAGATGCGATGCAGTCTCGAGTTCTTTGGAGGTATCTATGTCAGATACGAAGGCGAAGAAGACAAACAGACGTTTTAAGTTCAAATTACCGCATGTCTATACGATCATGTTCTTGCTGATCGTTGTCTTTGCGGTCCTGACTTGGATCGTTCCCTCTGGTCAGTATCAGCGCAAGACGATTTCGACAGCGGCGGGCGAGCGTGAAGTCGCCGTTGCTGGAACCTATGAACAGGTCGATAAGAACTACACCGATTCCGAGACCGGTGAGACCATCAATCTGGGCCAGGATATCTTCGCGGTCCTGCAAGCGCCCACCAAGGGTATCCAAGAGGCTGCCGACGTCGTTGCGTTCGTCTTATTGATTGGCGGATCGTTCGCAATCATCACCAAGACCAACGCTTTGAATGCCGGCATGAGCCGTGTGATTAAAAAGCTTAAGAACAAGGACATCCTCATCATTCCCATCACGATGACGTTGCTGTCCATTTGCGGCACTACGTTTGGTATGTCTGAGGAAGCCCTGCCGTTCTATGCCATCTTCATTCCCATCATGATGGGTATCGGTTATGACTCGATGACGGCATTCATCATCTGCTTCCTTGGCCCTAACCTGGGATATTGTGCCTCGACCATCGACCCGTTTAATGTTTTGATCGCCCAAGGCATCATTGGCATCGAGGGCAATCCGCAACTGTGGCTGCGCGCCGTTTCTTGGGTCATCTTCACTGCCGTCGGTATCGCATGGGCCATGCGCTACGCCATGCGCGTCAAGAAAAACCCCGAGTCGTCCATTACGTATGAGGACGATAAGCTCAAGCGTATCGAGTTTTCCGTGACCGATGCCTCCATTGAGGAAGAGTTCACTATCCGTCAGAAGCTCGTGCTTATCGATTTTGCTTGCGGTATGGGCATTATCGTCTGGGGTCTTGTTACCCAGGGCTGGTACATGAATGAGATTTCCGCCGTGTTCCTTGGCATGGGCTTGCTTGCCGGTATCCTGGGCGGTCTTGACCAGCAGACGATCGCTGAGGAGTTCGTTAAGGGTCTCGCCGACTTTGCGTACGCTGCCATCGTTATTGGTATCGCTCGCGGTATTCTGGTCATCGCCGAGGGCGGCATGATCATCGACACCATCCTCCAGGCGCTCGCTACTGCGCTCGCCGGTGCACCCGCCGCCGTCTACACCACGTTTATGTATATCGTCCTTGGCCTGCTCTCTTTGCTGGTTCCCTCGAGTTCTGGCCTGGCGGCGCTCACCATGCCTGTTATGGGCCCCCTGACCGAGCTTATGGGCCTCAATCCCGAGGCAGCCGTTACCGCGCTCCAGTTTGCTAATCAGACCATCAACACCATCAGTCCCGTGGCGGGCATGACGGTCGCCGGCCTTGCCGTGGCTAAGATTTCGTTTGGCCAATGGTGGAAGACCATTTGGAAGTTCTTCATTTTCATGGTCGTCTTTGGCCTGATCGTAACGGCAATCTCTGGCATGCTTCCGATGTAGGTGGTTGTGATGTCTGATCGTTTGACGGTCCTGACGTCTAAGAGCGTCTTTACCGGTACGGGGGACCTGCCGTTTGAAGGTTTCGTAGCGGTCCGTGGCAATCGAATTGAGGCTGTTGGCACCAAGTGTGAGGTAGCTTCGTATTTGACCCAAGCGGACGAGGTGGTTGACCTGGGCGACCGCACCGTCATGCCTGGCCTGATCGATGTGCATACCTTCTATACGGGCTGGGCGCTGCGGACGTTGGGGTCTGATCTATCCGGCGTCGCCGATGCCAAAGAGGCCGTGTCGCTCTTGCGTGCATGGAAAGATGATCATCCGGATTGTGCGGCGGCTTTTGGCCACAACATGCCCGAAACGTTGGCATCGGATGCCGAGAACGCAAATACGGCAGCTGTGTTTGACGATTGTTTTGGCGATATCCCTGTCGTCTGCTTTACACCGGGTGCGGAGACCTGCGTTCTCAATGCTGCCGCCAGTGCGCGATACGGCTTTACACCCCAGGCGTGCTATGCCGAGAAGATCTGGCGCATGATGAGCGATTTCCTCGCGCTGCCCGAGGTGCGTGCCGGGTATTCGGACTACATGAGCATGCTTAACGAGCGCGGCGTTACCGCCATCAAGGAAATGGCGTTTGATGACTACTACGGCTTTGCCGACGAAATGGCTCGCCGTGAGGAATCTGGTGAGCTGACGGTTCGCGTCTCTATGATGTCGCAGCCGGTGGGCGCCGGTGCAAATCTGGCATATGCCCGCGAGGCGCGAGAGCGCTTCCGGGGACCGTTCGTTCGTTTTTCTGGCTTCAACCGTATGACCGATCGCGGCGTATGGGCGGGGCTTGCCGAGATGATAGACCCCTATGAGGACTCGGCCGATGCGGGCGCTGCCGGCAAGACGGTCGTCGAGGAGCCAGAGTGGGATCTGATTGAGAACGAGCTGCGTGCAATTGATGCTGACGGCTTCCGATATTCCTTGCATTGCCAGGGCGATGGCGCCGTTCGTCGCACCGTGGCGCTCTATGCCTCGCTGCCTCGAGACGAGCATGGACGGATGCTTCGTCGCCATGCGATTACCGATCTCGAGAACTCTGACCCGACCGATCTTGTCAAGTTTGGCAAGTTAGGTGGAATTTGCGAGGTCTATCCGCAGATTCTGACGCTGGACCGGCGCGAGGATTGCCTGTCGATGATGCGTCGACAAATTGGCGAGACGCGACTTTTCCACAGCTGGAATCGCCGCGGCATGGAAGATTCCGGATGCACAGTGTGCTGCGGCACGGATTTGCCGCTGTTGATTCCGAGCTTGGGCGAGTCAATCTACAGTGCGTGCGGCGGATACTTCGACGACGGACTGCCCGTGAATGAGGTCAACACGCTGACGCTTGTCGAGCTCTTGTGCGCTTGGACTGCCGGGGGCGCGTACGACCTGATGCGCGAAGACGAGCTGGGTACGCTTGAGGTTGGCAAGCTTGCCGATATCTGCGCGCTCGATCGGGATGTGTTCGACCTCGATTATCGCGACGCACGTGATCTTGCGGTTGACATGACGATGTCGGACGGACAAATCGTGTTCGATCGAAATAAGGAGGCATAAGATGCCTGAATCCAAACCGACGCTGCGCCGCGAGCAGATTGCGGGCATGAATATCCACTACATCATGTGGTCGCTCGATTACTTCCTTGATGTGCAGCAGCGCTTGGGCTTTGAGTCCATTGAGCTGTGGTGCGCGGAGCCGCATGTGACACTCGACCACACGGGCTACTTTGAGGCTGAGGTCCTGGCGAAAAAGGCTGCAGACCGTGGGCTTAGGTATCGTACTCTGTGCCCCGAGAATGTTGTCTATCCTTGGCAGTACTGCGCACGCAAACCGCTGCATGAGCAGCGCAGCCTGGCGTACTTTAAGCACGGCATTGAGCTTGCCGAGGTACTTGGGTGCGACCGTATGTCCGTCAACTCGGGCTGGGGCGACTGGGACGAGGACCGCGAGGAAGCCTGGAAGCGCAGCCGCGAGCACTTGTCCATTCTGGCGGAGTATGCCGGCGAACACGGTCTGGTGCTTACGATGGAAAGCCTGCGTCCCGAGGAGAGCAACCTTGTGACGACGGTTTCCGATGCGAGGCGCATGATTGACGAGGTCGCGAGCCCGTACTTACAGCCCATGGTTGATACAACCGCGATGGGCGTTGCAGGCGAGACGCTCGAGGACTGGTTTGCCGCCTTTGGTGATGGGGCAATTCACGAGATGCACTTTATCGACGGTGACCCGTATGGCCATCTGGTGTGGGGCGATGGCAAGCACGATATGGACGCCTTCGTCGCCACGCTCAACGCCCATGGTTTCGACGGCATGCTGGGCCAGGAAATCACGGACGGTCGTTACTACGATGATCCGGCGGCGGCAGATGCCAAGAACATGGCCGCATTCGAGAAATATCTGATTGACTAAAACAACTATCGGCCACGCAGCCAACGTCATTGATTGCGGCCAAACAAGAAAGGAACTGGATATGAACGCACACGATCTGATCAAAGAGGCAATTGCCGAGAAGGGCAAGTTCGACAGCGTCTACTGGATTGCTTGCGGTGGCTCCATGATCGATTTGATCCCGGCCCATGAGCTTTTGCAGCGCGAGGCAACCACCTTCACTTCGTATATCTATACGGCTCGCGAGTTCGATATCATGCGTCCGCGTCGTCTGGGCGAGAAGTCCCTGGTCATCGCTTGTAGCCACAGTGGCAACACCCCTGAGGTCGTCGAGGGCTGCGAGATTGCCCTTGCTGCCGGCGCTACGGTGATCGCCCAGACCGACAACGCTGGATCTAAGATCGACACCGGCAAATGGACCACGTGGGTCTACCCGTGGGGCGAGGGCGTGCCGCAGGCCGAGGTCCCCGCTGGCATTTCGCTGTCGCTTGCGGCAGAGCTGCTCGATCAGCAGGAGGGTTACGCCGATCTTGCCGATATGTATGCCGGTATCGCCGAGATGGATAAGATTCTTCCCCCGGCACGCGAGAAGGTAAATGCCGAGCTGGGCGATCGCTTTGCCAAGCTTTGCCAGGAGCACGAGTTCTTCTATATTCTGGGCAGCGGTCCCAACTTTAGCCAGACCTACGGTTTCGCTATCTGCTCTCTTATGGAGATGCAGTGGCAGCATTGCAGCTACATCCACTCTGCCGAGTACTTCCACGGCCCCTTCGAGGCTACTCAGGATGGCGTTTTTTACTTCCTGCAGATGGGCTCCAGCGAGTGCCGTGCTATGGACGAGCGCGCCCTGGCGTTCCTTAAGACGCATACCGATACGCTGATGGTGCTCGATGCCAAGGAGTACGGTATGGAAGCCGTGCCGGCGAGCGTTCGTGCCTATCTGGACCCGGTGCTGTTCTACGCCATGAACTGCGAGCTGCGTGCTGCACGCGGCAAGGTGTTTGATCACGATCCCGATTTCCGTCGCTATATGGGTGTTGTCGAGTACTAGAAGGGACAAAGGCCATGGCATTTAACGTTAACGCGCTCGGATTTGGCGACAACGTCGTCGATCGCTACGAGCATATCCACACCATGTATCCCGGCGGCAATGCGGTGAACTTCGCCGTTTATGCCAAGAAATGCGGTGCCGCACGCTCCGCATACATGGGCATTTTTGGCAATGATGCCGCTGCCGAGCATGTCATTGCAAGCCTCGAGGATGAGGGTATCGAGCTTGACAAGTGCGAGCAGATGATTGGCGAGAACGGAGCGGCTCGCGTGACCGTCGTTGACGGTGACCGTGTCTTCCTTGGCTCCAACGAGGGCGGTATCCGTGGCGATGCGCGCTATGTCCTCGATCGCTTTGACCTTGCGTACATGAAGCAGTTCGATGTGGTTCATTCGGGCAACTATTGCTTCACCGAGCGCGAGCTGCCCAAGTTGAAGGCTGCGGGCGTCACGGTCTCTTTTGACTTTTCGGACGACTCCACCGACGAGTACTACGAGCAGATTGCGCCCTACGTCGATTTCGCTTTCTTTAGTGCGGCGGATGCCGCGAGTGAGGACGAGATTCGCGAACGTCTGGCATGGGTGAAGGGCCTGGGTCCGCGTTTTGTGTCGGCTACGGCGGGCGCCGAGGGCTGCATTGCTTACGACGGCGAGCGCTATTACCGCCAGCTGGCTAAACCGGTAACGGACATGAAGGACACCATGGGGGCGGGCGACTCGTTCCTCACCTCGTTTTTGATGTGCTATCTCGATTCCGCCAAGCGTGGTGAGGATGGCGCCGAGGCCATCGAGCGCGCGCTCGAATTTGCTGCCGGGTTTGCCTCGACCGTGTGCGGCATGGAAGGTTCTTGGGGCCACGGAGCGCCGATCGCCGAATAGCCGAACGGTCACAGGGAGGCGCATTGGCGCCTCCCTGTGACTCGGTGGTCAAAAAATGCCAAATATGAGTACTGTGACTAATTTAGTCGCAGCATAATTGACCCCTTCAGACGTGATTTAAGCGTTTGGAGGGGTTTAAACTTGCGAAAATGTAGGAGGAATGACTGTAAAAGTGTTAGTTAATGGACAATCGTAGATCATTCTGGTGATCGGAAAGCTCAAAGTAATGTATCCGTTTCGGTAACAGTACTCATATTTGACATTTTTTGACCACAGGGGTTAGCGAAGGCTAAAAACAGAGTGCGCATTTGCTAAAACCGCCGACTCGATGCGCTTTGCGTCACAGTTTTTGAGTGAGGCAATGCGCATCGAGGTCCTTGCGAGCGATCTGATGAGCGACTGCGCGCTTGTTTCTGTGTTTGCCTCCGCCGGCGCATCGGTTTCGAGCAGTAAACGATCGAGTGGAATCTGTCGTGCGTATTCGCGTCCTCGTTTAGACGCGAGCATACGTTCGTTGACGGAAAAATAGCAGCCCGCATTACGCGCGCGGACGAGTTCGTCCGAAGTACCGCTAAACCAGTGGAAGATGATAACGGGGGAGTCGGGGTTTGGGATGAGTAGTCCATGCGATTCGAGGACGTCCAGTACGGCTCCTGCCGAACGAACGGCGTGAATTGATATCACGCGCCCGGTAAG
This sequence comes from Collinsella aerofaciens, assembly GCF_028209395.1. Taxonomy (GTDB): domain Bacteria; phylum Actinomycetota; class Coriobacteriia; order Coriobacteriales; family Coriobacteriaceae; genus Collinsella; species Collinsella aerofaciens_AZ. The sequence goes on from NZ_JAQLDQ010000013.1 coordinate 41,790, forward strand.
AGGATGCTGCACGAGCGCATCGCAGAGCCGGTTAAGTGCCTGTATTTGTAGCGGCTCACTTCCAGCAAAGCGCGCGGAAAAGTCGAGTCCGACTTCGCCGATGTAGCGTTCTTGGGCAGCAACTTCGCAAAGCAGATTGACTTCGACAAAACCGCAGTGGCCATCGGCGAGCCACCAGGGGTGAAGCCCAACGCCGGCGATGATGCCTGGTTGGCGACAGGCGCGCTCGTTTGCGGCCGAAAAGTCGCGCGGATTGACGCCGCAGTCAAATAGACCCAAACCCAGCGCCGTCGCCTCATCGGCAACGGCGTCCGGGTGAGCCATTAAATCAAGATGGCAGTGTGCATCAAATAACCGGGGCTCCATCTCGGTGCGCTCCGCTAGTCCAGACGTTGGCCATCGGAGCGTACGCGCTCAGTGCCGCGGCCGCTGATCTGGCGGATAACCTCGCCGGCAATCATCTGGCCCATGATGGGCGGCATAAAGCTGGCGGTTCCCAGCTCGGTGCGCTCGTGGATGTTGGAAGGGTCGCGGGGCTGTGTCTTAACCGATTCCTCGCAGCTAAACAGTACATGCAGGCTCTTGATTCCGCGCTTCTTGCATTCTTTGCGCATGATGCGGCTCATGGGGTCACGTACCGTATCGAAAATGTCGGCAAAGCGGAGGCACTCGGGATGGAGCTTGTTGGCCCCGCCCATGGAGCTAACCAAACGAATGTCGTGGTCCTGAGCATATTTGGCAATGGTGAGCTTGGCCGAGATGGTGTCGATGGCGTCGACGACGTAGTCGAGCTTGCCGTCCGTCTGCTCCAAAACGCTCGCGAAGAAATCATCGATGTTGTCGCTCAGCAGGTATTCGGTGCGCTTGATGACGGTAGCGGTAGGGTTGATGTCGTGAATCATAGCCTCCATGACGTCGACTTTGCGCTTGCCGGCGGTGCTGTGAAAGGCGATGGCCTGGCGATTGATATTGCTGGGCGCGATGATGTCCTTATCCAGAACGACGAAATGACCGATGCCGCCGCGGGCGAGTGCCTCGCAGCAGTTGGAGCCCACGCCTCCGCAGCCGAGCACCAGCACCGTAGCATCGGCGAGCTTATCGAGTGCCTCGCGGCCCATGATAATCTCGAGCTTGGTGTCGCGTGTCTCGATGGGAGTTGCGGCTGTGGTTTCGGTCATAAATATCCTCCGATGGGGAAGCAGGTCGTGTTTTAGCTATCGCCATTATAGGTAATCGCCCATAGGTTGCGATGGCGTTTGCTTTGATGTGGTTTGAAGCATTGCGATTAAATAGTTAGACAAACATCTAAATATTGAGTATAGTGTGCACGTCATGAGAGATGATGAGAGGAGGTCTTATGCCGGGAGAGGGTTTTAAGGCGCTGGCCGATCCTACGCGGCGACGTATTTTGGAACTGCTGCGCGAGGGCAGTTGCACGGCCGGGGAACTTGCCGAGCATTTTGACATTAGCAAGCCGTCGCTCAGCCATCATTTGGCGACGCTCAAAAACGCCGGGTTGGTGACCGACGAACGCCATGGTCAAAACATCGTATACAGCTTAAACACCACCGTCATGCAGGACTTGATCGGCTGGTTTATGGGCTTTACAGACACCGAAGGAGATAAGGATGAATAACGAAAACAAGGGCATTCACGCCACGGGGGTATCGCCACGCGTGTGGATTGCGCTGATCGCTCTGTGCATCGCCAACGTCGCAGCGCACCTTATGGTGATGCCGAGCCTGCCGGCGCAGATTCCCACGCACTGGGGAGCGAGCGGCGCCGTTAACGGTTGGGGTCCCAGCTGGATGGCATCGGCGCTCGGCGCGTTGCCGCTGGTGCTTCTCGCGATGTTCTACATCGTGCCACGCATCGACCCTAAGGGCGAGGCGTATCGAACCTCGGGCAAGTTCTATCAGGGCTTCGTAATCGCCTTCACCTTGTTCATGTGCGCCATAAGCTGGCTGGGAGAGCTTACGGTCTGGGGCGTGGTGCCGGCGGTCGGTTCGGTCAACGTGCTGACTTCCGGTGCTGTCGGTTTGCTGCTCATCGGCGTAGGCAACTACTTGCCGCGCGTAAAGCAGAACTACACGCTTGGCATCAAGACGCCCTGGGCGCTTGCTGATCCCGAGAACTGGCGCCGTACGCAGCGTTTTGGCGGCGCCTGCTTTATGGTGCTGGGTGTTGGTGTGATTGTGATGGGCGTGGCGGGTAGCGTGCTTTCGAGTGAAGTCGTCGCCGCGGTGATTGCGGTTCTGGCGTTTGGTTCGGGCGGAGCTGCCTACGTCTACTCGTATCTTTTGTGGCGTAAATCGCAGCGGGCCGTTCGCTAAGGTTGCGGAAAACTAGCGTACGCAGTTCATAGCATGTTCTGGGGGACTTTTCCCAGGTAGTATTAGGGGGTGTGGGCAACCACGCCCCTTTTTTGTTACGTTTCAGAGCTGGTTTTCTCATTTCGTTTCCACTAAAGCGAAACAAGAATAGGGAAACAGCAGGTAGAAAGGATAAAACAGGCAAATGGCAGAGTTTATCTACCAGATGTATCAGGCTCGCAAGGCCCATGGCGACAAGGTGATCCTTGACGACGTGACCCTGAGCTTCTACCCCGGTGCCAAGATCGGCGTTGTGGGCCCCAACGGTATGGGCAAGTCGACCCTGCTCAAGATCATGGCCGGTATCGAGGAGGTCTCCAACGGCGATGCCAGGCTCACTCCCGGCTACACCGTGGGCATCCTGCAACAGGAGCCGCCGCTCGACGACGACAAGACCGTCATCGAGAACGTGCGCATGGCGTTTGGCGATATGATCGCCAAGGTCGATCGCTTCAATAAGATCGGCGAGGAGATGTGCGACCCGGACTGCGACATGGACGCCCTCATGGCCGAGATGGGCAAGCTCCAGGACGAGATCGACGCCGCCGACGGCTGGGATATCGATTCCAAGCTCGGTCAGGCCATGGACGCCCTGCAGCTGCCCGATTCCGACATGCCGGTTAACGTTCTCTCTGGCGGCGAGCGCCGTCGCGTGGCCCTGTGCAAGCTGCTGCTCGAGGCTCCCGACCTGCTGCTGCTTGACGAGCCTACCAACCACCTGGACGCCGAGTCGATCCTGTGGCTCGAGCACTTCCTGCATAACTATCAGGGCGCGGTGCTTGCCGTCACGCACGATCGCTACTTCTTGGATAACGTTGCCGAGTGGATCTGCGAGGTCGACCGCGGTCACCTCTATCCCTACAAGGGCAACTACTCCACGTATCTGGAGACCAAGGCCGCGCGTATCGAGGCACAGGGCAACCGCGACGCCAAGCTCGCCAAGCGCATGGAGGCCGAGCTCGAGTGGGTGCGCAGCTCGCCCAAGGCCCGTCAGGCCAAGAACAAGGCCCGTCTGGCTCGCTACGAGGAGATGGAGGCCGAGGCCCGCGCAAGCCAGAAACTTGACTGGACCGATATCCGCATCCCTGTGGGCCCGCGTCTGGGCAACAAGGTGCTCGAGGCCCATCACCTGCACAAGGAGTTCGATGGCCGCGTGCTCATCGATGACCTTTCGTTCACCCTGCCGCGCAACGGCATCGTGGGCGTCATCGGCCCCAACGGCGTGGGCAAGACTACGCTCTTCAAGACCATCGTGGGTCTGGAGCCGCTGACTTCGGGCGAGCTCGAGGTGGGCGAGACCGTCAAGATCTCCTATGTCGATCAGAACCGTTCCGGCATCGACCCCGACAAGAACCTGTGGGAGGTCGTCTCGGACGGTCTGGATCACATGATGGTCGGCGAGACCGAGGTTCCGAGCCGCGCGTACGTGGCGAGCTTTGGCTTTAAGGGCCAGGACCAGCAGAAGCGCGCCGGCGTACTTTCCGGTGGCGAGCGCAACCGTCTGAACTTGGCACTTACGCTCAAGCAGGGCGGCAACCTGCTGCTCCTCGACGAGCCCACGAACGACCTCGACGTCGAGACGCTGTCCTCGCTCGAAGCGGCGCTGCTCGAGTTCCCGGGCTGCTCGGTGGTCATTAGCCACGACCGTATGTTCCTGGACCGCGTCGCCACGCACATTCTGGCGTGGGAGGGCACCGACGAGAATCCGGGCAACTGGTATTGGTTCGAGGGCAACTTTGAGGCCTATCAAGCCAACCGTATCGAGCGCCTGGGCGAGGACGCAGCCCAGCCGCATCGTATCCACCGCAAGCTGACGCGCGACTAGTAGCAAGTAGAAAGGCCGCCACCAAGGGCGGCCTTTCTTGTAGCGATTGCACTGCAGCTATGCCCTGGCTGCTGGTTTGATTCATAATCAAAGTCATCTCTTTGGGATTAAAGCCCGTTTTTGCTATGAGTGATTTTCTAATTCCGTTTAAAACGTAAAGACGCATTGGGTTGCAAGGACATAAGCAAATCGAATTGAAATATAACCAGTGCTGTAACGTTAAAAAAAGATTATAGAATAGGAGTACCTTATAAGTCGCTTCTCTAGAAAGAAGAACATATGCTTTCGCGTCGTCGTTTTCTGCAACTTGTCGCGTCTTCAATTGTCGCCTTAGCCGCACGTCCGAAAGAGGTTTTTGCTTCGACGGGCAATATTGATGGTGAGCAGATACAATTTACTTCTGAAATTGCGCAAGAGCTTGCCGATAAATATATAAAGGGACTCCTCGGCTATTCGTATACGCCTTCTGACCCTATTCCTTTTGTAGATGTTGATGGGTCCCCGCTTGGTTACATTGTTCCGGTTGTGACATCCAATAGAGCCGCGGGCTATTTGGTTTTAGATGCTTCAGATGATGAAATACTTACGGGATATCGTTTTGGAGATGGCTTAGTCAGCCCTATGGATCGGGGAGGAGATCTTGGTGTCGAGTCTTATTCGTTCAATAACCCAGTCGTAATGATCAATCCATTCGAATTCGGCGTGCAATCTTTGGACGGTTCAATAACAACAAATTGCGGAAGAACAATCCCGGCTGTTTCCATAGAAGGACGGCCTGTCGTTTTATCGAATAAACCTTCAAGCTGGAACGATGTTGTAATTTACGCAACTCAAATGCAGGATTACACAGTATCTGGATTTCGTTCCATTTCTCAGTTTATGTCATATGATGAAAGCGAGATTAAGAGGCTTACCGCCCACTATGCTTGTATGGTGACAGCTTTTTCGAACGTTGCGGAACTGTATGGCATTGCCAATTTATATAGCGACCCTTCGCAATATATGCAGATATGGAATTACACCAATACCCATGCTCTTTCCGATGAAGAACAGACTGTTCCCGGCGTTGTTTTGGGTGGAACGCCGATATCAACCTGTGCAACGGGGTTTACAAATTACTGCGCAAGCAGAGGAAGTACTCTTATCGCCCGCACTGTCTCCTCTCCGGCTATCGCGAGCATTCAAAATGAGATTAACTCTAATAGACCGAATGTTTTACATGCGAGTTTGTACAACGGATCAGCCCATTCTGTAACAGCGGAGGCTTACGCCACACTTACTGGTAAGAAAACTGGAGAGACAAGGCAGATGATTGGCATAGCGGACGGCTGGAATTCATCTTTATCCTTCCTGAAGTATGATCAGAGCTATTATGCGTGGACTTATGGAACGACTTTTTCGAAGTAGGGCGATTCGTCTAGCTCTGTCTTTGGTGCTGATGGCTTCATTGGTGGGCTGTTCAACAAAGGAAGAGATATCGCGCGGAGGTTCCGGAGAAGTGACTGCGACAGACTCAGGTTCATTAGAAATAGCTGGCGGGCATGCCGATGTGATGTTACAAGGAAAAGGCGTGCTTAGGTCGATTGATGCTGAAGACGCTGTCTGCTCAATAGAGGATTTGAAGACAGGTGAAACTGCATCGTACCGAGTTTCAGATAATGCTGCGAATATGATTGAGTCGATACCGACTGGAGCGCAGGTTTCTTTTAGATACTTTGCTCCGCAACTTGAGGATGAGCTCGCTTCTCTGGTGTCTATATGCGCCGATGACAACTAAAAGGCCTGAATTCAAACGGCCTCGGATGGTCAATTGGCTATCCGAGGCCGTTTTTTACTCGACCGGGGCTTCGACCTTGTCGATGGTCCAGGCGGCTCCGAGACCGCCTGTGGTGTTGCGGCGAATGCGCACGGTAACCTCGCGGCGCTCGCCGGCCTGCGTGTAGCGCAGGGGGAAGCTTGCGCGGTTTCGCGCGGCCTCGATGGTGCCGCGTTCGCGGGCGATCCAGTAGTACTCGCCGACGATGCCGAGCGTGTCGGCGCCGTAGGGGAGATAGGTCGACAGCTGGTGCAGAAGCGGGCCGGGGCAGAAGACCTCGGTTGCGAAATCGACGGGGAAGTCCTCGGGGATGGCGGGCGCTGCAGATGCGGGGGTTGGGGCCGCAGTGGGTGCCGAATCCGGCGCGGGTGCGGGAATTTGGTCGCAAGCAGAGGTGGGCGCGGATTCGATGACGGGTGCGGGCTCCGGCGTCGCTTCCGGCTTGATCGTGGAATCTGCGGCCTTCAAGGTGACGGATGCGTCTGCAGCTGCAGTTTCAACCTCAACCTGCGTCGCGTTCTCGTTCTCGACGCTCGACTTTGCCTCGATGGGCGTGGATGCCATGGTGGTGATGCCGGCGTTGGCGTTCTCGGGGTCGTAGACGACCGTAAGCGAGATGGCGGGCTCCGGCGTCTCGGGCTCCGGCGTCGACTCGGAAGCGCCTTGATCGGCGGGCTGATCGTCCTCGGCCTCGTCGCCAAAGACATCGCTGTTTTGGAACGCAGACGTCTCGGGTTGGTTAGCGGCTTCTTCGGTTGTCGACTTGGGAGCTTCGTTGAGCTCAGCAGTGACTTCCTGCTCGGATATGACTTCGGGATCGGTCGTGGCGGCGATTTCGGTTTCGGCTTCTGCCGTTACCTCAATAGCGACTTCGATCTCGGGCTCGGGCTCGGGCACAGCTTCAACTACGGGCTCGGGACGCTTAACGTGCTTGGGGCGCACGGCCTTCAGGTCCTTCTCGCCGCGCTTCTTCTTTTTGTAGGACTGCTTGGCGCCCTTGGCGGCCTTGAGCTTGTCCTCGCCCTTGGCAAGGGCGGCATCCCAGGCATCGTTGGCGATGACGGTGGCATACAGGCGACCGCCCTTAAAGACGGTCAGCTTAATGCAGTCATCGAGCTCCTCGAGCAGCTCGCGCGTGGACTCGAAGCCCAGGTCATAAGCGGCCATGTCGCCCGCGGCGAGTGCCTCCTCGACCTGCGTCATAAACGTTTGCTTGCCGCACCCAATCGCATCGCGCAGCAGGCGATACAGGTAGATGTGGTTGCCCAGCGATAGCGTGGGCCTAACTATTGTCTTGCTCATGGCAAATCTCCTCTTTACACACGTAAAGCATCTTACCATCGCATAGCGTTTGCCATGGCGGCACCCAAGGCAAACGGGCGCAAACCGATATCGATTCGCGCCCGTTGTACAGGCTGCCTATCTGGGGATGCAGCGCCTAGTTGCCCGATGTCGTGCCTTGGCTTGAACTGTCAGATGTCGTGCCCGATGTGGTGCCACTCGAATTGCTGTTGTTGCTGTCTGCTGTGCCCGTTCCCGACGTGGTGTCGCTCGTTTGGTCGCCCGTGCTCGGCTGCGAGCTGTCAGTCGTTTGGCTTGAGTCGGTCGTGCCGGATTGCGTGCCGCTGCTGTTCGTAGAGGAATTGGCGCCCTGCGATTGGTTTTGGGTGTTCGATGACGAGTCGGCAGAGGTAGAACTGTCTTGCGTGCCGTCCGTCTGTGCCTGCTGGTCTTGCGAATGGGTGTTGCCATTTGCATCACTTTCCGTCGTTCGCGACGACAGAATCGGCTCGGGGCGCTCGCCCAGACCCTCACCGGCGGTGGTGATAAGGATGGCGCCGGCGCAGGCGATGACCGCGACGATGGCGATGGCGATCGAGAAGACGATGACCTTCTTTTGCGTCTGGCTGCGCTCTGCCGCCGCCTTGGCGCGCAGGCTGTCGGGGGCGACGCGCGCCGTGGTCGCGCGCCCTGCAATCTGGCGCATCTCCTGCGTAGTCGCGGCGCCGCCCAGGTGCTCCTCGGCATTAAACTCAACGGGCTCATAGGCGCCGGCGGGGTAGTCGACGGCGGCGTGCGTACCTTTGAGGGCTTCGGCGCTGGCAGAGATAAAGTGGCGGTAGACCTGCGAAGACACAACGGTGATGACCGAGCTCACGGCGGCGCCGATTACCGATCCGGCGATACCGATCTTGGAGGCAAGCGCGACGCTCGTGGCGGCAGCTGCGGCGCCGGCGATGATCTGGGGAATTGAAATGTCGTCGAACAGGCCCTTTTTGGGCGCGATGGCCATGGTCTGTCCGATGGAATGGTTTTCGTGCACGCCGTTGTTGAGCGATGCCGGTGTCATGACGCGCGTGCGCGGCGCGTCGGTGTACTTGGTTGTCATACGGGGTCCTCCCGGTGTAAATCTGCTTCGTTTCGTGTAGCCATCAGGGTACCCACCAGATGTGAATCGTACGTGACATTTAGCAGATACCATCAACTCATCAAGGGGGCTTGCTGTCTTTGGTGCAATAGCTTGATGCTAAACTGGATTTACGATTGCGGGGTGGTTTACGTGATGTACCCGTATATGACATTCGAAGACGGTACCGAGGTCATTCATTCTGACCTGATTACAGATGGCGATACCGAAAAGGTTATCGTGCACTTTGAACGACTGACGGCAGAGGGCTTCGACTCCGCTCGTTGTGAGTTGCCTTCCTGTTCGTGGACTGACTCGGAAGGGCATTTTACTCAGAGTGAAAAACGAGCTTTCGAAGAGTGTTTGAGCAAATATTTTAGATTAGTTCGAGTTTAGTTCGAATAAAAAAGCCGAATGCGATGACCTAAAGCGTATGCATCTTTAGTATTAGATGCGTATGAAATGGAGGATGTGAATGGATGAGCTAATAGACTTTAAAAAACGATTTCTCAAGAATGGCGAGCTGGTTTCAATTCCAAAAAAGGAAAGCTATAAAAGAATCATGCTGCTATGGGCCGTCTCTTTCTTTGAATTAAATACAAGTTATACGGAGCTTCAGGTTAATCGTGTGCTGTCACAGCTCTATCCTGATTATGCCGTGTTGAGGCGGTATTTGGTTGATTATGGATTCCTATTAAGGGATGAACGAGGCCTGAAATACGAGGTTAATCGTAATGTTCACGGTATTGAGAGCTAGCCGTCCGGTTCGGGTCCTATATATTGCTAGAGGGATAAGCGAAATAGGCAATTGGTGTGCGAATATTGCTTTGCCAATGCTGATTTACGAGGTAACTCACGATGTTTCTGCAACTGCTTTGATGGTCTGCTGCAGATTTGCCCCCTCTCTGTTTTCAGTTGCGCTCGCGCAGCTGCCTCAGAAGATGGGTATCGGGACACTGCAGGCCATGAGATTGGCAGACTTAATTCGCGCGGGATTATTCGTTTGCTATATTTTTGTTGATAGTAAATGGAGTATGTTTGCTATTACGTGCGCGGTATCGCTTTGCCGAACGGTTGAAATGCCCTGCTTTTACTCGTTGTTAAGAGCCAATACGAATAGTATCAATCGCGACGTAATTAATAATTCGTTTGGGTTTCTGCAGAATTTGATGATGGTTCTGGGGCCAGTTGCCGGCGGTTTTGTTGTCGCTCAATTTGGGGCGGAGGCTGTTCTTGCATTAGACGCGCTTTCTTTTGCCGTGTCGTTCTGGTTGCTGCGAGATGTTCCGTCGGTTATCGAGGTTAATGATAAAGAGGGGATAAGCAAAAATGAAAAATACAGGACTGCATTTAGCGATCTTAGCGCGAAGCACTTGGCAATTGGTTTCCTATTAATCGATATTTCTAGTGGCGTGGCATTCGGCTCTCTGAATTCTCTTTTGCCAGCTATAGCGCAATTGCAATTTGACTCGTCATCGATACAATACGGATTCCTTCAGAGTAGTCTTACAATCGGACTGTTGTTCGGAAATACAATATATGGTCGTTTAATCAGTGGTTCCGATTGCGTTAAATCATATTGTTTTGTGACGTATCTTGCGCTCGGTGCGTATCTGGCGTTTGGCTATCGCTATGCGTCTGGGATATCGTTTATTTTCCTTTTTATCGTCGGTGCCGGAAACGCCATTCAAGATGTGCTTCTCATAACATCGCTGCAGGATTTGGCGAGAGACGGATCTGAATCGATAGGCCTGTTTTCAATTAGGGAGTCTTTGCAATCGGTTGCTGTTGTTATTTCAACACTCCTTGTTTCGCTGTTCACGAGCATCGCGATGTTCTCAATTCTCGTTACAGGACTTGGTGTATTTTCAATTATGATGGTAGTTGTGTTTCAATTGAATTATTTGCGAAAGATGTGACGTTGATATGCAGATGTGACGTTGATATGCCTTAATTTTGAAATACATGCTCTTAGCACAGGTTGGCCTCTCAGTAAACTGGGAGGTTGCTTTGGCTAGTTAGAGATATGTGAACGACCGTTAGACTGAATCTCAGGGTAGAAGGGGCCTCCAGTGTCCAGATCAACAAGGCAATGCTGCGTTTCGGCTAATAAGAACGATGGCTTTTTGCGTGTGGCGGCGGCGTCGCCGCAGATTCGCGTGGCCGATGTCGAGGGCAATGCCGAGGTTGCGCTGGCGGCTGTTCGCGAGGCTACCGAGCGCGGCGTTCGCGCGCTGGTGCTGCCCGAGCTTAACCTGACCGGCTATACCGCGGCCGACCTGTTCTATAACCGCACGCTGCTGCATGCCTGCGAGGCAGCGCTGGTGCACATCCTCGATGAAACCCGTGAGCTGCCGATCGTCTTTACCGTTGGCTTGCCCGTTGCGGTGGCTGAAAACATCTATAACTGCGCGGCCGTGTGCTGTGCGGGCGAGCTTTTGGGCCTCACGGCCAAGAAGTATCTGCCCAACTATGGCGAGTTCTATGAGTGCCGTTGGTTTGCTCCGGCGCCTGCGGATCCCGTGTGGGTCGAGTTTGCCGGTCAGGGTCCGGTTCCGCTGGGCTCGGGGCTTGTCTACCGCTGCTGTGATGAAGGTGCCGAGGATATGGTGCTGGGCGTTGAGGTCTGTGAGGACCTATGGGTGCCGGCGCCCCCTTCGACCGAGATGGCGCTTGCCGGTGCGACGGTGATCCTCAACCCGTCGGCCTCGGACGAGATTATCGGTAAGGCAGACTATCGCCGCAGCCTCATCTCCAATCAGAGTGCGCGCCTGTACTGCGCCTATGCCTACGCGGATGCGAGCGAAGGCGAGTCCACGACCGATATGGTCTTTGCGGGCGAGAACCTCGTCTACGAAAACGGCTCTAAGCTGGCGGCGACGAAGCTCCTTACCTGCGATATGGCGGTTGCCGATGTTGACCTCGACCGTCTGGTTGCCGAGCGCCGTCGCTCGACGACGTGGACGCGCGCGGACGATGCGCCGGAGGCCACGACCGTTGAATTTTCGTTTGAGGGCGTGCTGGCCGAAGAGCCTGTCCTGCGCGATGCGTTCGACATCGACCGCGTCTTCCCCCGCGCGCCCTTTGTGCCGGCCGACCATGGCGACCTGGCCGAGCGTTGCGAGACCATCCTCAATCTGCAGACTGCGGGCCTCAAGACCCGCCTTGCCCACACAGGTACCAAGGCTGCGGTCATCGGCCTTTCGGGTGGCTTGGACTCCACGCTGGCACTGCTTGTGACCGTGCGTGCCTTCGATGCGCTGGGGCTGCCGCGCACCGGTATCACAGCCGTGTCCATGCCTGGCTTTGGCACGACGCATCGCACCAAGTCCAATGCCGAGTCGCTTGCCCGCGACCTGGGTGTGAGCTTCCGCGAGGTTTCGATCCACGCGGCTGTGGAGCAGCACTTCAAGGACATTGAGCACGACCCGGCAGTTCAGGACGTGACCTACGAGAACAGCCAGGCCCGCGAGCGCACGCAGATTTTGATGGACTTGGCCAACCAGGCTGGCGGTTTTGTCATCGGCACGGGCGACCTGTCGGAGCTGGCGCTCGGTTGGGCTACCTATAACGGCGACCACATGAGCATGTACGCCGTCAACGCGAGCGTACCCAAGACGCTCGTGCGTCACTTGGTGCGCTATGCCGCCGATGTCTTTGGCGGGCGTATTGCCGAGGTCTTGCTCGACATCCTCGATACGCCGGTGTCCCCCGAGCTTCTGCCGCCCACGGGCGATGGCGAGATTGCACAGAAGACCGAGGATTTGGTGGGGCCGTACGAGCTGCACGATTACTTCCTCTATTACCTGCTGCGTTTTGGCTTTGAGCCGGGCAAGATCTACCGCATGGCGCTCAAGAGCTTCGAGGGCGTCTACGACGCCAAGACCGTCCACACGTGGTTGCGTACGTTCTATCGTCGCTTCTTTGCCCAGCAATTTAAGCGCAGCTGCCTGCCCGATGGTCCCAAGGTGGGCTCGGTGACGCTCAGCCCGCGCGGCGATTGGCGTATGCCAAGTGACGCCAGCTCACGTTTGTGGCTTGCGCAGATCGACGCGCTCAATGCAATTGACTAAGGTTGGCTAAATTGAACCAATACGGGGGTTGCAAGCGTTACACTTTTGCAATCTGATGGCCCGTATCGCGCGGCGCTCTTGTCGGAGCGCCGCGTTTTTCATATCGAAAGGTGGCACCATGCAGGCATCGCAGCGTCTCGACCGCTTTGGCGCGGAGGTCTTCGCCTCGCTCAACAACAAACTGCTCGCGCTGAAGGCTCAGGGCAAGACCATTTACAACATGAGCGTGGGCACGCCCGACTTTAAGCCGTACGACCACGTGGTCGAGGCGCTCACGCAGGCAGCCCAAGATCCCGAGATGTGGAAGTACGCCCTGCGCGACCTGCCCGAACTCAAGCAGGCCGTGTGCGATTACTATGAGCGTCGCTTTGGTGTCTCCGGCATTACGCCGTCCATGGTGCAGTCGTGCAACGGCACGCAGGAGGGCGTGGGCCATTTGGGCCTGGCCCTGCTCGATCCGGGTGACACTATTTTGGTTCCCGATCCGTGCTACCCGGTCTTTGAGGCGGGTGCCAAGATCGCCGATGCCAAGCTCGAGTACTATCCGCTGATTGCCGAGCACAATTACCTGCCCTATGTGGCGGGCATCGATCCCGAGGTGGCCGATCGTGCCAAGTACATGATCGTGTCGCTGCCCGCCAACCCGGTGGGTTCGGTGGGCACGCCCGAGATCTACGAGGAGATCATCGCTTTCGCCCGCGAGCACGACCTGCTGATCGTCCATGACAACGCATACTCCGACATCGTGTTCGACGGCGAGCCGGGCGGCAGCTTCTTGCAGTATCCCGGCGCACTCGAGGTGGGCGTGGAGTTCTTTTCGCTCTCCAAGTCGTTTAACGTCACCGGTGCCCGCATCGGCTTTTTGGTCGGTCGCGAGGATGTGGTCTCGGCCTTTGCCAAGCTGCGCGGTCAGATCGACTTTGGCATGTTCTTCCCGATCCAGAAGGCCGCCATCGCCTGCCTGAACGGTCCGCGCGATGAGGTCGAGGCGCAGCGTCTGAAGTACCAGGAGCGCCGCGATGCCCTGTGCGACGGTCTTGAGGGCTTGGGCTGGGAGCGCCCCAACGCGCATGGCTCTATGTTTGTGTGGGCCAAGCTTCCCGGTGGCCGCACCGATTCCATGGCGTTTTGCGAGGAGCTTATGGAGAAGGCCGGCGTTGTGGTGACGCCGGGCGCGAGCTTTGGTCCTTCGGGCGAGGGGCACGTGCGCATGGCGCTGGTCTTGCCGCCCGACCAGATCGCTTTGGCTGTCGAGGCCATTCGCGAGGCGGGCCTGTATTAGAAAGCTATTTCGCCTCGTCAATATATCGAAACCGATTTCGTGCAGTTATTTTACGAATCCTGCAAACAATTTCGGTAAACGGTCGATTTTTGGCTGCGAATAGGAGCATAATCAAAGTCCCGATTGGATGTATTGGGATTACGACAAGCCGCTCGGGTCGTTCCCGGGCGGCTTGTTTGTGGAGTGAGATGGGAGTTTCTAATGGTTAACGAGAAGAAGGTCGCTATTGTCGGCTGCGGTTTCGTCGGTTCGTCTTCGGCGTTCGCGCTGATGCAGAGCGGTCTGTTCTCCGAGATGGTCCTCATCGACGTGGACAAGAACCGCGCCGAGGGTGAGGCCCTGGATATCGCGCACGGCATGACGTTTGCCGAGCCGATGAAGATCTACGCCGGCGATTATTCCGATGTCGCCGACGCCGCCATGATCGTCGTCACCGCTGGCGCTGCCCAGAAGCCCGGTGAGACTCGCCTGGACCTGGTCAACAAGAACGTCAACATCTTTAAGTCCATTATCCCCGAGATTAAGAAGTCCGGCTTCGATGGCATACTGCTCATCGTCTCCAACCCGGTCGATGTTCTGACTTATGCCGCCATCAAGATGTCCGGTTTGCCCGAGGGCCATGTCATCGGCTCCGGCACCGTGCTCGACACTGGCCGTCTGCAGCAGATGCTCGGCGCCCACGTCGAGGTCGACCCGCGCGACGTTCAGGCTTACGTCATGGGCGAGCACGGCGACTCCGAGTTTGTCGCTTGGTCCAGCGCCCAGGTTGCCGGCGTGCCGCTGAACACCTTCTGTGAGCTTCACGGCCACCTGGAGCATGAGGCAGCCGAGAAGCGCATCGCCGAGGACGTCAAGAACTCCGCCTACACCATCATCGAGAAGAAGCACGCCACCTACTATGGCGTCGCCATGGCCGTCAAGCGCATCTGCACCGCCGTCATGCGCGATGAGCAGACCGTTCTGCCCGTCTCCTCGCTCATGGTGGGCGAGTATGGCCTGTCCGATCTGGCCATCTCCATGCCGACCGTCGTTGGCCGCGACGGCGTTGTCTGCCGCGTCCCCGTTCCGCTGAACGATGACGAGAAGCATGAGCTCACCGCCTCCGCCAAGGCCCTCAAGGACATCATCGACAGCGTTGATTTCTCCTGCTAAATCAAGCTCGCTAGAGCGAAAAGCTACAATGAAGGCGTCCGGGTCCACACGGCCCGGGCGCCTTTTTGGTGCAAAGTAACCTGACCCCTATGCACCACCCCAATGCACCATAGTTGATGGGAGGGACATGTCGGATTCGCCTAATTTTTTGACCTATGCCCGGACGGTGTTAGCGTCGGATTATTTTAGCCAAATATAGTCGGCCGAGATTGACCAATCCCGGCCGACCCATTTTAGCCAACAC
>NZ_JAQLDQ010000014.1 GCF_028209395.1 Collinsella aerofaciens
TGTCGCAGCCCCGACCCGCGGTCACGAGCGGGGGCTCCTGTCGTTTCCGTGCCCCTGGATTGGGTCATAGTGTCTGTGCCGCAGTTCTACGGCGGCCGGATCCAGCTGCTCTTGCCGCTGTGCCTGACCGGCGACAAGCCCGAGCTGGCGCTGACCATCCAGCGCGAGGACGGTTTCTACGCAGCGCGTACCTGTCTCACGCTCGACATGGCTTACAACAACGCGCGACTTATCTGCCGTCCTGAGACTTCGTGGATCAAGCGATAAAGGGCTGTTGAACTGGTGGTTTGTCGCGTACCCTGATTGCGGTTGCGCGGTTTGCTCCCACGAATTTAAAATCGAGGGCAAAAAGTTCTTGGTAAACCGCGCGTGGCTATGTTAGTATCTCTTTTGCCGAAAGGCGACGGGCGATTGGCTCAGGGGTAGAGCATATCCTTCACACGGATGGGGTCACAAGTTCGAATCTTGTATCGCCCACCATCTAAAGCACAGGTCAGAGGTGTTAAGCCTCTGGCCTTTTTCTATTTGACACCAAGGGTGACACCAAAACTGACACCAAATTTTCGATTTTTATTAGCATGGGGTCCTATTTTTTATTGATCGCAAACCCTTCATAGTTCCTACATATTGAATATAATTTTCGTTCGTTGACCAACTATAGAGTGACGTCGTCGAACATTTTGAAAATGGTTCACGCGCTCTTTCAATGAAATCTTTGCATGATTCATACGCAATTGTGGAGAAAAAGACCACTGGCTCACAGCTCGTACCAGCACATTCACGCCTCGTGACAACCTTTCAACACATCCCATCCATTTTTTGGTCAGCGTTTGGTCAGCTTCCGGTACTTACCCGCATGATGCCCCAGTAGATAATCGTCCACGACCACAACCGCATGGCCTACGGCCGATACCAGGGGAGGCGCAAATGGACGAAATCGTCTGCGCAAACACCGCATTCCGCTATTGGCGCTGCCCACCGCAGGTGCGCGACCTCTACCCGCGCATACCCAGCTCCGATGACGGCTGGCGAGCCCTATCCCAAGCCCCTTTCGTAACCGACGTCCTCAAGACGCCAGTCATCACAGCAGCATCAACACGAAGCAACCTGCATTCCGAGACAAGACGGACCATCCGATGGAACAGCGCCTATACAGAGAAAGTTTCCATCGACACGGGTATGGGCTTTAGCGTCACAGACCCTCTTAATACGCTATTCACCATGACTCGAAGCGTTTCTTCATGCGACTTGGTTCTGGCTATGTACGAGTTTTGCGGATGGTTCTCGGTTTTTAAACCATCGCCCGCGGTCGACATGGCACTTGAGCAGGCTAAATCAGAAGAAGAGCAGTACACCACAGAAAGTCTGTTTGAACTAGACGAAACACAAGACGAGGCCCCATGGAAGCGAGTCTATGCTCAGAAGCACCAGAAGGATAGTGATAATAATCAAAGTGGGCAGCAGGATAACGGATCCGGAAATAAAGCTAACGGAAAGGGCACATCGCTCTGGATGAGAAAGCCTCTTATTGAAATAGAAGAACTGCACAGATTTGCAGCGAAGGTTAGGGACGGGATGTGGGGAAAGCAATTCTACGAAGCTGCACAGCAGGTAATGGGTATTGCTGCATCCCCGCTAGAAGTTGCTGGAATAATGTTGCTAAGTCGTCCGAGGCGTGCTGGCGGAGCGGAGTTTAAATACATATACGTCAACGACTTAACACCGCTGTCGAATTCAGCTCGGAAAATCGCAGGTCAGAAAGTCTGTTACGGCGATATCGTCATCGTAAACCCAATAAAAATGAAGGCTGTGATTATCGAACTTCAAGGAGAGGTTATCCATGGATCGGGCGCTGTGCTTGACCACGATGCCTCTCGAATGACAGCATTGCAAAGCATGGGATACGACGTATTTCTTGTAACTCATGACATGCTCAATGATCACGAACAGCTTGATGCCATCATTCACAGTGTGTGTAAGCGATTGGAGTTGCGCTACAAGCCAAAAACCGAGGGGATGAGATGTGCTGAGACCAGATTGAGCGCAAACGTTCTGTGCAATTGGCTTGGTATTGGTAAGTAATAATGGCCTAGTGAGCATTTTTAATACTTTATATGCTGCCAGTAATTAAGTCCCATTTTAAAACAATGCCGGTTTACTACGTTGGATTGAGGGTGGCTGAACACACCGAATTCGCCGCTCGTAAAACCGCAGGTAGATTGCCTGCCCGTTTTGCGAAAGCAGGCGTGAGGTCGGAAATCCGGGAATCGTCGTAGTAAACCGGTCCGTTTATGAAGCGACCAGCTGGCGCGAGCTGCGCACGATTCAGTAAATTGACCCGAAGGCGCGGAGAGGGGCTCAGACGAAACCCTCCCGCGGAAGCACCGCGAATTGCTTTGTTCTGGCCGGCGGCACCTGGGGCGCGCCCCGCGGGCTATTTCGGGCATCGTGTGTCTCTTCGTCCTCGTGCCTGTTCTACGCGCCGCAGAATATTTCCAAAATTGTCCTTGCATCGTGGTCCGAGTTCCCGTATAGTACTTTTTCGCACGGGGGCGTAGCTCAGCTGGGAGAGCGCTTGACTGGCAGTCAAGAGGTCAGGGGTTCGATCCCCCTCGTCTCCACCCGAGCATTGAATGAGGCTCCAACGCAAGTTGGGGCCTTTTTTCATATCTAACGATTGACGCCATGTGTTGGTTGGGTAGCATCTTGGCGACATTCCCATTGTTAATTACGAATATGAATGTTAATAACTTTACGTCTCTGGATGGCAAAGCTAGTTTGCAGCGCTAATAACAAAGAGGCCGGGCGTAATGCCCGGCCTCAAAATACTCTGGTGGGCCCTCCGGGATTCGAACCCAGAACCCAGGGATTATGAGTCCCCTGCGCTAACCGTTGCGCCAAGAGCCCTTATGAACGGTGAATGCAATTCTAATAAAGGCATCTAAGGCCTAATTTCTTCGCTTCACGTCGAGAAATACTACCATGCACGAGCAAGTCGCACAACGCAAGATCAAGTCCAATGCTAAACAACAACCAATCTAGGCGCGTCGCAGAAAAGACGCGTTTTAGAAAAAGTTAAGGCCATTAATTCAGGGCTCCAACACATTTTGCCGCGAAATCAAGCTGATATCATTTCAAAACACCGCCAGTTTACTACGACTGATCGGCGACTCCCGAGCACCGCGTGTTCCCCGTTTGCAAAACCGCAGGTAGGGAGCCCGACGGTTGCGTGAAAAGGCGTGCGTGGTCGAACATTCCTGATTCATCGTAGTAAACCGGCATAGTTCTGAGGCGCAGAGGAGGGGCGGTTCGCAATCGGGCCCGATAATGGGACTGGCGGAGCACGGGAAACCCGGTTGAGCGGGCGGGTCGTGTTTCGCCTGCGCCGGCACGGGCGAAAGTTTTTCCAAAAATGTCCTTGCATCGCCGTCCGAGTTCCCGTATAGTACTTCTTCGCACGGGGGCGTAGCTCAGCTGGGAGAGCGCTTGACTGGCAGTCAAGAGGTCAGGGGTTCGATCCCCCTCGTCTCCACCCGAGCATTGAATGAGGCTCCAACGCAAGTTGGGGCCTTTTTTCATATAGCACACAAGGTCAAAGGCGGCACCATGATCCTCCTGGTCGACAAGATCGAAAAAAGCTTCGGCGCACGCGTCCTCTTTAGCGGCGCGTCCTTCCAGATCAACCCCGGCGAGCGCTTTGCGCTCGTGGGCCCCAACGGCGCCGGCAAAACCACCATGCTCAAAATCATCATGGGCATCGACAGCCCCGATGCCGGCCAGGTCCAGTACGCAAAGGACTGCCAGGTGGGCTACCTAGAGCAGGAAACAAACCTGGAGCACAAGGACACTACCATCCTCGCCGAGGTCATGGCCGCCGCCAAGGAAATTCGCCGCATGGGCGAGCGCGCCAACGAGCTGCAGGCCCAGATCACCGAGCTCTCCGAGCAGGGAAAAGACGTCGACGCACTCCTCAACGAGTACGGCCATGTCCAGGACCGCTTTGAGCACCTGGGCGGCTACGAGCTCGAGAGCAACGCCCGCAAGATCCTGTCCGGCCTGGGCTTTAAGGTCACCGACTTTGAGCGCCCGTGCTCCGAGTTCTCCGGCGGCTGGCAGATGCGTATTGCGCTGGCAAAGCTCTTCCTGCGTCACCCCGACCTGCTGCTTCTGGACGAGCCCACCAACCACCTGGACCTCGAGAGCGTCCAGTGGCTGCGCGGCTTTATCGCCAACTACGACGGCGCCGTCCTCATCGTCAGCCACGACCGCGCCTTTATGGACGCCTGCGTCGACCACGTCGCCGCGCTCGAAAACCGTCGCGTGACCACTTACACCGGCAACTACAGCAGCTACCTCAAGCAGCGCGAGGACAACCTTGAGCAGATGCGCGCCAAGCGCGCCGCCCAGGAGCGCGACATCGCCCACATGCAGGTCTTCGTCGACAAGTTCCGCTACAAGCCCACCAAGGCCGCCCAGGCCCAGGAGCGCATCCGCAAGATCGAGCAGATCAAAAAGGAGCTTGTCATCCTACCCGAGGGCCACAAGCACATCGACTTTAAGTTCCCCGACCCGCCGCGCTCCGGCGACATGGTCGTGGGCCTGGAGGGCGTCTCCAAGTCCTACGGCAACAAGCACATCTACAGCGACATCGACCTCAAGCTCTACCGCGGCGAGCACGTGGCGCTCGTCGGCCCCAACGGCGCCGGCAAGTCCACGCTCATGAAGATCATCGCCGGACTGGAGCCGCCCACCACCGGCACCCGCGACCTGGGCACCAACGTGGGCGTGGCCTATTACGCCCAGCACGCGCTCGAGGGCATGACCGAGTCCAACACCGTCCTGCAAGAGATCGACACCGTCACGCCCAAGTGGACCGTGCCGCAGCAGCGCAGCCTACTGGGCGCCTTCCTGTTTAGCGACAACGATTCCATCGAAAAGCAGGTGCGCGTCCTTTCCGGCGGTGAAAAGGCGCGCTTGGCCCTGGCTAAGATGCTCGTGGCCCCCGAGGCACTTCTGTGCCTGGACGAGCCCACCAACCACCTAGACATCGACTCGGTGGACATGCTCGAGAACGCCCTGCAAAACTTCCCCGGCACCATCGTGCTGATCAGCCACGACGAGCACCTGGTGCGCGCCGTGGCCAACCGCGTCATCGACATCCGCGACGGACAAGTCACGGTCTACGACGGCGACTACGACTACTACCTCTACAAGCGCGAGGACCTCGCAGCCCGCGCCGCCGCCGAGGCGTCCACGGAGAGCGCGCCGGCCACGACCAAGTCCGCCAAGGCCAGCGCCGCCCAGGCCGACACCCCCGTCGCCGCCCCCAAGCCTGCCGAGGGCAAAAAGACCAAGGAGCAAAAGCGCGCCGAGGCCCAAGCCCGCGCTGCGCTCAACAAAAAGCTCAAGGGCGTGCGTAACCAGCTCAAGAAGATCGAGACGGAGCTCGACAAAAAGCGCGCCCGCTATGACGAGCTTATGGAATTGATGGCGAGCGAAGAGCTTTATGCCGATCAAGACAAGTTCAACGCCGCGCTGGGGGAATATAACGGCCTTAAGCAAGAGCTACCCAAGCTCGAGGACGAATGGCTGGAGCTTTCCACCCAGATCGAAGAGGAGACCGCGCGTGAACTCTCGTAAGGCCGCTGCCGTGGCGATGAGCATCATCGCCATCGCCTGTCGCATCTGCGGCATCTTTATGAGCGCGATGACCGTGCTGCTGTGCTTTAGCGGCCTCACCGCCAAGTTGCAGATTGTGGGCTTCGTCGTCGAGCTTTCGCGCGCACTGCCGAGCGCCATCGCCGGCTACGGCGTCATCACATCGCCCTTTGGCGGCGTGTTCCGCTTGGATTACGCCATCGTGGCCGTCATCCTGTTTGTGGCCGACTACCTGCTCACGCGCGCCTCGCGTCGCGTCCGCTAGGGGAGCGCCATGTCCAGCAGCTACCTCATGAACCTGCTAGCCAGCGCCGTCGCCGTCATCGTGGGCATCGTGATCCACGAGAGCGCACACGCCGCCGCGGCCTGGGCACTCGGCGATAAGACGGCCCGTTCGCGCGGACGCGTCTCACTCAACCCGCTCAACCATATCGACCCGTTTGGCACCATCATCCTGCCGCTGCTCATGCTTGCCGCCGGCGGCCCGGTGTTCGCCTTCGCCAAACCCGTGCCCGTGTACCTCAACAACCTCAAACACCCCAAGCGTGATGAGGTCCTGGTGAGCGCAGCCGGCCCCGCATCGAATATCGCGCTCGCATGCCTGGCCGCAGCCCTCATGCACGCTGCATACGGCAACCTCTACGCCAGCATGTCCTTTGCCGTGGCGACGCAAATCATGAACTTCGGCGCCACCTTTATCGTGGTCAACCTGTCGCTTGCGTTCTTTAACCTCATTCCGATTCCGCCGCTTGACGGCTCGTCGATTATCGTGCCGTTCCTCAAAGGCAAGGCGCTCTCCACCTACTACCAGCTGCAGCGATACGCCATGCCCATACTCATCATTGTGCTGTATCTGCTGCCCATGTGGACTGGCATCGACGTGATCGGCCGCTATTTCGACGTTACCGTGTATCCGTTGGCCGAGTGGCTGCTCAACTTCGCAATCGCCGGCATCTAAGGTAAACTTACAGGTCGACCGTGCAAAACGGTCGCAACATGCACCCAAACCGCGCCGCGAAGGCGCCGTCAAAGGAGGTCGAAGATGTCGTATCGCGTGTCGACGCAGGTCTACAGCGGACCGTTCGACCTGCTGCTGCAGCTGGTAACCCGCCAAAAAGTTGATATCGGCGCCATCTCGATCAGCGAGGTGGCCGAGCAATACCTGGCCGAGGCCGAGCGTATCGAGGCGCTGGACCTGGACGTGGCGAGCGACTTTTTGCTGGTCGCGGCAACTCTTTTGGACATTAAGGCAGCCTCGCTGGTACCCCAGGAGGCCCCGCGCAAGACAGGCGACGGTGACGAGGACGACGAAGACCTCGAGGAACTCAGTGCGCTCGACGGCGACGCCCTGCGCGAAGTCCTGATCCAGCGCCTGATCGCCTACAAGCAGTTTAAAGGCGCGGCTGCGGCCCTCGGTGCCCGCATGCAGGCCGAAAGCCGCATGCACCCGCGTGTGGCCGGCCCCGATCCTGAGTTCCTTGGCCTTATGCCCGACTACCTGGCCGGCATTACTCTGCGCGGTCTAGCCGTCATCTGCGCCGACCTGGATGGCAAGCGACAGACCTTCCTGCTCGAGGCCGAGCACGTGGCGCCGCATCGCGTACCGCTCGACTTGACCGTGGCCTCAGTCGACCGCTTTACCATGACGCACCAAACCTGCACCTTCCGCGAGCTACTGGACGGCGATGCCACCACCGAGCAGCTCGTCGTCACCTTCCTAGCTATGCTTGAGCTCGCCAAGCGCGGCTCGCTCACGCTGAGCCAGGACGAGATCTTTGGAACCATCCGCATCAACCGCGTCGAGGGCGCCGAGGCCTATGTGCCCGGCGAGGGCCCCGAGCTCACCGAATAGGAGCCGCAACCATGTCAACCCTTTCCACGCTGGAGGCAAACAGCCTCAAAGGCGCCCTCGAGGCGCTGCTGCTGGTGTCGAGCGACCCCGTGAGCGCACCCGCGCTGGCAGGTGCGTTGGATATCGCCCCGGGCGAATGCGCGTCGCTGCTCGCCGAGCTCAAGGTTGAGTATGAGGAGGCCAACCGCGGCTTTCAGCTGCGCGAGGTCGCCGGCGGCTGGCGCCTGTTTACTCACCCCGCCTACCACGACGTGGTCGAGGCCTACGTGCTGAGCTGGGACACGCAAAAGCTGTCGCAAGCGGCGCTCGAAACACTGGCCGTCATAGCATACCACCAGCCCGTGACGCGCGAGGTGGTCAAAGGCATCCGCGGCGTCAATTCTGACGGCGTCATCGCGTCGCTCGTGGACAAAGGTCTGGTGCGCGAGCTCGGACGCGACCCCCAGCGCAGTCAGGCCATCATCTACGGCACGACCAACGCCTTCTTGGAAAAGTTCGGCCTGCGCTCCACCCGCGACCTGCCCGACCTGGAGCAGTTTGCCCCCGACGAGCAGTCGCGTCAGTTTATCCGCGAACGCCTGAGCGGCCGCAGCATTCAGTCCACGCTCGAGGAGCAGGCCGAGGACCTGGACGAGGAGCGCGAACTGCTCGATACCGATGTTGACGATGTTGAGGCAATCGAGGACTTGGAGACCCTGGTCGTCGACGAGACCTCGGAGGATTTGCATGACGAGGATTAACGAAGTAGGGGAGACGCGCGCCGGCGCTGCGGTACCCAACGCGGATACGCACGAGTCCGACGCCCAGCCCGTCTATCCGCACACCATGCGCCTGCAGCGCTTTTTGGCGCGCGCGGGCGTGGCGAGCCGCCGCGGGTCGGAAGACCTGATGACTGCCGGCCGCGTGACCGTCAACGGCCAGGTCGCGACCGAACTGGGTACCAAGGTCGACGTCGACCGCGACCATATCGAGGTCGACGGCATGCCCGTCAAGCTCAACCAGGGCGCCGTGTACTTGATGCTCTACAAGCCGACCGGCTACCTCACCACCATGAGCGACCCGCAGGAGCGCCCTTGCGTGGCCGACCTGGTCCCCCGCGACCGCTTTCCGGGACTATTCCCGGTGGGCCGCCTGGACCGAGACACCACAGGCCTTTTGCTCTTTACCACCGATGGCGACCTGTCGCAGGATCTGCTGCACCCCAGCAAGCATGTCTATAAGACCTACCAGGCGCTCGTGGACGGCCACCTGACCGATCGCGACTTAGAACCACTCCGCCGCGGCATCGAACTCGACGACGGCCTGTGCCAGCCGGCGATCTGCCGCGTCATCAACGCGCGCGAGGCAGAGGCCGTGGCTCCGCAAGGCGTCAAGCCCGGCACCACCGCCGTGGAGGTCATCATCCGCGAGGGGCGCAAAAACCAGGTCAAGCGCATGCTGAGCAAGATTCACCATCCGGTAATCCGCCTGCATCGCTGCAACTTTGCCGGCCTGGAGCTCAAGGACGTGGCCAAGGGCTCGTGGCGCGAGCTCACCGACCGCGAGGTACAGGTCCTCAAGGCCGGCGGCATCCCGCCTAAGCAGGCGAGCGCCAAGCGCAACGGCGGCAAGCCCCAAGACACGCCCGCCAGCCGCACGCGTCACCACGGCAGCCACGGCTCCGCACCCAAGCGCAACACCTACCGCGAGCGCTACACAGGCTAGGCAACCCGCCGCGCCCCTGCCCCCGCGAACCATACCAGCACGTCAACCATCGAAAGGAAGCATTGCATGATCGTTGCCATCGACGGCCCCGCCGGTTCCGGCAAATCCACCATCGCCAAGGAGATCGCCCGCCAGCTGGGCTTTAACAAGCTCGACACGGGCGCCATGTATCGCGCCGTCACCTTCGCCGCGCTCGACCGCGGCATCGATCTGAACGACGAGACGGCCATCGACGCCCTCGCCGAGCAGATCGAGATTCGCTTTACCAACGGCACCGGCGAGGATACGCGCCTGACCATTGACGGCCAGGACGCTTCGGCCGCCATTCGTACCCCGCAGGTCGACGCCAACGTGTCCAAGGTCTCGGCCTACCCGGGCGTGCGCGCCGCCATGCTCATTCACCAGCGCCGCGCCGCCGAGGACCGCGATATCGTGGCCGAGGGTCGCGACATCGGAACCGTCGTGTTCCCCAACGCGCAGGTCAAGGTCTTCCTGACCGCCGACCCGCGCGAGCGCGCCCGTCGTCGCGTGCTGCAACGCCACCAAAACGACGCTCAGCCGCTCAGCACAGATCAGCTCGAGACCGAGGTCGACGAAACCCTCGACGCCCTCAAGCAGCGCGACAAACTCGACAGCAGCCGCGAGGTCGCCCCGCTCGTGCCCGCCGAGGACGCCGTGCACGTCGACTCCACCGCCCATACCATCGACGAGGTCGTCCGCATTATCGAGGACCTCATCAACCAAAGGAGGTAGCCCATGCGCCTGTTTAAGCAGACGCCCGAGGACTATTACAACGCCCCCTACGCAGAGTTCCCAGCGCTCATTCGCGGCACCGTCGTCGTAGTCATGGCCATCCTTTGGGCCTTCTCCAAGCTCATGTGGCGCTGGAAGGTCGAGGACGCTGACCTGCTGTTTGAGCGCCAGGACGGCCGCGGCAGCGTGGTCATCTGCAACCACACCTCGATGGCTGAGCTCTTGGCCGTGGAGACGGCGCTGTTCTTTGGCGGCCGCCGCATTCGCCCCATCTTTAAGTCCGAGTTCGCCAAGAGCAAGATCGTACGCTGGGCCTTTAGCCGCGTGGGCGGCATTCCCGTGGAGCGCGGCACCGCCGACATGAAGTGCCTGCGCGCCGCCCAGCATGCGCTGCAGCGCGGCGAGGACGTCCTGATCTTCCCCGAGGGCACGCGCATCCGCTCGCGCGAGATCAAGCCCGAGGTCCACGGCGGTTTTGCGCTCATCGCCCAGATGGGCAAGGCGCCCGTCAACCCGCTCGCCATTTGCGGCTGGTCCGACATCACGCCCGCGGGCAAAAAGCTCATGCGTCCCAAGAAGTGCTGGATTCGTGCCGGCAAGGCCGTCGCGCTTTCGGACGCGCCGGCCGGGCTTAAGCGTACGGAGCGCCTGACCTGGTTTGAGTCCGAGGCCATGAGCCGCGTATACGCCATGCGTGACGAGCTGTGCGCCGAGCATCCGGGCAGGTTCTAGCCATGAGCGAGAACGTGACGAACACCGCCGCGACTGCGTCCGACCACGCAACCGCGCCTACCATCGAGATCGCCGCCCACGCCGGCACTTGCTACGGCGTACAGCGTGCGCTCGATATGGCGCTGGCCGCTGCGCCGCAGGCAGGGGAGTGCAATCAGGTCCATACCTTGGGTCCGCTCATCCATAACCCTATCGTGGTGCGCGAGCTCGCTGAGGCAGGCGTTAGCCTGGCTGAGAACCTGGATAGCGCCGCAACCGGTACCGTGATCATCCGCGCCCACGGCGTGGTGCCGCAAGTGATCGATGCTGCCCGCGAGCGCGGCCTTACCGTGGTCGACGCCACCTGTCCCTACGTGAAGAAGGTCCATGTGGCCGCCGAGCGCCTGGTACGCGAGGGCTACCGCGTGGTAGTCGTAGGCGAGCCGGGCCATCCCGAGGTTGAGGGCATCGTGGGCCACGCCGGCAATGATGCACAGGTCGTGAGCTGTGCCGCCGACGCCACCGCCTTGTCGCTCAAGGGCAAGGTAGGCCTCGTCGTGCAAACCACCCAGACTGCGCAGAACCTCGCCGAGGTCGTGGCTGCTATCACCCCGCGCGTGCAGGAGCTGCGCGTGATCAACACCATCTGCGCCGCCACGAGTGAGCGTCAACAGGCAGCAGCCACACTTGCCAACCGCTGCGACTGCATGGTCATCGTGGGCGGCAAGAACTCGGGCAACACCCGCCGCCTGGCGCAGATTTGCGCAGACGCCTGCGAGCGCACGCATCACATCGAGGAAGCTTCCGAGCTCCAGGCCGCGTGGTTTGCCGACGCTCACCACATCGGCATCACCGCCGGAGCCTCCACCCCGCAAGAACACATCGAACGCGCCGTCACGCGCATCAAGGAGCTTTGCCGCTAACCATGGACCAGACCGTACCCGCATACGCCGCCGAGGTGGCCGATTACGGGCGCAGCCGCGACCCCGAGCCGGGTGAGGGCGCGCTCGTCAAGAACGTGCGTCCCGAATCGCCCGCGTGGGATGTGGGTATCGAGCCGGGCATGCGCGTGCTCACGGTCAACGGTGAGCAGCTTACCGACATGATTGTGTGGCTCTGGGAGGCCGACGATGATACCGTCGAGCTCGAGGTTTTCGACCCGCGCGACGGCACCGTCACCCCCGTCGAGCTCGACCGCTTTCCCGGCGAGGATTGGGGTTTGGAGTTCGATGGCCCCATCTTCGACGGCATGCGTACCTGCGTCAACGCCTGCGTGTTCTGCTTTATGACCATGCTCCCCAAGGGCGGCCGCTCCACGCTCTATATTCGCGACGACGACTATCGCCTAAGCTTTTTGCAAGGCAACTTTGTCACGCTTACGAACCTCACCGACGAGGACGTGCAAAACGTCATCCAGCGCAACATGAGTCCCATGAACGTGTCGGTCCACGCTGTGAGCCCCGACGTCCGCCGTCGTATGATGGGCCGTAACGCTCAGCGAGGCATGGACGTACTCGAGACCATCATGGCCGCCGGCATCGAGATTCACGCGCAGATTGTGCTGTGCCCCGGCATGAACGACGGCGAGGAGCTGGAAAAGACCCTGCGCTTTTGCGAGGAGCACGAGCAAATCACAAGCCTGGGCATCGTGCCGCTCGGCTTTACCAAGCATCAGAACCGTTTTAGCTGGTCCTACAGCGACAAGCCCGAGCTGGCGCGCGAGACCATTGCCATGATCCGTCCCTACCAGGACCGTGCCTTCGAGCGCTTTGGCCGCCACACCTTCCAGATGAGCGACGAGTTCTATCTGGACGCCGGCATCGATCCTCCCGAGGCGGACTTTTACGACGGTTACCCGCAGTACTACGACGGCATCGGCATGATCCGTTCGTATCTAGACGAGACCGACGACGTGCTTGCCGCCGATACCGAGCGTCTGGCCCGCGTCCGCGAGGCCATCGCCGCCCGCAGCCAGCACCTGCTGTGCCTCTCGGGCGCCAGCGCACGCGACACGGTGGCCCGCTTTGTGGAGTCGCCCCAGGGACTCGCCGGCACTGTCACGGCCATCAAGAACCGCTACTTTGGCGGCAACGTGGACGTGACCGGCCTCATCGTCGCGTGTGACATCTTGGAGCAGCTGCCCCAAGATCTGTCGGGGGTTATGCTCTTTGTGCCTAAGCTCATGTTCAACGCTGACGGCATGACGCTTGACGAGTATCATCGTGACGATTTACTCGCAAGCCTTACCAGTCGCGGCGCCGAGGTTCATGTGGTGTCGACCATGCCGCATGAGCTGCTCGATACCCTGGAGCACATCCTTGGCATTGTGCCTGCCGACTCTACTAATTCCGCTGACCCTACCCATTAAAGGAGAGCAGATGAAACCTATCGTCGCCGTCGTCGGACGCCCCAACGTGGGCAAGTCCACGCTCGTTAACCGCCTGGCCCAGACCTCGGACGCCATCGTCCACGAGTCTCGCGGCGTCACGCGCGATCGCTCATATCACACGGCCGATTGGAACGGCCGCGAGTTCACCATCGTCGACACGGGCGGTATCGAGCCGCTCAAGAGCGACGACGTCTTTGCCACGTCCATCCGCGACCAGGCGCTCGCCGCCGCCGAGGAAGCCGCCGTCATCCTGTTTGTGGTCGATGGCCGCACCGGCGTCACCGAGGAGGACGAGTCGGTCGCTCGCATGCTCAAGCGCTGCGACAAGCCGGTCTTTCTGCTGGTGAACAAGCTCGACAACCCCGATCGCGAGAACGACAGCATCTGGGAGTTCTATTCGCTCGGCATCGGTGAGCCCACGCCGCTCTCGGCCCTGCATGGTCATGGCACGGGCGACCTGCTCGACGATATCGTGGCCCTGCTTCCGGAGGAAGAGGACGAGGTCGCCGACGAGTTCCCCGATGCGCTGAACGTGGCCATCATCGGCCGCCCCAACGCCGGCAAGTCCTCGCTGTTCAACCGCATCCTAGGCGCCGACCGCTCTATCGTGTCCAACATTGCCGGCACGACGCGCGACGCCATCGACACCGTCGTGGAGCGCAACGGCAAGCACTACCGCATGGTCGACACCGCGGGCATCCGCAAGAAGAGCACCGTGTACGAGAATATCGAGTACTACTCGATGGTCCGCGGCCTGCGCGCCATCGACCGCGCCGACGTGGCGCTGCTCGTCGTCGACGCCTCCGTGGGCGTTACCGAACAGGACCAGAAGGTCATGGGTCTTGCCATCGAGCGCGGCTGTGCCATCGTTGTGCTGCTCAACAAGTGGGACCTGCTCGACGACGACCGCAAGCGCGAGGCCTGCATGGAGACCATCGACCGCCGTCTGGGCGTCATGGCTCCCTGGGCCCAGTACCTGCGCATCTCTGCCCTCACTGGCCGCAGCGTCGAGAAGATCTGGGCGATGGTCGACGCCGCCGAAAAGACGCGCTCGCAAAAGATCAGCACTTCGCGCCTCAATACGTTCCTCACCGACCTGCGCGAGTTTGGCCACACCGTGGTGGACGGCAAGCGCCGCCTGCGCATGCACTACGTGACTCAGACGGGCATCAACCCGCCGACGTTCACGTTCTTCGTCAACCACAGCGACCTGGTCAACGACACCTACCAGCGCTACGTGGAGAACCGCATGCGCTCGACTTTCGATTTTGCCGGCACGCCCATTCGACTCTTCTTTAGGAAGAAGGAACAAAAGGATGCATAATCCGATTCTGCTGACCGCCATCTGCGCCGTGGTCTCGTTCTTTATCGGGGCGATTCCGTTTGGCCTGATCCTGGGCCGCGTGTTCAACCACACGGACATTCGCAAGGCGGGTTCCGGCAACATCGGCACCACCAACGCGCTGCGCGTGGCCGGCCCCAAGGTGGCCGCGCTCACGCTGCTGCTCGACTGCCTTAAGGGCGCCATCTGCGTCCTTATCGCCCGTCCGCTTATCGCCGACATGGGCTATGGTTTTCCGCAGAACATCATGGCGCCTGGAGCCCCCGGCGACTGGATGCTCGGCGTCATTTGCCTGGCAGCTGTATGGGGCCATATCTTCTCGCCCTACCTCAACTTCCATGGCGGCAAGGGTATCGCCGTTGGTCTGGGCGTGATCCTTGCCTGGTACTGGCCCATTGGCCTGTCGCTACTGGGCATGTTTATCGTGGCCGTCGCCATCACCAAGTATGTGTCGGTGGGCTCACTCGCCGCTGCCATCGGTCTTCCCATCGCCGCTTGCGCGGTCTTTCCGTACAGCAGCCTGGGCCTCAAGTTTTGCATGGCGATGATCGGCATCACCGTAGTGTGGGCCCATCGCTCGAATATCCAAAAGCTCATGGCCGGTAAGGAGTCCAAGCTCTCGTTTACCAAGCGCGTCACCGAGCCCGACGATAAGTAGGAGAGAGTCATGAATGTTGCGCTGATTGGCTCCGGCTCCTGGGGAACCGCCGTCGCCGGCCTCGCCGCCGAGCGAGCCGAGCGCGTGACCATGTGGGCCCATAGCGAGCAGACGGCCACCGGCATCAATGCCGAGCACCGCAATCCCCGGTATCTGGTGGACTACGAGCTGCCCGGCAACGTTGTCGCCGCCACGGACCTGTCGCAGGCGCTCGACGGCGCCGAGGCCATCATCTTTGCCGTGCCCTCCACGCACCTGCGCAGCGTATGCCATCAGGCAGCACCCTTCATCGCCGCCGACACCCCGGCACTCTGCCTCACCAAGGGTATTGAGCCCGAATCCGGCCTGCTTATGAGTGAGGTAATCGCCAGTGAGATCGGCAACGAGTCGCGTGTCGCGGCGCTCTCGGGCCCCAACCATGCCGAGGAGATCTGCCGCGGCGGGCTTTCTGCCGCCGTCATCGCCAGCAATGATCCACAGGTAGGGGAGACCTTTAAGGACCTGCTCCTATCCACGGCCTTCCGCATCTACCTGTCGCAGGACATGACCGGCGTCGAGGTTTGCGGCGCCATGAAAAATGTCATCGCCATCGTGTGCGGCATTTCCGCCGGTTCTGGTGCGGGCGACAACACGCTTGCCCTTATCATGACGCGCGGCCTGGCCGAGATCAGCCGTCTGGTGCACGCCCGCGGCGGTCAAGCCATGACCTGCATGGGTCTTGCCGGCATGGGTGACCTCATTGCCACCTGCACCTCCGAGCATTCGCGCAACCGCACCTTTGGCTACGAGTTTGCCCACGGCATCTCGCTCGACGAGTACCAGGCACGTACGCATATGGTGGTCGAGGGCGCCGTCGCGGCCCGCAGCGTCAGTGAGCTTGCCCGTTCACTGGGCGTAGACATTCCGCTCACCTTTGCCGTGGAGCAAACGCTCTACAACGGTGTTACTTTGGATAGGGCGCTCGAGATTCTCACAGATCGCGTCCCTTCTCAAGAGTTCTACGGACTCACCGACTAGCGCAGAAAGGCTTCTACCATGGGTTCCATCAAAATCGCTCCGTCTGTCCTTTCGGCCGACATGGCCAACCTCAAGGGCGAACTCGACAAGATCGCCGGTGCCGACTACGTGCACTTCGACGTTATGGACGGTCACTTTACCGGCAACCTCACCTTTGGCGTTGACATCCTTAAGGCCGTCAAGCGCTCCACCGATGTACCGGTCGACGCGCACCTCATGGTGACGAACCCCGACGAGACGGTCGATTGGTACGCCGACGCCGGTGCCGACATGATCACCGTGCACTACGAGGCTTCCACGCACCTGCACCGCACGCTCACGCATCTGCAGCAGCGCGGCGTCAAGGCCGGCGTGGTGCTCAACCCCGCCACCCCCGTGTGCGTGCTCGAGAGCATCATCGACGTCGTCGATATGGTGCTGCTCATGAGCGTGAACCCGGGCTTTGGCGGCCAGAGCTTTATCCCGGGCACCATCGCAAAGCTTCACGAGCTCAAGGCCATGTGCGAGCGCCACGGCGTGTCGCCCCTGATCGAGGTCGACGGCGGTATCTCTTCCAAGAACATCGCCGAGGTCGTCAAGGCCGGCGCCAACGTGCTCGTGGCCGGCTCCGCCGTATTTAAGTCCGAAGATCCCGCTGCCGAGGTTGCGCTGCTGCAGAAGCTGGGCAACGAGGCCGCACAGGAGGCATAAACCCTTATGACCGCAGGTCAAAACCGCATACCCGTGAATCTTGACTATGCCGCCTCGACGCCAATGCGCGCCGAGGCGCTCCTTGCGCAGCGCGAGTACGACGACAGCGAGCTTGCCGGCGTCAACCCCAACTCGCTGCATTCGCTCGGCCGCAAGGCTGCCGCGCGTCTGGAGGTTGCACGTCGCGAGATCGCCCGCAGCTTTGGCGCGCACGTCCGCCCGTCCGAGATTGTACTGACCAACGGCGGCACCGAAGCCAACCAGCTGGCGCTGCTCGGTCTTGCCGAGGGCGCTCGTCAGCGCGATCGCAAGCGCGGTCGCGTAATCGTTTCGGCCATCGAGCACGATTCGATTCTGGACAACCTGCCGCTGCTGCGTGCCGCCGGCTTTACCGTCGACCTGGTGCAGCCCTGCCGCGCGGGCTACGTTGAGCCTGCCACGCTTGTCGAGCTGCTAGGCGACGACGTGGCGCTCGTGAGCATTATGGTCGCCAACAACGAAACCGGCGTGGTGCAGCCCATCCGCGAGCTTGCCGCAGCTGCGCACACCGCAGGTGCCCTGTTCCACACCGATGCCATCCAGGGCTACTTGCATATTCCACTCGATGTCACCGAGCTGGGCGTCGACGCCATGTCCGTCGCAGCCCACAAGATTGGCGGTCCCGTGGCATCTGGCGCACTCTACCTTAAGAGCCGCACGCCGCTGCGCCCGCGCATCTTCGGCGGCGGACAGGAGGCCGGTCGTCGTGCCGGCACGCAAGACCTGCGCACGCAGCTCGCCTTTGCCGCTGCCGCCTCGTCTCTGACGCCCCATGTGGCTCAGGAGCGCGCGAAGCTGCAAGCCCTTTCCGACAAGCTCTACGCCACGCTTACGGCCCATCCGCGCATTCACGCCACCATGGGTGACTACGCGCAAGCCGACCGTCTGCCCGGCATGTTATCGATCTACATTGACGGCATGGACTCAGAGGAACTCATCATCAAGCTCGACGCCGCCGGCTTTGAGGTTTCGGCCGGCTCGGCGTGCTCGAGCGGCAGCATGGACCCGAGCCATGTGCTCAGCGCCATGGGCATTGGTCGCGAGCAGGCACTAGGTGCACTGCGCATTTCCTTTGACGACCGCGTGAATCCGGACGATCTGGACGAGTTTGCCCAGACGCTGCTCTCGATCGCAGGTGCCGCATGATCGTCGCCGAGCTCGAGCGCGCGCTACTGGCACGCTATCCCAAGACGGACACCGAGCCCTGGGACCACGTAGGACTCTCCGTTGGCGATCCGGCCGCGGAGATCACCGGCGTTGCCTGCGCACTCGATGCGACTGAGGCTAATGTTCGCCGCGCCCAAGAAGCAAGCGCCAACGTGCTGCTGACGCATCATCCCATATACATCAAGGCACCCGAGGCCTTTTGTCCGGCGGATGCCACACGACCCCAGTGCAGTGCGGCCCTCTACGAGGCTGCCCGCTGCGGGGTGAGCATTATCTCGCTCCACACCAACCTGGACCGCTCGCACGAAGCCCGTGTCTGCCTGAGCAAGCTGCTGGGTGCCGCACCCGTGAGCTCACTGGAGCACGTGGACGACCCCGAGGCCACCGGCCTGGGCGCACTTGCAACGCTCAACGACCCGTGCACGCTGCGCGATCTTGCCACCCGTGCTGCCACGGCCTTTGGCAGCGACCCGCGTGTGTGGGGCAAAGCTGATCGCCCGTGCCGCACCGTCGCCATTTTGGGCGGCTCCCTGGGCGACTTCGGAGAGCTCGCCATCGCCGCGGGCGCAGATGTTGTCGTGACGGGCGAGGCGGGCTACCACGTGGCGCAAGACCTTGCCTTGCGCGGGCTGTCGGTGATCTTGCTCGGCCACGACCGCTCCGAGGAGCCGTTCGTTGATATATTGATGAACTCTGCAGTTGACGCCGGGGTCGACCCCCGTCATGCGATTAAAATACTGAACCCTTGCCAATGGTGGACTGTGACAAAAGGAGAGAACTTATGAGCGCCGGCGCTACGCTACTCAAGCTGCAACAGATCGATTTGGAGCTCGCCCGCAACAAGAGCGAACTTGCCAATATGCCGGAGCTCAAGGAGCTCGCTTCCAAGCGCAAGACCTATGTAAAGCTCAAGGCCGAAATGACCAAGCTCTACGCTCAGCGCAAGGACCTGGATATTGAGCTCGACGATCTCAACACCACCGAGATCCAGACCAATAACGCCATTGAGGCCGCTAAGAAGCGCCACGTCGACGGCTCTGACTATCGCGAGGTTCAGGACCTGGAGAACGAGCTCGCCACCCTGGCCAAGCGCCTGGACAAGATCGAGCACACCCGCAAGGACGTCGTAGTCGCCCACAAGGAGGCGCTCGACCGCGAGGCTCGCGCACAGGCAATCATCGCCAAGTTCGAGGAGGGCGTGAAGGCCGACACCAAGGCCGCCCGCGCCAAGGCAGCCGACCTCCAGGCCCAGATCGATGCCGCCACCAAGGAGCGCACCGCGCTGGCCGCTACGCTGCCCACCGACGTGCTCAGCGACTACGAGCGTCTGCTCAAGCAGTTCCGCGGCTTGGCCGTCGAGACCATCCAGGGCAACATCCCCACGGTCTGCCACACCGCGCTGCAGGCATCGTCCATGAGCGACCTCAACCACGACGGTAGCGAGATTACGCACTGTCCGTACTGCCACCGCCTCCTGGTGCTCCCGAGTAAGGAAGCCTAGCGATGACGGCGGCATCCAACAATTCAATGCAACTTGAGGGAAAAACGATCCTGCTGGGCATTACCGGCGGGATCGCCGCCTATAAGTCGTGCAATATCGTGCGCCTGCTGCAAAAGCGCGGCGCACGTGTCAAAGTCGTTATGAGCGAGCATGCCACGGAGTTTGTGGGGCCGCTTACCTTCCGCGCGCTCACCAACGAGCCGGTCGCGGTTGGGCTATTCGACGATCCTTCCGACCCCATCCACCACATTTCGCTGGCGCAGGAGCCCGATCTGGTGGTCGTGGCGCCCGCGACGGCCAATATCATCGCCAAGATGGCCAACGGCATTGCCGATGACCTGATTTCTACGACGCTACTCGCCACGCCGCGACCCATTGTGATCGCGCCGGCCATGAACAATGGCATGTGGAAGGCGCCGGCAACCCAGGCCAATATGGCCACGCTGCGCGACCGCGGGGTGCACGTGGTTGGGCCCGGTAGTGGCTACCTTGCTTGCGGCGACGTGGACACGGGGCGCATGAGCGAGCCCGAGGACATCGTCGAAGCCATCTGCGAGGTGCTCAATCCCGTGCCGCAAGACCTGGCGGGCAAGCGCATCGTCATCACTGCCGGTCCTACGCACGAACCGATCGACCCCGTGCGTTTTATTGGAAACCGATCGTCGGGCAAGATGGGCATCGCCCTGGCGGGGAAGGCCGCTCGCCGCGGTGCCGAGGTCACGCTCGTGCTGGGACCGACATCGCTCGATGTTCCCCGCGGCGTGGCGTGCGTAAGCGTGCAGACCGCCGCAGAGATGCTGCAGGCGGCGCTGAGCGCCTTCCAGACGGCCGACGCTGCCATTTGCGCCGCCGCCGTCGCCGACTACACGCCGGCGGCCCCGGCGGACCATAAGCTCAAAAAGGCCAACGAGCGCCTGGATCGAATCGAGCTCGTCGAGACCGTTGACATCTTGGCCGAACTCTCACGCCAAAAGGGCGATCGCCTCGTAATCGGATTTGCTGCCGAGACCGATAACGTCGTCAAGTACGCCGAGCGCAAATTGGCACGCAAAGGCTGCGATGCCATTATCGCCAACGATGTCTCACGCGCCGATTCGGGCTTTGGAACCGATACCAACAAGGCCTGGATTGTGAGCACAACGGGTACGAAAGAACTTCCCGTTCTAACAAAACCCCAGCTCGCAGATACAATTTTGGACTTGCTTCAAAATTTATAAAAAAGTTCTTGCACAAGTCTAAAGTTTCGGGTTAATATACTCCCTGTTGCGAGCGAGAGCAGAGCAACAAACAAAAGCTTCGGGACGTGGCGCAGCTTGGTAGCGCACTTGACTGGGGGTCAAGGGGTCGCTGGTTCGAATCCAGTCGTCCCGACCAGAAGTTTGCAGGTCAGGCATCTAGTGCCTGACCTTTTTTATTTTAAGCAATTGCTTAATTTTGATTAAGCAACGGGGTGCCAAAAATCTACCTGAGCGATAATCGCCTTTTGCGGTTACTTGCGCGTTTTGCACACGCTTGAGCCGATTTATTAACGCGATATGAATCTACATACGCGTAGTTGGTATACAGCCGAGTACAGGCTGTATTTATCGCGGCGATTTACACAGATATAGCGACTGTAACGGACAAGCGTGTCGCTGTATTTATTCCAGTAGTTCACTTGACCGGTGGACAAGTGGGCGATTGCAACGATATGCCAAACGGTATGGGTTCTATACGAGGACGCCGCAGAGGTAATGGCGGGGGAGTGCGGCAAGCGCTCTGAGAGCTGCTGTATGACCCCATTTCTCCTTAACTCGATAATTTGTGTTTCAAGCCACGAATCGGTCGAGCAATTGCCAAAAGTAAGGCCCATGCAGGATTGCACGGGCCTTACATCAGATCAAATTTGAGCTAGAAGCACCAAACGGGGCAGACGCAACACCATCTCGTCGCGGCCTCGGCGAGCGACATATCGCAGTCGAGGTAGACATCGAGGAAATCGTCAGATCCCGCACAGGGGGACCGCGATGGTGGCCACCGCACCGCCCGAGGGGCCGTTGGCGAGCGAGACGGATCCCCCGTGGGCGCTCGCGGCCTCGGAGGCGACGTGGAGGCCGAGCCCGTAGTGGCGGCCTTCGTCACGCGAGGAGCGGGAGGAGTCGTCTGTGAAGAGGCGCTCGCAGCCGCGTTCGAGGGCGGCGGGAGAAAAGCCCGGTCCGTCGTCGGCAACCTCGATGACGAGGTGCCCGCCCGCGACGTCGCAGGAGACAGCCACGCGCGAGCGTGCGTGCTCGGCGGCGTTGGCCACGAGGTTCGCGGCGGCTCGCGCCAGGGCGGTTCGGTCGAGCGCGGCCTCGGGCGCGCCCGCGACAGCGGGGCCCGTGGCCGCGTCGAGCGTCACGCCTCGCGCCCGGGCGATCTGGGCGGCCTCGGCGAGGACCTGCTCGCAAAGCTCGGCCGGCCGCATGGGGGCCCTCTCCGCCCCGCCGGACCCGCGCGAGGCCTCGATGAGCAGGCGCACGTAGCCGTCGAGCCTTTCGACACTGCCGGCTATGTCGCGCGCGGCGGCCGCGAGGTCGGCGTCTTTCTCGTCTTCCAGCTCCTCCGCTACGAAGTCGGCGTTGGCGCGCAGCACGGTGAGCGGCGTCTTGAGGTCGTGGGCGAGCGACGTCATCTGCTCGCGCTGCCCCCGCTCCGCGGCCCAGCGGGCCTCGAGCGACTCGGCGAGGGAGGCCCGCATGGCGTCCATCGCGGCGAGGACGTCGTTCACCTCGCGCACGTTGGTGCTGCCGACCGCGAAGTCGAGCTCCCCCGCGCCGACGCGCCCCGCCGCCTCCGCGAGCGGCGCCATCTTGCGCGAGATCACGCGGCTCGCGCGGCGCGCGACGAGCGCAAGCGCAAGTGCGCTTCCCGCCGTGGCGCCGACGAGCATGAGGTTCTGCGGGTTGGGAAGCAGGCCGGCGAGGTCGCGCGAGACCCACTGCGGCAGATACTCGCTGACGAGCGCGCAGGCCCCGCCACCTTTGAGCGGGAACGCGGCGTAGGTAACGCCCGAACCCCCGCCCTCGATCTCCACTGTGCCCGAATCCGCGGCGAGTGCCGTACGAGCCATTTCCTTCGCGTCCTCGAGCCGCGTGCTCTCGAGGTCTGTCATCAGCACGTTTCCGTCCTTGTTCAGGATGAGGTAGCGGTACGCCGTCGGCACGTCCTGCTGCCCGCAGACGCCGTCGCGTGCCAGGCCCTCCGCGACCTCGCGCGCATTGGCCGGCCCCCAGCTTGCCTCGTAGACGAAGCCCGCGTTGATCGCCACAGAGAGCATCATGAACGAGGCGAGCCACGCCGTGGCGACTGCCGCGAACGCGTAGGCGAAGTAGCGCGCGATGACGAAGGAGAGCGGCATGCCCCCGCGACCTCGCGCCCCGATCCTCAGAGCTGCCACTTGTACCCCATCCCCCAGACGGTCGCGATCGGATCGGCGCCGGCCTCGGAGAGTTTCCTCCGGGCGCGACTGACCTGCATGGATATGGCCGCGTCGTCGGCGTCGCTCTCCCAGCCGAGCACCGCCTCGCGTATCTGCGCGCGGCTCATGACCTGCCCGGGGTGGCGGGCGAGGTACTCGCAGATGGCGTACTCGGTGGGCGTGAGCGGCACGGCCTCGCCGCCCACGGCGAGGCCGCGCGCCCTGAGGTCGATCCGCACCTCCCCGAAGGAGAGGGCGTGCGAGCGCGGCCGGCGCTCACGGCGTAGATGGGCCGCGACCTTGGCGCGCAGCTCCGCGGCCCCGAAGGGCTTGCGGACGTAGTCGTCGGCGCCCAGGCCGTAGGCGGCCACGGCATCCTCCTCGGCCACGCGAGCGGTCAGGAAGACGATGGGGCCGTCGAAGTCCGGGCGGATCTGCCGCACGAGCTCGAAGCCGTCGAGCCCCGGCATCATGACGTCGCAGAGCACGAGGTCGAAGCGCGAGAGGTCCATCCCCGGGACCGCCGTCGGGTCCTCCGCCTTGACGACCTCATGGCCGTCGCGGCCGAGGACGCGCGCAAGCGCGTCGAGGATCGCCCGTTCATCATCCACTGCCAGTATCCTCGCCATGTTCGACCTCCTGAAACTCTCGTCGGAATTGTACTAACGCCGCGCTCAGCGGTCCAGAGCCCTGCGCGCAGCCACGGGTGTCTCGGCCGCGTCGCACGCGCGGTAGCGCACGCCCGAGCCGCCGCGCGCCTCGATCTCGAGCCAGCCCTCGCCGTCCGACTCCCGCCCGAAGAAGATGAGCTGGAGCTCTCGGACATTGCCTCTGTCGTCCGCCGCGTCCACCAGGTAGACGTAGTTTGCCCCCGCCCCGGTGGCGTCGGCGTAGGAGCTCGCGTGGCTGCCGGGCTCGGGCGCGGGCGCCCACATGGCGATCTCAGGGTTAGGCAGCACGCGGTCGGCGATCGAGCGCAGCGCCGACCCCCAGCCGGCGTCGAGCAGGGCATTCCCGCCCAGGACGAGCGCTGCGGAGAGGAGGACGAACATGGCGGCGAGCGGCTTCCTACGCATCTACCCTCCCGTCCTCGAAGCGGCAGAACCAGGCAAGAAGGACGGCGTCGGCTGCCAGGGTGAGAACGAGGCTAGCGAGCGCAGTCGTGAGGAGAGGGCCCGCCGCGCGTGCGGCGTCGATGAAGGCCTCCACCCCGAGCGACCCCAGGCGCGCGGGCCAGGCGAGCGGCACCCAGCTCAGGGGCGTCGCCAGAGCGCCGGTGAGCTCGCCGGTCATGAGGCCGTGCGCAAGTCCGCCCACCGAGAAGAACGCGAGGAGCACCCCCGCCGCGCCGGCGCCGATGGCGGCGTTGCGGCCGAGGCGCAGGGCCACGCCGAGCCCCAGCGCGTAGAGGGGCAAGCTGCCCAGCACGATGCCCGCCCAGGCGGCCGCAAGCGGAGCGGGCCCGAGCGGCAGGCGCCCGGCGACGGCGAGCACGGCCCCGAACACGCCGAGCGCCACGGCCAGCGCGCCCGCGCCGAGCGCCGCAAGGGCGAGCAGCTTCGCCGCGACGGCGCGCCCGCGCGAGGGGACCGCCGTGAGGTTGGCGAGGCGCCCGGCAGCGCGCTCCTCGTCCACGGCGAGCCCGCAGACGATGGCGGACATGAGCGGCATGAGGGCGCCGAGGAACTGGGCGTAGGCGTCCGCGCCCAGCGCCGGGTCCCATCGGGTTACGGAGAAGTACTCGCCGCAGGCAAGACCGGCTGCCAGGCCGCAGGCGAGGTGCACCGCCGAGAGCGGGGAGCGCGCCAGGCGCAGGGCCTCGGAAAGCAGGGCCCGCGGGAGAGTCATGCGCGGCGTCGGATCGGAGAGTCGTGTCATGGCCATCACCTCTCCTCGGAGTGCGCAAACCAGGCCGCGCCCGCCGCCGTGAGCGCGGCGAACGCGAGCGCACTGACCGCAAGGCCCGCCAGCGTGAGCATGCCGTCCGCCATGAGCGCCCCGCCGAGCGCCATGTCCGCCGCGAGCGGCTCGCCGCTCGGCAGCACGGGAATGAAGCTCGTGGGGATGACCATGTTCGCCGACGGCGGAAAGAGCTGCGGCAGCGGCACCAACGACCAGGCGAACCCACCTAAGAGTTGCGCGGCGAGCGGGCAGAAGATGCCCGCGAGCATGCCGAGCCGCGCCGTGAGGAAGAGCCCTGCAGGGATCATCCACGCCGCGGTCACCGTGTTGGCGAGCGCGCAGAGGAGCATCGTGAGCGTGCCCGCGGCCGTGAGACCCTGCGAGGAGAACGCCGATCCCGCGAGGTAGATGCCGAAGACCACGAGGTTCGAGAGCGTGCAGAGCGCGAGGCACCAGAGCGCCTTGGCCCACCAGGCGCGCCCGAGCGGGAAGCCCAGGCCCAGAAGCCCCCGCATCCGCGTGCGAGCGTCCGCCCGCGCGACGCACGCCACCACGAGCGAGAGACACACGGGCAGGAAGAGCGCGTACCAGTAGTTCCACGCGCTGAAGATCTGCACGCCCCGGTAGGGCATCGCGCCGAGCAGCGGCATCGGCAGCGCCATGAGCACGGCCAGGCGAACCGGTGCCGCGTGGCGCGACTTCAGGGCCTCGGCGCGCAGGGCCGCGAGCAGGCCGCCTTTCTCACCCGTCATGCCGCCACCTCCCCGCGCGCTCGTCGCCCTTCCCGACAGAAGCTCATGAAGAGTTCCTCGAGGTCCTGCCCGGGCCGAAGCGCATCCTCGTAGGCGAGGCGCCCCCCGCAGATGATGCCGATGGTGTCCGCCATCTGCTGCACCTCGGAGAGGATGTGGCTCGAGACGATT
Organism: Collinsella aerofaciens; assembly: GCF_028209395.1. Classification (GTDB taxonomy): domain Bacteria; phylum Actinomycetota; class Coriobacteriia; order Coriobacteriales; family Coriobacteriaceae; genus Collinsella; species Collinsella aerofaciens_AZ. The sequence goes on from NZ_JAQLDQ010000014.1 coordinate 25,746, forward strand.
ACCGTCGTACCCGCCGCCGCGAAGCCGCGGATCTGGTCGCGCAGCTCCTCGATGCCGATGGGGTCGAGCCCGTTGGTGGGCTCGTCGAGCACGAGCAGGCGTGGCCGGGCGATCAGCGCCAGCGCGAGCCCCAGGCGCTGCCGCATCCCCATCGAGAAGCGCCCGGCGCGCTTCTTCCCGGTGTCCGCGAGGTCCACGGCGGCGAGCACCTCATCTATGCGGCTCTCGGGAAGGCCCAGCAGCGTGGTGCGCACGCGCAGGTTCTCGCGCGCGGTGAGGTTGGGGTAGAGCGGCGCCTCCTCGATGAGGCTGCCGATTGCGTAGAGGTCCTCGCGGCGCCAGGCGTGCCCGGCAAAGAGGATCTCCCCGGCCGTCGGCCGCAGCATCCCGCAGATCATCTTGAGCGTTGTCGACTTGCCGGCGCCGTTGGGACCGAGCAGCCCGTACACCTCGCCCTCGCGGATATGAAGGCTCACGTCGGCCACGGCGTCCTGCGCCTGGTCGCCGCGGCCAAAGCGCTTGGTGAGCCCGCGCGTCTCGAGCATGTAACCCATGGGTTTATCCTTTCTCTTCCGGGAGCGCGGGCCGAGTCACCGTGCCCGCGCGCCTTACCTTTCGGGTTCACCATCCATGGTGGGGCGTGTTTCTAACGAAGCCGTAACGGCCGTTGGGCTCTTTTGGCGCCAACCCTTCTCGACCCGCACATCATGATTAATTTGCTTAAGGCAACAACTTTCCCGATCGATGTAATCACCGAATCAAAACGTGTACATCAGCCATCAAAGATGCCGAAAAATGTCATATTTGGAGGCTGATGTACACAAATGCAGAATGCCGCACAACCCAGTAGCATCCTCCATATGTCTGGACTCTCTATGCTTACGCTGGATAGACATCGCCGGAACGGGTATAGTATCAAAAGTTTTGTCGTTAACCAGCGGGGGAGTCCTGTGGGCATCAAAAAGAAGATCAAAAAGGAGCTTATCGGCACTTCCGATTACCCGTCGAATAAGATCTTTACGATCTCCAATTTCATCACCTTTACGCGCCTGATCCTCACCCTGGTATTTCTGTACCTGTTTGTGACGGATAACAACCGCGTCATCGCCATCGTTATCTACGCCGTTGCCGCCTCCACCGACTGGATGGACGGTCAGATCGCCCGCATGACCAAGACGGTCTCGTGGCTCGGCAAGGTCATGGATCCCATCTGCGACCGTGCGCTGCTGTTCACCGGCGTACTTGGGCTGGTGGTTCGCGGAGAGCTGCCAATCTGGGTCTGCGTGCTCATTATTGGCCGCGACATCTATCTGGGCATCGGCACGCTTATCGTGCGTCATTATCACCGTCGCCCCATCGATGTCGTCTTTCCCGGAAAGATTGCCACTGCACTGCTCATGACCGGCTTCTCGCTCATGCTGCTCGGGTTCCCCGTTATTGACGGCCTGCATCTTTTACCTTCAACCCTTACGGCCTTCCCGGGCCTCAACGGAAGCTCGGTGCCCCTCGGCATCTTCTTTGTGTACGGCGGCGTGATCTTCTCCATGCTCACGGCTGTCATCTATTCCATTAAGGGCGGAGTGGCCATTAAACAGGCTCTCGCGCATCCCGAGGACGAGGACATCGACTTTCTGAACCCTGAAATCGAAGACTGATTCGTTGGGGTATGATTACGTACGGTTCATTATTTGCGGCACGTCCGCGATAAGTTAGGGGTTGTCATGGACAACATGGTAAACAATATGCCTCACAATGATAAGACTGCTGACGCTACCTGCGTATTCCGCGTGCCTTCAAGCGACGTCACCGTTCCCGACCTCATGGCCAACGTGCGCATCACCGCCCCCGTTCTGTCCATCGTCAAGGGTCCGCAAACTGGTGCCGCCTTTGAGCTCGAGGACGACGTGACCACCATCGGCCGCGATCCTGCGAACGGCATCTTCCTCAATGACATGACCGTATCGCGCAGCCACGCGCGCATTATCCGCGAGGGCCTCGGCGCTCGCATCGAGGACTTGGGCTCGCTCAATGGCACCTGGGTCGACGGTGCCATCGTCAATTCAGCCCCGCTGCACGACGGTTCTTCCGTCCAGATCGGTACGTTTACGCTCATCTACCACGAGAGCACGCCGGAGCGCATCGAAACCGGTGAGTAGGGCATGGCCGAACGCAACTATCTGAGTATCGGCCAAGTCGTCAACCTACTTCGAGGCGCATACCCCGATCTTTCGAACTCAAAAATTAGATTTCTAGAAGATGAGGGGCTCATTACCCCTCATCGTACGCCTAAGGGATACCGTCAGTACTCTAAGGAGGACGTTGATCGCCTGGAGGTCATCCTGCACTTGCAGAAGACCCGCTACATGCCGCTCAACGTGATTAAGCAGCGCTTGGAAAACGCCACGGACCTGTCCACTTTGGCTTACGAGGTGGGTCTTCTGTCCGATGTTCCGCTTAAGACGGAGCCCAAGGAGACCAAGCAAAAGCTGCATCCCATCGAGACGATCCCCGACATGCTCGGTGTTGAGATTTCGTTTATCCGCTCCCTTGCCGAGAACGATCTTATCCGCATCATCAAGAGCCCGCAGAACCGTGAGCTCGTCGATGGCCGAGATTTCCCGATTATCCGTTACTGCTCGGAGCTGTCGCGCTTCCACATTGAGCCGCGCAACCTGCGTCAGTACGTATCGTCGGCAAACCGCGAATCTTCGATGTTTGAGCAGGTTCTCGTGAGCATGCTCGGCATGGATACCTCCGATGACGAGCGCGACGCCAAGCTCGAGCGCGCTTTTAAGAAACTGCACGACCTCACCGAGGGTGTGCATACCGCGCTACTTAAGAACCGTGTCTTTGAGTCGCTCAACGCCGTGGTCGAGGACGCTGACATCGATGCCCTCGATGAAGAGATTGCGCGTTCCGAATCGACCAAGGCTAAAAGCGATGCGACAAGCGTCCCCGCGGTTGCCGCGCACGACGAGTCGCTCGTGCAGCCGTCCAAAGTCGTCGTCCCCTCGCAGAGCTCGTCTGCTAACACGGGCAAATAACCGCCGTTCACCCGGCAATCCATGAAAGGTCACCCATGTACGACTTCGAATCTCATATCGTCGATATCCCCGACTATCCCGAGCCCGGAGTCGTCTTTAAGGACATCACGCCGCTCTTTGGAAATCCCGAGGCCCTGAAGGCCATGGTGGATGCCCTGGCCGAGCATTTTGCCGACATGGGCATTACCAAGGTCGTAGGACCCGAGGCCCGTGGCTTTATGGTCGGTGTGCCCGTGGCCGTCGCCCTGGGTGCCGGCTTTATTCCCGCACGTAAGCCGGGCAAATTGCCGCGCAAGACGGTCAGCGAGAGCTACGAGCTCGAGTATGGAACGGATTCTATCGAGATCCACGCCGATGCCATCAGCTCTAAAGATACCGTGTTGATTCTGGACGACTTGGTCGCGACGGGCGGAACTGTCGAGGCAACAGGTAAACTGGTGCGAGATATGGGCGCAAAGCTTGTAGGTTACGGTTGTATCCTTGAGCTTGCGTTTCTCAACCCGCGCAAGAAGCTCACGCCTTCTAACGACGACGTTGAGCTCTTTAGCCTGGTAACGGTGGACTAGCCGCTACCCTTAGATACCGGAAAGGAAGCTCCATGCGCACAGCAAACACGCACAGAAACATGGCACGCTGCGCTGCTACGGCAACCCTCGCTTGTGTTTTGGGCCTGGGCCTCTCGGCTCCTGCCTATGCCGATACCGCATCCGACCTTGCCGCTGCCCGTACCAAGCTCGAGCAGATTGGCACGCAAACCCAGCAAATTCATGAAGAACTCTCCGCACAGACGCAGGAGCTTGATCAGACTGCAGGCGAAATCACGCAAAAGCAGCAAGAGATTGCCGAAGGCCAGGCCAAGCTCTCTAACTACGTTGCCGGTGAGTACAAGACCGGCGGTCTGAGTCTCCTTCAGGTTCTGACGGGCGTCGACGATCTGGGCGACATGCTCAACCGTCTCTTCTACTACGGCAAGGTGTCCGACAAGCAGGCCCAGTCCATTCAGGAGGTCAAGGACCTTAAGCAGCAGCTCACCGATAAGCAGACCGAGCAGGAGAAGAACGTCGCCGCGACACAGAAGAAGGTCGACGAGCTCAATGCTCAGCAGGCTGAGGCCCAGAGTGTCGTGAACTCCCTGGATTCGCAGCTGCAGGCCGAGCTCGCTGCCGAGGCCGAGGCCAACGCTGCGCTGCAGGCTGGCATTAATGCCAGCACCGCCGAAAAGGCCACGGTGAGCAACGACACCGCCGGTACGACCGAGAACACCAACAATGGTGGCGGTACGACCAACAACGGCGGTGGCAACACGCCTGCGCCCACGCCCGCTCCTGCTCCCACGCCGCAGCCTGCCCCCACGCCCGCTCCGGCACCCACGCCCTCAGCACCGAGTCAATCTGTTGATGGTGGCTCCGTTGTTTCGCGCGCCTACAGCAAGCTTGGCTATGCTTATTCTTGGGGCGGTATTGGACCGAACAGCTTTGACTGCTCCGGCTTTGTAAGCTACTGCCTCACGGGCCGTTATTGCCGCCTTGGCACTACGGGCACCTTCATGGGCTGGACCCGCGTGTCCGATCCCCAGCCTGGCGACGTCGTGGTTAACTCTTACCACACCGGCATCTACATTGGTAACGGCCAGATGATCCATGCTTCCGACTACAAGACGGGCGTTATCATCAGCTCCGTTGCCGCTGGCATGAACAACAATTACATCTTCGTGCGCTACTAATTTATTTCTACAGCGAACGAACGTGGGCCTCGCGATCTTGAGTCACGAGGCCCATTCTTTTTGCCCCAACAGTTTGCCTTAAGATCAGGACGGCTATCTAGTATTCAAAACTAGATAGCCGTCCAATCAATCCGAAAGACGGCTATAATTGTTGAGGAACAAATAGAAAGGACCCTCAATGAGCTGGGCGCTTATCTCCGATTCGAGCTGCAATCTTCGCGATTGGCAGCCAACCGCACCTCATACCACCTTTGCATTTGCACCCCTTAAGATCCGAGTGGGGGAGCGCGAGTTTGTCGATGACCTCACGCTCGACGTTCACGAGCTCAATTGCGCCGTGCAGGCGGAGTCAAGTGCTTCTTCAAGCGCCTGTCCAAGCGTAGGGGAGTGGGCCGAACTCTTTAGGCTTGCCGACAAGACGATTTGCATGCCCATCTCGGAGGGCGTATCGGGAAGCTACAATGCCGCGGCCACCGCACGTGACATGGTGCTTGCCGAGGAGCCCAATCGTCAGATTCATTTGGTTAACTCGCGAGCCGCAGGTGGCAAAATGGACCTAATCTTCCTGCTGTTCGACCGCTATCTTGCAAGCAACCCGGATACCTCCTTTGAGAATGCCTGCGCCTACTTCGATAGCTTGGAGCAGCAGAGCAAGATCCTCTTTAGTTTGTGCAATTACGAAAACCTTGCGAAGGCCGGACGTATTCCTAAGGCGGCCGGCGTTATTGCCAACAAGCTCAATATCCGCATTTTGGGCACGGCGAGCGAAGCGGGCAAAATTGAACTCGTCGGGCACACGCGTGGCGAAAAGAAGATGCTCACCAAGATTGTCGACACCATGGAGGCCGAAGGTTTCACGGGCGGCGAGGTCATCATCGATCACGTTGAGAACGAAGCTGGAGCCCAGGCGCTTGCCGACCGCATTGTCGAGCACTGGCCCGGCTCCAAGACGATTGTCATGCCCTGCAACGGGCTAGATTCATATTATGCCGAGATGCACGGGCTCATTATCGGCTACGGCATGGGCGTGGCTTCGGGCCGATAATGCCCAACTAGACAAACGAACGGGCGGGATAAAGGGCCAGTGGCCCTTTATCCCGCCCGTCTTATACCTCGGTTAGCTATTAAACCCATTGAACTTTAGATAGCTCATCAGGTATGCCTTCGAGACGAAGGACGATACCGCACTGCGTACGAGCAACGACTCGCGCGTAACCTGATGTGCGGTATCGGGCACGGGAGTCTGCTCGACGGAAAACGCTGCACGAATCGATGCCTCAAGTTGATCGACTACATAATCGAAAGCCGTCGGAGCGTCGTAGCTTAAGCGTTGAATATTAAAGAGCGCCTGAACCGCAGCGATGGGCAGCACCTGCTTAAAAATACAAATGGCGATGAGACGCGCAATCTGCTCACGGCCATACTGCTTTTTAACCGGAGCAGGAACGAGGCCGACCTTCACGTAGTTATTGATCATCGATGGCGTGATAACGGGCTGCTCTACGCAAATCGAAAGCGGCTCCATCCACAGCGCAACATATTCAATAACTTGATCGCGATAGAGCGTTACATTGGGCAGCTGTTCATAGCGCGGCAGGCTCAACGCGTTGAGTTTACCGACCATATCGGACTGAATAAATGCATCCGGCAGCACCGTCGGCTGAATATCCTCCGGCTTAATGCTGACCGATGTATCTGACATCGGGATAACATGTTTAGCGTGGTTCATAAGAGGCCTCCGTTCGTTTTCTATATTGTATTCTAGGTTATCTAGTTTTACATACCACATAGCCGCAAAGTAAAAGTGGTTGGGCGGCACATTGATGCACCGTCCAACCACTTTGCTTAAAGACAGCAACCTTACATAAGAAATATTATCGTACTTATCCACGAAGAAACGCGTATGCGCTCGTTGCCGCTATGGCTCCATCAGAAACGGCGGTCACAACCTGGCGTAAGCGCTTGGAACGGATGTCGCCAGCGGCAAATAGACCAGGTGTACGGGTGGCCATCGAATCGTCGGTGACAATGCCGCCGTCGGGAGCCAGGTCGACTAGATGCTCAACAAGCTCGGTATGTGGCTGCGTCCCCGTAAAGACAAAGATGCCAAACGAGCCGGGCTCAAATGACTCGGCATGAGTTTCCCCAGATGCATTGTCCTTAAAGGTAATCGTCGTTGGCATGGCTTCGCCCGATAGCTCCACAATACTAGTTTGGTACCTAACTGTAATATTGTCCTTTGCGAGTACTTTCTGAACAACACCATCGGGCGCACGGAACTGGTCGCGGCGCAGCACGATGGTCACACTGCTGGCAATGTCGGACAGGAACAGCGCCTCTTCGCATGCCGAATTGCCACCACCGATTACAAAAACCTGCTTGCCGCGGAAAAACATGCCGTCACATGTTGCGCAATATGAAACGCCACGACCGCGATACGTATCCTCGCCTGCGAAACCTGCCGGACGCGGCGTGGCACCCATGCAAGCGATAACGCTCGAGGCCAGCGTATCGCCCATATCGTGATGCACCGTAAACAACGCTGCATCGGCATCGTAATCGATACCCGTAACCATGCTCCATGTAACCTGTGCTCCCAGGCCCTCTGCATGCTGCTGAAAACGCTCGCCGAGTTCGGCGCCACTCAGGAGCGGGAAACCCGGATAGTTCTCGACCTCATTGGTTGTGGCGATCTGCCCTCCCGACATGCCCTGCTCAATCACGGTCGTCGTCAGGTTGGCACGCGCAGCATAAATGGCGGCAGCATAGCCCGCGGGGCCGCCACCGATAATCGCAACATCGATCGGCTTATCGGTAGTCATGAAGCGTCCTTTCGTCGAAACGTTGTCGTTCTTTGCGCTCGTACCCAAATTTACGTGAACGTGACACTCATGCACTACAATGATAAATCCGTATTACAAAGCTGAAGGGGAGTTATCGATGGACCAGGCGCAGACGAGTGACGACGCTCCCCTGCTCACGCACAGCACTCCCCAATCGGAGCAAACCACGCTCCTGGCTCAGCAAAAACCTCTCGTGACCATCGTGCATGCCTCCGTTGGCTCGGGCCACAAGGCCGCCGCAAATGCGATAGCGCAGGCATTCGACCTCATCCGCGGCACCAATGGCATCCCCGAGGATATTGAGATTGAAGTGCTCGATATCCTTGATTTTGGACGTATTAAATTCGACGGCAATAAGACCGCGGCTTCTTTTACGGGAGCCACGCGCCCCATTTACGACCTGACCTGGCGATATACGCTTACGGGACATCTTCTCTGGGGTGGCGGAACGGCATGGTCGCGAATTATGTTCCCCGCCTTCAACGAATATATTCGTAGCCGCAGGCCCATAGCCGTGGTTGCAACGCACATCACAGCAGCCAATGTTGCCGTGGGCGCCCGCGTAATTACGGGTATCGATTATCCGGTCATCTGCGTACCGACCGACTACGAAGTCGAGGGATGGTGGCCCCACAAGGACACCGATTTATTCTGTGTTGCCAACGAATTTATGGCCGAAACGCTGCGTCCGCGCAAGGTGCTCGAGACAAAGATTCGCATTACCGGCATTCCTATTCGCGCCGGATTCGACACGGATTACGATCGCGAGGAAGAGCTAGCTAAGTTCAACCTCCCCACCGAGAAGACCGTCGTGCTGGTAATGGCCGGTGCCAGTTTGCCTCAACCGTACGTTCGCTTTCGCGCGGAGATGGACCGCACCCTCCCCTTCCTACGCAGCTTCGAAGACATGCACTTTGTCTTTTTGCCGGGCAAAGACACCGAATATGCCACCCGCCTCAAAACGCTCTTCGACGCCATGAAGCTCGAAAACGTCACGGTTCTGGACTATGTCGATGATATGGCAGCGCTTATGCACGGCTGCGACCTGGCAATTCTCAAATCGGGCGGACTCACGGTCACCGAGTGCCTATGCGCACATCTGCCGATGATTCTGCTGGGCAAGTCCTATGGCCAGGAAAAGGCCAACACCACCATGCTCACCGGCATGGGCGCCAGCATGCATGTCACCACCGCACGAGAGCTCATCGTTACCCTACGTCACTTGCACGACCATCCCGAATCACTCAAAGCCCTACTCATCAACGGCGAAGTACTACGCCGCCCCCACGCAGCCGAAGACATAGCCATCGCAACCATGGAGCTCGTAGGCAAACCCCAAAAGCGCAAACGAGCCTTCTGCCGCTTCTACTGGGGCGGAAAACCCGCGCATATCCGCTAGCGTCTTTATGTCCGCTTACCTGCGGGAGGCCCCTATATATCATCCCATGCTCAAACATTCTCGCTTCGCTGCGAAACTGCGCGTGGGACGATATATAGGGGCCTCCCGCAGGTAAGCTGCGTTTACGTACTAGCAGCTATACCAGATTCCCCTCCAGTAGAATCTGCAAAGGGGAACCAGAAAATATAAATACAGTAAGTCGATGCGACAAAGGAGGCGTCCTTTTATCGCATCGACTTACTAGAAAAGTAAATATTGTTTCAAGCGAGTAACCGCCCGCCTGCCTCTCACACATATCGTTCCACGCGCAGTTTCGCAGCGAGCGAAGCGACGCGAGAATGTTTGAGCATGGAATGATATAGGTAAGCCCCGGGCGGGAGGGATACGAGCGCCCTAGGCGATGCCGCTGGAGCCGAAGCCTCCTTTGCCTCGGTCGGTTTCGTCTAGTTCGTCTACCTCTATGAGGTTGACCGTGGGGACTTCTTGGATGACGAGTTGGGCTATGCGGTCGCCTTTTTTGATTTGGATGTTGTTCGTGGGGTCTAGGTTAATGAGGATGACCTTGAGTTCTCCTCGGTAGTGGGCGTCGATGAGGCCCGGCGTGTTGACTATAGACAGGCCCTGCTTGATGGCCAAGCCGCTGCGGGGCTGAACGAAGCCGGCGTAGCCATCGGGCAGGGCGATGGCCAGCCCCGTAGAGACCAGACAGCGTTCGAAGGGCTTCAGGACGCAGTCCTCGTTGGAGCATAGATCCAAGCCGGCATCGGAGGGATGGGCGTATTTGGGAAGCTCGACGGTGGGGTCGAGACGCTTTATGTTGACGGTAATGTTAGACATGGAATCACCTTAGCTTGTCGAGCTCTTGCAGAAACTCATCGACGTCTTTGAAATCGCGGTAGACCGAGGCAAAGCGAATGTAGGCCACCTTGTCGATCTTGGCCAAGCGCTTGAGCACCATGTCACCCAACTCATGGGACGTGACGGCCGTCAGTGTGCGAGAGCGCAGCTCGACCTCGATGTCGTCGATAATCTCATTGAGCTTCTTAGTGTCGATATCGCGCTTGATGGTGGCGCGCATCAAGCCGACGAGCAGTTTATTGCGATCGAACCGCTGCTTGGTTCCGTCTGACTTAATGACCTCGATTGGGTCTTCACATCGCTCAAACGTTGTAAAGCGGTAGTTACACGAGCAACATTCGCGACGACGCTTAATGGTGTTATTTGACTCCTGCATACGGGAATCAACGACGCGGGTATGTGCCTTGCCGCATTTGGGACAGCGCATGGTACCTCCTCTTAAACGATAACAAGGGTACCATGCGCAGCGCGATAATGATTACGAACGAGCGGGAACCTTAAGATGCGCACCGGCGGCGAGCGAACCATGCTCCAGATGATTGACGTTACGGATCATATCGGAAGTCTCTTGCGTGGAAAGGCCTTCGATTGGATATTCCTCGGCAAGCGACCAAAGAGAATCGCCAGGCTGAACGCGAATAGCCTCGTAGGTAATGTTGGAAACGGACTCGGCATACGCAGCGTGACGAGCGTTAAAGACCGACGTAGCGAGGACAAAGAAGAGCGTAAACGCAACGGCAACGGCGGCAATCGTCGAAACCTTCAGGGCAGCGCGGGCCGGCGCGACTACAGCCTGCTGATTGCGAGCAGGCTTTACGGTCAAAGGCTGAATGCCGGAGCGGCCACCCTGAACAACCGTAAATGTGGGTTCTGCAGGCGTCTCGAGCTTAAGGGCGAGGTTACCCTGGACCATATTCGTTTCGTTCATCATGTTCTCCTCTCGCGTGTTTTGCTGAGAACAGTTTTATCAAGCCGCGCGGACAAAAATATCTAGCGCGAGAACGAATGTTCGGTTATTATTATCTTCGAACAGTTGTTCCTGTCAAGCAAAATTCGAACATTTGTTTGGCATGGGTAGAGAGGATGCCCTGATGGCTCGCAAAATTACCAAGCGTCAGCAGCAAATTTACGACTTCATCAAGGAATATCAGCAGGAGAAGGGTTATCCGCCCAGCGTGCGCGAAATGGCTTCTGCCGTGGGCCTTTCCTCCCCCAGCACCGTGCACGCCCATCTCTCTGCCCTGGAGGCGCGCGGGCTACTCAAGCGCGATGCCACCAAACCGCGCGCCCTGGAACTCTTTAACGAAGACGGTTCCTCTGTCTCAATTTCTAAATCTGACGAGCCCACCGCACCTCGCGGAACGGTCTCGCTACCGCTCGTTGGTCGCGTCGCGGCTGGGATTCCCATTCTGGCCGAGCAGAATATCGAAGACACGTTTACTATCCCGACCGAAATCGCCACTGATCAGGGTTCCTTTATCCTTGAGGTGCATGGGAGCTCAATGATCAATGTCGGCATCTTCAATGGCGATTACATCATCGTCCGTGAACAAAAGAGTGCCATGAACGGCGAAATTGTCGTGGCCATGATTGATGGTTCGGCGACCGTCAAGACGTTCTACAAGGAGCAGGGGCGTGTGCGCTTGCAGCCCGAGAACGACACCATGGAACCTATCTATGCAACGAATCCCGTTATCCTGGGCAAAGTCGTCGGCTTGATGCGCCGGTTCTCGTAATGCAAAAACGCATAACCATATTTGATACCGTCCGCGGGTTTACGATGATTTCTATGGCAGGTTTTCACGCTTGCTATGATCTCGCCTACCTGTACGGCTGGGATATGCCCTGGTTTACCCAGTCAGTCTTTCAAGACATCTGGCGCGCCAGCATCAGCTGGGTATTTTTGTTTATCGCCGGTTGGATGTGCACCCTTTCGCGCAACAATATCAAACGTGCCGCCAAATACGCCTTAGCAGCACTCGTTGTCTGGTTGGCAACAACACTTGTCTCAGTCGACGATTCGGTTAATTTTGGCATCATCTACTGCATGGCCGCATGCACCGGCATCGTAGCGTTGACCGATCCCGTCCTTAAGAAGATAACGGCGAGATGGGGCATGCCCCTATGCCTTATGTTGTTCGCAATCACCTGGAGCATCCCCAAAACGATCTACCCTGTCCCCTACCTGGCGTGGCTGGGATTTCCGAGCCCTGGGTTTATCTCAGGTGATTACTACCCCATCATCCCGTTTATCTTTATGTATCTTGCAGGATACTTCGCCGCACACATAGCGCAGGGAATCGATAAGACCGTCCCTAGCTGGGCCTACGCCAACCCCCTGCCGGCGCTCGCCAGCCTTGGACGCCATGCACTCCCCTTTTATCTACTGCATCAGCCCATCATTCTGGGCATTTTGAAGCTCATCTACTCGGTACGATAACGCTCAAGCCGCGGTGCAATACGAGCCGGCAGTTTCGCCACAATGCGAACGCCGTCCTCGAGATATTCCTCATGCAGAAGGGTTCCCTGCTCATGCACCAGCGTGATGAGAGCGCCCTCGCGATACGGAATATCAGCGGAGAGCAACACATCGGTGGCAGCTGCCTCGCGAGCAATACGGTCGACGAGATCGTCGAGTCCCTCACCCGTCTGGGCCGAGAACAGAACGGCTTCGGGATAACGACGACGGAAACTCAATCGATCGACGCTATCGAGAAGATCGATTTTATTGAATACGGTCAGCGTTAAACGCTCTCCGGCGCCGATCTCATCAAGCACGCGGTCGACAGCCTCCAGCTGCCGCTCATAGTCCTCGTCAGACGCATCTACGACTTTGAGAATTAGATCGGCACCCAACACCTCGGACAGCGTCGATTTAAAGGCATCGACCAGACCATGCGGCAGCTTTTGAATAAAGCCGACGGTATCGGTAATCGTCATGCCGCGACCGCCGGGCAGGCGATACGAACGCGTCGTAGGGTCGAGCGTAGCAAACAGCTTGTCCTGCGAAAGTACCGTAGAGCCGGTCAGACGATTAAGCAACGTCGATTTACCGGCATTGGTATAACCGGCTAACGCGACGCGAAACGCCGGTGACTCAATGCGGCTCTTGGATTGAACATCGCGACGCTGTTCAACCTGCTTGAGCTCACGACGAAGCGCAGCGATCTTATTACGAATGAGGCGACGGTCGACCTCGAGCTGACTTTCGCCCTGACCAAAACGTGAGCCGATGCCGCCGCGCGTCTGCTCCTTGGCGAGATGGCTCCACATGCCACGCAAGCGAGGCAACAAATATTGAAGCTGTGCCAGCTGTACCTGCAGGCGTCCCTCACGCGTCTGAGCATGCAGGCCAAAGATATCCAGGATCAGTGCTGTACGATCGATAATCTTTACCGGCTCGCCCACGGCTTTCTCCAAATAGGATTGCTGCGAGGGGGTCAGGTCGTCGTCAAAAATAACGACATCGGCATCCATGCGATGCACCAGGCCGCACAGCTCTTCAACCTTACCGGAACCGATAAACGATTTAGGATACGGCTTTACCAAACGCTGCGACAAGCGTGCCACGCTCTGGGCACCAGCTGTGTGGGCAAGACGCTCCAGCTCATCAAGCGAGCGATCGAGCGGCCATGCATTGTCGCGCCACTCAACACCAACTAAAATGGCACACTCGGGCTCGGGTGCCGTGGGAACAAGGGGGAAACGGGCCATTAGGCAGCCTCAATACGATGCAGGATATCCTCAACGACCTCATCGATCGTACATTCATCCATATCAAACCACACGATACGGTCATCGCGCTTAAACCACGAAAGCTGACGCTTGGCATAACGACGCGAACGCATCTTAATGAGTTCGCGAGCCTCATCCATGCTCATCACGCCATTGAAAGCATCGATGATCTCTTTATAGCCAATTGCCTGCATCGACGTCAGGGCATCACCCAGCCCCTGGTCCATAAGACCGCGGACCTCATCGACAAGACCCTGCTCAAACATCAGATCGACGCGCAGATTAATGCGCTCGTAGAGCACCTCGCGATTACGCGTCAGACCAAACCATAGGGCATGATAATGCTCGCGCGGAACACTAAACTGCGACTTTTGCTGCGCATAGGAGACGCCATCATCATGCATCTCGAGCGCACGAATCACACGGCGCACGTTATGGGGATGAATAACAGCAGCCGATTCTGGATCGCGCTCGGCAAGCAAGGCATGCAGTTCTTCCTCGCCAATACGCTCGGCAAGCTCCTGATAGCCCGCACGGCGATCGTCCTCAAGTTCACCCGAGGGAAAGTCCATCTCATCGAGGGCGGCCTTGAGATACAGCCCCGTACCTCCGCAAAAAACCGGCAGGCAACCCGAACCAAGGAGACGTTCAACATGCGCGCGAGCGTCAGCCTGATAAAGCGCAGCGGAATATGCCACACCCGGCTCTACAATGTCGACGAGACGCAGCGGCGCCGTGCACTCATCGGGCGCCATCTTTGCGGTACCGATGTCCATGCCACGATAGATTTGCATCGCATCGCACGACAGCACTTCGGACGAAAGACGAACTGCCAAACGGTCGGCAACATCACTCTTACCAACCGCCGTCGGACCGACAATCGCAACGGCGGAAAGACCTGCCCCGGGAGAAACCATTAGCGCGGCTCGCCCACAACGGAGCCGGACAAATACCAGGTCTTGGCAACGTCAACGTCAACATCAACGATCTTACCAACAAGCTGATCGATGCTGTAACCCTCGGGGATAGGCGCATGCACGGTCTGATTCTTGGGACTCTTGCCCAGCAGGACCGCGTCGTTCTTTTTACTCGTTCCCTCAATGAGCGCCGGAACCACAGTATGAAGCTCACCCTGGTTATACTCGTGTGCCGTGGTCTCGATAACCTTAACCAGACGGTTGAAACGCTCGAGAATAACCTCATGCGGCGTAGGATCGTCAATCTCGGCGGCCGGGGTACCGGCGCGCTTGGAATAGATGAAGGTATAGGCCTGAGCATAGCGGACCGTCTCGGCAAGTGAGAGCGTCTGCTCAAAGTCTTCTTCAGTCTCACCCGGGAAGCCAACGATAATGTCGGTCGAGAGCGCGATATCGGGCATGCGGTTGCGAATGCGATCGACAAGGCCCAGATAGTACTCGCGTGTATAACGGCGATTCATCTCTTTGAGAATCCGCGTCGAACCTGACTGGACGGCCAAGTGCAGCTGCGGCATAACGGCAGGCGTCTCGGCCATGGCGTCGATGGTCTCGGGCAACAGGTCCTTGGGATGCGAAGACGTAAAGAAGATGCGCTCCACGCCCGTATCGCCCACGGCACGCAGCAGATCGGCAAAACGCGGCTTGCCAAACAGATCGCGACCATATGAGTTAACGTTTTGGCCCAGCAGCGTAATCTCACGCACGCCCTGGCGCACCAAACCGGTCACCTCGTCGACAATCTCCTCGAAGGGGCGGCTCTTTTCGCGACCGCGCACGTACGGCACGATGCAATAGGTGCAGAAATTATTGCAGCCCGTCATGATGGGCACCCAGGCGTGATACTGAGTCTCGCGATGCCACGGCATGCTCATGGCATCCGTATCCTCATGCTCATTGGTGCGGATATGACGCTTACCATCAAGAAACGCCTCGGCAATGAGCTCGGCCACATGTGCAATGGAATGCGTGCCAAAGATGACATTGACGTTATCGACGTTGGTGAGCAGGCCCTCGCCATCGCGCTGCGCGATGCAACCGCCAACGGCAACCACGCGCTTGCCCGAAGGCGAAGGCGGCAGGCTTTTGCAGGAATTGCACTGACCGTACAGGCGAGTATCGGCGGCCTCGCGCACGCAGCACGTCATGAAGACAACGATATCGGCATGCGCGGGATCGAGCGCCATGAGGCAGCCATACGAATCAAGCAGACCGCTCACACGCTCGGAGTCGTGCTGATTCATCTGGCAGCCAAATGTGCGGATAAAGTAGGTTTTACCGGCAAGAATATCGCGTACGGAACGCTGGTCCATGTGCATAAGTCCTAACGATGGGGAGCGAAACAAGGCAAGCAGAAGCTATGCCACAGGCTTAACATCATCCATGACGACGTTATCCATAGCAGCTCGATTGATCTGGTGAACGTAGATAGAAAGGCGGATGGCCGTGCGCGACTCCCCGTTAATGAGGATGTCGGAGAACACGGGCGCGCAGGAAATATCAAAACCGGTTGGAATCAAAAAACCGCGCGCGATAGCAACGGCCTTAATGGCCTGGTTGACGGCACCGGCGCCGACACACTGGATGTTGACGGGTACACCATCCTTGACCATGCCGGCGATGGCGCCGGCAACGGACGCGGGCGATGATTTGCTTGATACCTTCAGGCAATCCATGAAGAAACTCCTGCATTTAAAAGTACGTTTTAACTGCAATAACTGTATCGTACCGAGTGGACTCGGTAAAGGCACTATTCCTCTTTGGCAAGATCAAAGGTCACGGTGATTCGATCACGCGAAACGCGAATCTTTGGGTCGCCGCAAAGGTTGAGATAGTACCGGGCAGCAAGGTCATTAAAATCGCGCTCCACAGCACGCGAAAACTGTGCCATGTCATCCTTAGCAATACGTAGCCCGCGACGATCCTTCGCGAGATCGACAGGAGCCGGCGCATGCGAGGACGAGTCGCGCTCGCGCAGCAGACGCGCGGTCACACCGCGAACAGGCTTAATCTGCCCTGCCAAAATGCGATGGGCCGTGCGCTCGGACATCTCAAGACCCAAACCCGAACAGATACGGATAAAGTCCTCGGCATCAGAAGCAAGGCCTAAACGATCGACAACCGGAAGCTCGCTCTCGTCATCAATGAACAGGAGACGAGACGTATCAAGCCGGCTTGACGCCTGAGCATAAAGGGTCGCGGCAATCTCGGACGGAGAACCAAGATAGACATCGCAACCACGCAACTCCTCGAGCGCAAACTCACAAGCAGCGCGAATAATATTATGCGGACCGCGAGCACAGACATAACGTCCGTCCTCATCCTTGACGGCCTGGGGCCAGCTGGACTGATCGGCACGCTCACTGAGGCGGTCGGCCGCGACGCTCACCTTAAAGGCTGAACCAAGATCGACGCCGGACGTGACCACACGGGCCTCATCGGTGTTCTGCTTGATCGAAAACAATGCCATGCCACGACCGTGAACGCCCCAACGGTCCATCTTCATGCTCTCGAGCTTGGAGGTAACGCGGGCATCAAAGATTCGCTCTTGCATATCCTGCGGAACGCCCGAACCGTTATCCAGAAAGACAAGCGTGCGGACGCCGTCTTCCTTGGTCGTGGCGAGATAGACCTTGTCGGCGCCGGCATCGCGAGCATTACGGAGCATTTCGATGACGATATCCTCGACATGCTGAATGTCGTGCTTTGCCTGGCGCCGCTCGGCCTCCGAAACGCGGAGGCGGACATACCCCTCGCCAAGGTTCTCCTCGACGCGAAGGTTGCCCTCCCCCGACATCGACGCGATAAATGAGATGAGCTCGTTCGCGTCGCTCATGTTATTTAGCGATATCGACAGCGCGGCTCTCGCGAATCACGACGACGCGCACCTGACCGGGATACTCCATCTCTTCCTCGATCTGATGGGCGATATCGTGAGCCAGGACCGTGGACTGGGCATCGGAAATCTTGTCCGGCTGGACCATGACGTGGACCTCGCGACCGGCCTGCATGGCATAGGTACGTTCGACGCCGTCATGAGAGTTGGCGATCTCCTCGAGCTTCTCAAGACGCTTGATGTAGTTCTCGGCAGACTCGCGACGGGCACCGGGGCGAGAGGCAGAGACAGCATCGGCGGCCTGTACCAGGACATCGAGCACCGTATTGGGGTCGACATCGGCATGGTGAGCCTCGATAGCGTGGACGATAACGGGCTTCTCGCCATAACGGCGGGCAAGCTCGGCGCCGATGACGGCATGCGGGCCCTCGACGTCGTGGTCGATTGCCTTGCCCAGGTCGTGCAGCAGGCCGGCGCGCTTGGCGGTCACAACGTCCAGGCCAAGCTCGGAAGCCATCACGCCGCACAGATCAGAGACCTCGAGGGAATGCTGAAGCACGTTCTGACCAAACGAGGTACGGTAGCGCAGGGCACCAAGGGTCTTGACGATCTCGGGGTGCAGATCGTGGATGCCGGTATCGAAGGCAGCCTGCTCGCCAGCCTCGCGCACGCGCTGCTGAACCAGGTCGGCGGCCTTGTGATACATCTCCTCGATACGGGCAGGGTGAATGCGGCCGTCGGCGATGAGGTTCTCGAGGGCGACGCGGGCGGTCTCACGACGGACCGGGTCGAAGCTCGAAAGAACGACGGTCTCGGGCGTGTCGTCGATCACGAGGTTGACGCCGGAAACCTGCTCGAAGGTCCGGATGTTGCGACCCTCGCGACCGATGATACGGCCTTTGAGGTCATCAGAGGGAATGTGCACGGAGGTAACGGTGACCTCGGCAGTGTGATCGGCAGCGCAGCGCTGAATCGCCAGAGACAGAATCTCCTGGGCGGTCTTGTGGCACTCGGCGCGAACCTGCTGCTCGGACTCGCGAATGATCGTGGCGGCCTCGTGGGTGACCTCGCCGCGAACCTTATCAAGGAGCTCCTTGTGCGCGTCCTCGCGGGTAAGGTCGGCGATACGCTCGAGCTCGGAGGTCTGCTTTGCGCAGAGCTCCTCGAGCTCACGGGAGCGCTTCTCGACCTGACCGGCCTGGCTGGACAGCTGATGCTCGCGCTTGTCGAGAGCGTCGTTGCGGCGATCGAGAGATTCCTCGCGCTGCATCACGCGGTTCTCGAGCGTACGAATCTCGTTCTTACGCTGCTTGTCCTCGGCCTCAGCGGCCTGCTTGTTCTTGATGATCTCCTCTTTAGCCTCGAGCAGAGCCTCTTTTTTGAGGGTCTCGGCCTGACGCTTAGCATCACCGATCAGGGACTCAGCCTGTGCGTGTGCCGACTGGATTTTTTCGTCGGCCTCGTGAAGACTACCCTGCTTGGCGGTGCGCATGTAGGCAATGGCGGCGATGGCACCCAAAACGATGCCAACGAGCGCTGCGATGATAGGCATGCTCACTCCTTTTTATGGATTCGTTACACAACAAAGCGAACCGTCCTTACGAACGGCTCGCGACATTTGAGTAATATGGGCGCAGCTTATGCGGGTCGGATACAGATAAACATATAAACAAACTCATCACAGATGAGCACATATCACAAAGCAAATGACAGTGTTTATCGTACGTTGAACCACAACAACTGTCAAATAAATGGCCCCAGCACGGCGGCTAAAACGCGGTGAACGGCAGGGCCACAAAACGCATACGCCTAAACCGCACATTCCTCACGTTCGGCATCGAGACGTGCCTTAACGGCATCGGCGGCGATGTGATACGAGAAGCCCTTGCCCATCAAAAACCGAACCAGTTTTTCGAATCCGCGCGTCTCTGGAACACGCCGCTTGGCGAGCAGGGCTGACGCACGCGCCAAATCGTCTTCGACGGCAAAATAATCCTCGGGATAACCGGGAATGTCATCGAGCACGACATGACGGCGCTTGAGCTCGGTCTCGATTTTACGCTGTCCCCAACCGCGCCGCTTGCGTTCCTCGATAAAGTACGAGCAAAAGCGGTTCTCGTCTAAAAAGCGATACTCGGTGGCGCGCTCGACGGCGAAATCGATCGCGGGCTGGCGAAAGCCGTAGCGTGCCAACTTGTCACGGACCTCACCCGTCGCATGGTCGCGGCGCGATAGCATCTCGGTCACCATGGTAAGTGCACATTTACGCTCGATGAGCTGCACCGCTTCACGAAAGTTATCCCAATCACAGGGAAGATCGGGGCGATTTTTGACATACAAGCGCGCGACCCGCACGGGAATCCAAATGGACCGCTCAAAACCGCCCTCAAGCTCACAATCGATATGTGCGCAAGGCTTTTTGGACGCATACCCGCTCGAGAACGAGGAGGCCGCCTTCTTATCGGGAAAGACGACCGTGGCCTCGGTCACCGTATACGACATGAGCGTAACCGCTACTCGTCGTCATCATCGAGCATGGCGGAACCATCGATGGCGTAAAGCTCGTCAAACTCCTCAGGCGCAGGCTGATCGGTCAGCTCGACCTCGGACGGAGCATCGTCATCAAACTCAAGCCCGCAGGCAAGGCGGACCTTATGCTCAATCTCGTCGGCGCAATCGGGGTGTTCGCGCAGAAACGCCTTGGCGGCCTCGCGACCGTTGCCGAGCTTGTCCTCGCCATAGGCAAACCAGGAGCCCATCTTCTTGCAGATGCCGCACTCGACAGCCATGTCCAGAATCGAGCCCTCCTTAGAGATGCCCGTACCGTACATGATGTCGAACTCAGCAGAACGGAATGGAGCTGCCACCTTGTTCTTAACGACCTTGGCGCGCACGCGGTTACCGATAACCTCATCCTTAAGCTTAATGCTGTCGATGCGGCGAATGTCGATACGCACCGAAGAAAAGAACTTAAGGGCGCGGCCGCCCGTCGTGGTCTCGGGGTTGCCGAACATGACGCCGATCTTCTCTCGCAGCTGGTTAATGAAGATGCATGTCGTGTTGGACTTGGACAGCGAGCCGGCGAGCTTGCGGAGCGCCTGACTCATCAGACGAGCTTGCAATCCGACCGTGGTATCGCCGATCTCTCCCTCGATCTCGGCACGCGGGGTCAGCGCGGCGACGGAGTCGACGACGATGGCATCGATGGCGCCGGAACGCACGAGCATGTCAACAATCTCGAGCGCCTGCTCACCCGTATCAGGCTGGGAAATCAGTACCTCGTCGATATCCACGCCAATGCGCGCGGCATACGTGGGATCGAGCGCGTGCTCGGCATCGATAAATGCCACCACGCCACCCATTGCCTGGGCTTCGGCCAGGATCTCGAGCGAAAGCGTCGTCTTACCGGAGGACTCAGGACCGTAAATCTCGACGATACGGCCGCGCGGCACACCGCCGATACCCAGAGCGGCATCGAGTGCCAGAGCGCCCGTGGGGATGGCCTCAACCTCAAGCTCGGGGCCGCCGTCACCATACCTCATGATGGAGCCTTGACCGAACTTCTTCTCGATCTCGGCCTTGGTGGTGGCGATCATCTCATCGCGCTCTTTACCCGTCGTGCGAGCATGAACGGTACGTACGGGACCTGAATTCTTGGCCATGAATAGCCCTCCTCTTAACAACCTGCATCGATAATAAACGAACGGCTGTTCGTGGTCAACCGTTCAGGCCAATCATATGCAGGCAGTCTTTCCAAAACCCAACCAAACGCCGACCAAACACTGACCAAATGCTTGACCACAAAGGGCCGAATAAGAACAAGGAAGGCAAGAATACACCTATAACCAGCGCAAACGCTAAATTCGTCAGGGGTCCCTATCTCCACAATTAAGGGGCCCTAAGGCCCCTTAAAACACGTCTATTCCATAGAGTTGAGCACAAGGGCAATGCGTCCCAATGCCTCCGCGACCGCATGGGCACGAACACACGAACGGTCGCCCTCATAGTGGCAGCGCACAGAGTCCACGACCGGCACTTCCCCATCAGCCGCGCGATACGCCCAGCCAATATAGAAAGTGCCAGCCGGATCGTCCTCAGTGCCGCCGCCGGGGCCGGCATAACCCGTTGCGCTCACTGCAATATCGCTCTGGTACAGCTCCAGCGAACCCGCCGCCATCTCGCGCGCGGTCTGATGCGACACCGCGGTATAGCGGTCGAGCGTCTCCTGATCAACACCCAAAACGCGATGCTTGATCTCATCGCAGTAGGTCACCGCACCGCCACGCAGCACCACCGAGGCGCCCGGGATATCGGCAATCGTCGAGGCGATCATACCTGCTGTCAGCGACTCAGCCGTCGAAACCGTCACGCCCCGAGCGCTCGCGCGCTCGACAATATGACGCGCCAGCTCCTCGTTATGTGCGGAAATCTGATCAAAAGAGTCCGTCATACCCACCAGGACCTAGATCGAAAAGACGATCTTGCGGCAGTTCCAGAAGTATTGGGCGCCCGAGATAACGGTCAGGACAACGGCAACGGCGTACAGGAAGCGCGACACCGAGTAGATGCCGAGCGTCAGCGCCAGCGGGCCAAGGTGCAAGCCGGCCATCGCAAAGACGCACAGGTAACCACAGATGGAGACCATCGTGGTCGCCGTCTTGTACTTGCCAAGCTTATCGGCGGCAACGACCACGCCGGCGGCACTCGCAACCATGCGCAGGGCGCTTACCAACAGCTCGCGGAACAAGATGATGAACACGGACCAAACCGTCACGGTGCCAAAGTCCAAGAACAGCAGCAAGGCCGAGAACACGAGCAGCTTGTCGGCGATGGGGTCCAAGAACTTACCGAAATCGGTAATCTCGTTGCGCGAGCGCGCTAGGTAGCCGTCAACCTTATCGGTGCACGACAGGATCACATACAGAATGAAGGCAGCGGCGGCGAGCGGGCCGTCGAAGGTGCTCCAATCTGTACCGGCAACACTCGTGTGAGAAAGCGCCGACACGATCATGAACACCGGGATAAAGACGATGCGAACGCACGTCACGATGTTGGCGGGCGTCCAAACACTCGTCAGTTCCTTATTGCTCTCGTTTGCCACGATGCTCTCCTACTCCACAACATGGCCGATAAGCTCATAGCAGAAGCTATCGGTAAACTCGACCGTCAGAATATCGCCCACGGACGCCTCGCTGGCGTCCAAGTGCACCGCGCCATCGGAATCGGGCGCCTGGAACCAAGCATGGCCGATCAGCTCGGCGCCGTCCTCGGTCTCCTCGATGCCGTCGACAATCACCTGGGCGCGCTCGCCCACATGTGCGGCGGTGGCGGCAAAACCGAGCGACTCGGCCAGGTCCATGGCCTCCTGGGCGCGCTCGAGCTTGACCTCCTCATCGACCTGACCCTCCATCTTAGCGGCCAGGCTGCCCTCCTCCTGCGAGTAGGCAAAGACGCTCGTGTAGTCAAAGCCGACGGTGTCCATAAAGTCGATAAGGTCGCGGAACTCGTCGTCGGTCTCGGTCGGGAAGCCGAACATGGCCGTGGAACGGATCACGATGCCGGGGATACGCTCACGCAGATCGCGGAACAGGTCCTCGAGCTCCTGGCGCGAACCAGAACGGCGCATAGCCTTGAGGATGCGCGCGTCGCAGTGCTGCACGGGGATATCGATATAAGGCAGCACCTCGGGCGTATCGCGAATCGTATCGATAAGCTCGTCGGTCATGCCCTCGGGCTGCAGATAGAGCACGCGGACCCAGACGTTGTGCGGGCGCACGGACTCGGCGACGGCATGCAGCAGCTGCGCCAGATTGCGCGGCGAGCCATCGGTGACGTCTTCGTCGGCAAAGTCGGTGCCCCAGATGCCCGTGTCCTGGCCGATCAGCACGATCTCGCGCACACCGCCGGCAACCAGGTCGCGTACCTCGGAGATAATGCTCTCGGCATTGCGCGAATGATATCGACCGCGAATATAGGGGATCATGCAGAAGCTGCAGAAGCGGTTGCAGCCATCGGAGATCTTGACGTAGGCGACAGCGCCCTCGACGGTGCGCTTGACTTGCGGAATATAGGCAGCGATCTCACGCTCGACACCCAGCACGCCATCGATGACCGCCACGATGCCGTCCTCCTCGTCGGCCTTCACAAAGGCAGCGACCTCGGGCAGCTCATCGGGCAGGTCGTCGCCATAGCGCGACGGCACACAGCCGCACATGACGATGGGACAAGAACGAACGCCGTCCTGAACCTCGTTGGCGAGCTCGAGCGTGGTCTCGATGCTCTCGGACGTTGCGGAGGCGAGGAACGAGCATGTATTGACGATGGCGATATCGGCATCCTGTGGGTCGAATGCCTCCTCGTAGCCTGCGGCGGTCAAAAGAGAACGCATGCGGTCGGTGTCAACCTCGTTCTTAGCGCACCCGAGGGTGATGTAGAGCACGGAGCCCAACGGTGTATCCATGTTGGAGAGCAGTCCTTTCGAATAATATTAGCGGTAGTTGGTGAACTGCAGCGGCTGGCCGTAGTCCCGGTCGCGCAGGAACTGGATCACGGTCTGCAACGCGTCCTTCGAAGCGGAGGAAACACGCAGCTTCTCGGCCTCGATGGTCACCTTGACCTTGAGCTTTTGGTCCTTGATGTCCTTATTGATCTTCTTGGCGGTCGCCTGGTCGATACCCTCGACGATATGGCCGAGCACGCGCACGGTGCCGCCCGACGCCGCCTGCGGAGCATCCCACGAGACAGCCTTGAGGTCGATACCGCGCTTGATGAGCTTGGAGCTCAGCACGTCGATAATCTGCTTGGAGACAAAGTCAGCCGGGGCGTTGATCGTAAAGAGCTTGTCGCCCTTCGAAAGCTCGATCGTGGCGCCGGAATCCTTCAGGTCATAGCGCTGGGAAATCTCGCGCGTGGTCTGCTGAAAGGCGTTGTCGACCTCTTGCATGTTGACCTCGGACACGACGTCGAAGCTGGAATCTTTAGCCATGATGTTTCCTTTCGCGTACGAGCGGCTTAGTAGCTATCGTACGAATAGTCGGTAGAATCGGTGGGCGTCTGACCGTCAGTTGGGGTATCGGCGCCATCCGTGGACTGGGCATCGGTACCGTCGGTGGTATCGGTACCATCGGTGGTGTCGGTACCATCAGAACTTTCACCATTCTCGGAATCAGTCGTCTCCTTCTTGGGAACGGTGATCGTCACGCGCGCCACGCCCGAGGTCTTGGTATCGTAACGGACCTTTTCGCCGTTCTTGGTAACGGTGACATCGGAAGGCTTAGACGTGGTGATCTCGATCGAGGACTCGGGCGTGTACTCCTGCTCAAAGGGGCCAGTCGCCTGAGCGCCATAGACCGACTTGCCGTCGACCTTGACCTCAATCCACGCAGTCTTTCCCTTAGCAACGGAGACTTTGACCTTCGTGACCTCGTTCTCTTCCTTCTTGGCCGTCGTCTTGGTAGCGTCCGAATCAGTCGACTCATCCGTCGCCTCATCGGCGTCTTCGTCCTCGTCGACCGTTTCGGTCTTCTTAGAAGACTTCTTGGTCGTCGTCTTGGTAACAGCGGGCGTCTCGGGCGTGGTCTCGGGCGTCGAAGATGCGCAGCCGCGCAGAAGTACCACGATGAGCACGATCAGCAGCAACGCCACGGCACCGATACCTGCGTAGACGATACGCGGATCGAGCCCGTTGTTTTGAGGAGCACGGGGACCGCCGCGTCCACGACTGGAACTGCTGCGGCCGCCTCCCTGAGGCATACGGCCACGATTGCTATCGGAACGGCCGCGATAGCCACCCTGGCCCTGAAGGCTGCGCTGACCCGAGCGGGGCGCAAGTTCACCGCGGCCTTGATAGCCACGCTGGCCCGCACGCGGAGCCGAAGAGCGCTGGCCATACGGCTGTGGTTGAGAGCGAAGACGCGGCGTCACCTGCGTGGTATCGGCGTCCGCATAGCCACTGCGAGAGCGTCCGGTGGAGATACCACGGTGACCGCGATCGGAATAGCCGCCGTCGCCGTAGCCGGCACGAGGGTCACGCGCCACGCCGCGGGCAGCGGGAAGTGCACGGTCCTCGGGCATCGGCGTACTGCGGAACCGGTCACGCTGCGAGCGAATCTCCTCGCCCGAACCCGTCTCGGTAATATAACCGGCCTGCTGAGGACGCTGTCCATAGCGAGTCGAACGACCGCCCTGAACCATCAGGAAGCGCCCGTTATCGACAGAGGAACGCGAATTGACATAGCCGGCGGCGTCCTGGAAACGACCGCCCTGCTGCGACGTCTCGCGTTCGTATGCCATCAGTTCGTCAAAGTAGGCATTGACGACCTCGCGCGGATTGAGGCCCAAAAAACGAGCATAGCTCGAAATCATGCCCTGCGCATAGCC
Source organism: Collinsella aerofaciens (assembly GCF_028209395.1). Taxonomy (GTDB): domain Bacteria; phylum Actinomycetota; class Coriobacteriia; order Coriobacteriales; family Coriobacteriaceae; genus Collinsella; species Collinsella aerofaciens_AZ. The sequence goes on from NZ_JAQLDQ010000014.1 coordinate 51,537, forward strand.
GCGCGGCGGCATCGAAGCAAAGTTACCGGTCTCGAAAAACTCGATGATCTGCGGCCTGATTTTGATGGTGTTGGCGACCTGCTGAATGGAAAGGCCCATTCGGCGACGCTGCTCGAGCAGCATGTCACCAAAGCGTGCAGTCATCAGAATCCTCCAAACTCACGATCTTCACGTGCCATCTCGGCGTCGACAGATTCCAGCGCGGCAAGCCCCTCCTCGTCCAGCAGGACCTCGCGCGGCTTGGAACCGTCGGGCGGGCCGACGACACCCTTTTCTTCCAGCATGTCCATAATACGCCCGGCACGCGCATAGCCAACCTTCAGGCGGCGTTGCAGGCCAGATGTGGAGCCCAGCTGCGATTCCACCACAATATGGGCGGCTTCCCAAATGAGCGGATCATCGTCTTGCGGCTCGGCGACTCCGGTGCGGACAATGCCGCCGCCACCAGCCATGGACATGGAAGCGGGCGCCACGGCGGACAGAATCTCCTCGTGGTAGTCGGGCTCGCTCTGCGACTTGACGAACTCGACAATCTCGTTGATTTCGTCGTCCGAGACAAAGCAGCCCTGGATACGGCGGGGCTTGCCCCAGTCGACCTTGGAGAACAGCATGTCGCCCAAACCGGTGAGCTTCTCGGCACCCATCTGGTCGATGATGACGCGCGAGTCGATGCCCGTGGCGACGTTAAAGGCGATGCGGTTGGTGATGTTGGCCTTGATAAGGCCCGTCACCACGTTGGAGCTGGGGCGCTGCGTGGCAACGATAAGGTGAATACCGGCGGCACGGCCCAGCTGTGCAATACGCACGATCGAGGCCTCGACATCCTTACCGGCGACCATCATCAGGTCAGAGAGCTCGTCAATGATAATGACCAGGTAGGGCATCTTTTGCGGCGGGTTGTCGTAATGCTCAAACTCGCCGGCGGCCTGCTTTTCGTTATAGGTCGAAATCTTACGGACGTTGAGGCGTTCGAACACCTTCAGGCGACGCTCCATTTCGGACACGGCCCACTGCAGGGCGCTCGCGGCCTGCTTGGGCTCGGTCACCACGGGCACATAGAGATGCGGCAGACCGTTATAGCCCGCAAGCTCGACGCGCTTGGGGTCGACCATGATTAGGCGAACGTCCTCGGGAAGGGCGCGCATGAGCAAGGTCGTGATGATGGAATTGATCATCACCGACTTACCAGAACCGGTCGTACCGGCGATCAACAGGTGAGGCATCTTGGCGAGGTCGGCGACGACCGGCGTGCCCTCGGCGTCGCGGCCGATGGCAAGCTCGAGCGGACCGCCCTTCACATAGGGCAGCACGTCGCCCAGATTGACGTTCTGGCGCTTGCGGTTGGGAATCTCGATGCCCACGAGCGAGGTGCCGGGGATCGGGGCAAAGATACGAACCGACTGGGCGGCGAGCGAAAGCGCAATATCGTCCTCGAGGCTCGAAATCTTGCTCACGCGCTCGCCCTCGCCAGGTTGCAGCTTAAAGGTCGTCACCGTGGGGCCGGCGATCCAGCCGACCACGCGGGCACTGCGGCCAAACTCAAGCAAGGTGGATTGCAGTGACTCAGCGGTCTGCTCCAGCTCCTTATCCGAAGACGCGGCAGAAGCCGACTGCGGGTTGGCATGTAGGATTTCGAGCGGCGGAAGCTTGAGGCCGCCCTCTTCTTCGCCCTCGTTATCTGCGGCGCCGCCGTCCGCTCCCCCATCACGAGCCGCAGCCGATTCGACAGCACTCGTGGCAGGCGCATCGGCAACCTTGGGATGCTTTAAGAAGTCGGGAATCTGAGGTGCGGCCGAAACAGGGTTCACGGCAAACGGCGGCTCGGACTCGTCAACCTTGTCCGGATCGTCCTCCATCGAAAGCTGTCCAGTGACCTGCCCGCGCTTGGCGTGGCGACGCGGCAGCAAGGTTGTCTTGGCGGTCTCGAGCGGAGCCTCGTCGTCCTCGTCGTCACCCTCGGTGAGCTCAATCTCGCTATCGGACCAAGACGGGTCGGGCTCGCTTGTGTTGAGCTTGGGCACAGCCTTGCCCTTCTTGGCATGGCGGCGCGGCAGCAGCGTGGTCTTGGCGCGCTCGGCTTCAACCGACTCGGATACGTCGACAAATGGGACATCGTCCTCGTCGTCATCCAAAACCGGGTCGACATCGCCACCCATGACCGTGGTCACCGCGGCGTCAGTCCCCTTCTGGCGCAAAATGCTCAGGTGCGGACGAGCGACGCCGGGAACAGACAGGGCCTCTTCATCGCCCCACGGGCTCGCATTGACATCGGCACGTCGACGCTCGGCAAAATCGGCAGCGCGATCGCGTGCGGAGCGCAAAACGCCACCCACCGAAAAGCCGATAATGACCAAACCAACGACGACAAGCCCCAGCAAGACAACCATGGCGATAGGTTTACCCAAGGCGTTTTGCAAGGCACTTGCGATAAAGGCGCCAATGTAGCCGCCCGACACGGAAAGGTTCTGCGGCGTAAACATAAGGTCGCACGAATCGCTCGTGCCCGGCACCATCAGCGAAAGAATGGAGACGACGGCGATAAAGACCACGGCGCCGCCCGCAACAGAGCGCACGTTGAGCGGCGAGTCCTCACCCAAAAAGAGCGTGGCGGCAAACAGCAAGATGACGATCGGCAGCACGTAGGCGCCCAGACCAAAGCCCAGGTGGTAGAAACCGGCAACCGCAGCCGTCACGGGCGCTGTTGCCGGAGAGATCACGGCAATGAAGGACGCGATCGCCAAAACGGCGATGACCACACCGGCGATATCGCGATTGGCCGAAGGCTCGACCAGGGGCTCAAACTCATCAAACTCGGACTCGTGGCCCTTATTGGCACGCAGATGGGAACCGGCACCCTTAGCAGATGCCGGTTGGTTATTGACCTTATTGCCTTTGGCGTTTTTTGCAGATCCGCGCGCCAAACTAAACCTCCATGACGACCGGGATGATCATCGGACGGGTGCGCGTACGGCTCCAGATAAAGTTAGAGAGCGAATCGCGCACGGCCTTGCGAATGGCATCGGAACCGCTGCTGGTAAAGCTAAACTTACCCTTCTCGATCGTCTTCATAATGGACGTGGAGGCATCCTCGGAGAACTGGTCGTCGATGGCAAACGAGACGCCGCGGCCCGAGAACTCGATGGCCTCGATCTTCTTGTGTTTGAGGGAGACGATGGCAACGGCCGTGACCATACCGTCGTTGGCGAGCTTCTGGCGATCGCGCAGGACGATGGGGTCGGTATCGCCGATACGCAGGCCGTCGACGTAAACGACACCGGACTCGACGGGCGTACCGCGCTTAACGATACCACCGCGCATCTCGAGCGTGTCGCCGTTATCGAGGATAAAGATATGATCGTCCTTGATGCCCATCTTGCGGGCCAGCTGCGCATGGGCGCGCAGATGCACGGCCTCACCGTGAACCGGCATAAAGTACGTGGGCTTGGCCATGGCCATCAGGAGCTTGAGCTCCTCCTGGCTACCGTGACCCGAGACGTGGACGAGAGCGCGGTTCTTATCCCACACGTCGCAGCCGAGCTTGGCCAGGCTGTTGACGACCTGCTGGACGGCCTTCTCGTTGCCAGGAACGGGAGTTGCCGAAAGGATAACGGTATCGCCCTCGTGGATGGAGAGCGTCTTGTGCTCGCCATTGGCCATGCGGGACAGGGCCGACAGCGGCTCGCCCTGCGAACCGGTGCACATGACGACAATCTTATCGTCGGGCAGGTTATCGATATCGAAGGCATCGATGATATCGGCGTCATCGATGTTGAGGTAGCCCAGCTCACGCGCCACGCGGGTGTTCGTGAGCATGGAGCGACCGGTCACAACGACCTTACGGCCGCACTTGCGGGCGGCATCGCAGATCTGCTGCAGACGATGGATGTGGCTCGAGAACGACGCGACGAACACGCGGCCCGGGGCGTTCTTGATGGCGTGCAACAGGTTGGGACCAACCTCGGCCTCGGACTTGGTAAAGCCGGGAACCGTGGCATTGGTGGAGTCGGAAAGCAGCAGGTCGATGCCCTGCTTGGCAAAACGGCTGATAGCGGCATAGTCGGGCGTGACGCCGTCGATGGGCGTCTGGTCGAGCTTAAAGTCGCCGGTGTGCATAACGGTGCCCTGGTTGGTGCGAATGAACACACCCAGAGCGCCGGGGATGGAGTGCGTCATCGAGAAGAAGTCGAGCGAGATGCCGCCGAGGTTGACATGGCTGCCGCCCTTGACCTCACGGAACTTGGGTGCGCGGATGCGGAACTCGGAGAGCTTGCCCTCGATAAAGCCGAGCGTCAGCTTGCTCGAGAAGATGGGCACCTTATTGTTGAGGTCCTGCAGCAGATACGGAAGCGAACCGGTGTGGTCCTCGTGGCCGTGGGTGACGATGATGCCGCGGAGCTTCTCCTCGTTCTCAAGAACATAGGTGTAGTCGGGAAGCACCAGGTCGATACCGGGCTGGGAGTCATCCGGGAACATGAGGCCAGCGTCGACGAGCACCATGTCGTCGCCGCACTCGAAGACCGTCATGTTCTTGCCGATGCCGTCAAGGCCGCCGAGCGGAATGATCTTCAAAGGAGATGATTTTTTAGCTGCCATAGGTAAGTGTGGTTTCCTTTCTTCGAAACGGGTCTGGAACAACCGACGGGGCGCTTCTGGCAAACCGACCGCCGGGAACGTACAAACATGCATCGCAGAGTCGATGCAGTAACCACAGTATGATACCCATTTGAACCAATACAGACCACCCATGCATTAAAGCCCCATCTGAGCCGGTCTATCCCGCCGGTTTCCCGTGGGGCGGGCACTGATGAAGTTTCCTGCTCTACAGTCCTGCTCACGACGGAGGCCACATTAAGTG
>NZ_JAQLDQ010000015.1 GCF_028209395.1 Collinsella aerofaciens
CCCGGAGGAGTTCCGGAATCAGGCCCTCGCGGCCTAGTCGCTATTTAGGGCGTCCAAGATTTGGGACGCAGTTCAGTCCGGGCCTTCTTCGAGCTAGAGGTTATGTCTCAGGCAGTTGGCTTAGCCAAAGTAGCGCTTGAGCAGGCCAGCGAAAGCCTTGCCGTGGCGGGCCTCGTCGCGAGCCATCTCGTGCACGGTGTCGTGGATGGCATCGAGGCCAGCGGCCTTGGCGCGCTTGGCAAGATCGGTCTTGCCGGCGGTGGCGCCATTCTCGGCCTCAACGCGCATCTCGAGGTTCTTCTTGGTGGAATCGGTCACGACCTCGCCCAGGAGCTCGGCGAACTTGGCGGCATGCTCGGCCTCCTCGTGGGCAGCCTTCTCCCAGTACAGGCCGATCTCGGGATAACCCTCGCGATGAGCAACGCGAGCCATGGCCAGGTACATACCGACCTCGGAGCACTCGCCCTCAAAGTTGGCGCGCAGATCGGCAACGATGTCCTCGGAGACGCCCTCCATCTTGGCGACGCCCACGACGTGCTCGGCAGCCCACTCGAGCTGGCCCTCCTCCTGCTTCAGGAAGCGAGAGCCGGGAACGCCGCACTGGGGGCACTTGAAATCCTCGGGCAGCTGGTCGCCGTCGAACTCTTCCACATAACCGCAAACGGGGCAAACAAACTTCATGATTCGATCCTTTCGATCGATGGCGATGGTGCGCTCGTCCGGTCCCGTAAGGGCCCTCTCCGGACGTGCGTCTTGACGAGTTCTATTATCCATAAATGAGACCGAATGTGAAGCCTATTAGGAATGATTTTTAATAAAACAATTTAAGCATGTGTAGATGTTGATTGATTAACGATTGCTAGACCTCGTGCGACCTCCGATGAGTACAATCGGTCGAGCAAATGTTGACCAATCAACAAATGAAGGAGCTTCCTTTATGCATCTAGCCCGCCGCGCCTGGTGCCGAACGTATCAAACGGTTTTTCGCATCGCATTGCCGGTGCTGCCCTATACCGAGCCACGCATTTTAGAGCACGCTGAGGAAGTGCCCGCAGTGCTTCAAAAGCGTTCAATACACCATGTTCTTATCGTGACAGATCCCGGCATTGCCCGTCTGGGGCTCACGGCACCGCTCGAGACAGCGCTCGCGTCCAAGGGAATTAGCGCTGCGGTCTATGCCGAAACATGTGCGAACCCCACGGTCTCAAACGTGGAGGAAGCGGCATCTCTGTATCGAGAGAGCGCCTGCCAGGCCATTATCGGCTTTGGCGGCGGTTCGGCCATGGACTGCGCCAAGGGCGTGGGCGCGCGCATCGCGCAGCCAAAGAAGCCCATCAACAAGATGCGCGGCCTGTTGCGTATCCATCGTCGCCTGCCGCTGCTCATCGCCGTTCCCACCACGGCGGGCACGGGAAGCGAGGTCACGCTTGCAGCGGTAATTACCGACGACGAGACGCACTACAAGTATCCCATTAACGACTTTGTGCTGATCCCGCGCTTTGCGGTGCACGACCCCGAGTTTACGCGCGGCCTGCCCGCCTCCATTACGGGGCAAACGGGCATGGACGCCCTGACACATGCCGTCGAGGCCTTTATCGGGCGCAGCACCACGCCCTATACGCGCAAGATGGCGCGCCAGGCGGTGCAGCTCATCCACGACAATTTGCTCGAGGCCTATGAGTGCGGTGGCAACATGCGTGCGCGCCGCAATATGCTTTCGGCGGCGTATAAAGCGGGCGTTGCCTTTACGCGCTCTTATGTTGGATACGTCCATGCCATCGCGCACAGCCTGGGCGGGCGTTACGGGATTCCCCACGGCTTGGCCAACGCCATCATCCTGCCGCACATGCTTCGCGCCTATGGCGAAGCTGCTGCTCCCAAGCTCGCCGATCTCGCCCGCATGGCCGGCATTGCGCCGGCTAATGCGCTGGACAACGTGGCTGCTGAGGCCTTTATCGATTGGGTCGACCGCATGAACGCCGCCTTGGGCATACCCAAATATGTGACGGGCATTCGCCGCTCCGACATTCCTGAGATGGCGGCGCATGCCGATGCCGAGGCCAATCCCCTGTACCCCGTTCCGCTTTTAATGGACCGTTTGGAGCTCGAGCATATGTACGAGGTCGTTGCGGGTGGTATGTTTGAAGACGAGAACTAGGAGGGCCCATGAACACCGAGGAAATCGCGCGCATCGTTGCCGATCAGCGCGCCTATTTTAAGACGCACGCCACGTTTGATGTCGATGCTCGACGTCGTGCGCTCGTGAGTTTACGCGATGCGGTGCGGGCCCACGAGGCCGATATTGCCCATGCGCTCAAGACCGATTTGGGAAAGTCGCATGACGAGGCGTATATGTGCGAGATCGGCACCTCGCTTTCCGAGATTCGTTATCAGATTGCGCATGTGGCTCGATGGAGTCGCTCGCGCCTGCGTCCGTGTGACCTCGCCAACGCCGTGAGTGTGTGCAAGACGCAGTCCGTGCCCTATGGCGTCACACTCATCATGGCTCCGTGGAACTACCCGTTTTTACTGACGCTCGAGCCACTCGCCGGCGCCCTTGCCGCGGGCAATACCGTGGTCATCAAGCCGAGCGCCTATGCTCCGGCATCGAGCGCGGTGCTCAAGCAAATCTGTGAAGAGGCATTTGATCCGCGCTTGGTGACGGTCGTCGAAGGCGGGCGTGCCGAAAACGAAGCGTTGCTCGATGAGTGCTGGGACAAGATCTTCTTTACCGGTAGCGTTCCGGTCGGCAAGCTCGTCATGGAGCGTGCAAGTAAAAACCTCACACCCGTGACGCTTGAGCTGGGCGGAAAGAGTCCCTGCATCGTGGATGCGACGGCTAACTTGAAGGTCGCGGCACGCCGTATCGCCTTTGGTAAATGGCTCAACGTGGGGCAGACCTGCGTGGCGCCCGACTACCTGCTGGTCGATGCGCGCGTGCACGACGAGCTGCTGGACCTCATCAAGGAGGAGGCCCGCCGCATGTTTGGCGAGCATCCGCTCGACAATGAGAATTACGGTCATATTGTCAACGCCAAGCATTTCGCGCGCGTACGCGGGCTGATCGATTCCGATAAGGTCGTGCTTGGAGGTACCGCGCGCGAGTCGTCGCTCAAGATTGAGCCGACGATTTTGGACGGCGTGACCCCCGATGACGCCGTGATGCAGGAGGAGATTTTCGGCCCCATTTTGCCGGTGCTGACGTTTGAGAGCCTAGACGAGGCTGAGACGTTTATTACGGATCGTCCGACGCCGCTGGCCCTGTATATCTTTAGCCAGGACCGTGCGGTTCAGCAGCGTTTTGTGCGCTACGTGCCCTTTGGCGGTGGCTGCGTTAACGACACCATCATGCATTTGGCCACGAGCCATATGGGCTTTGGCGGCATGGGCGCGAGCGGCATGGGGCAATACCATGGCCGCGAGAGCTTCGATACGTTTAGCCACAAGAAGAGCATCGTGAACAAGGCAACGTGGCTGGACGTGCCGTTTCGGTATGCGCCCTACGTAAGCTGGAAGCACAAGTTCGTGCGCATGTTCGTGCATTAGAAACAGATGGCATAGGGATAAAAAGTGGCCGCCCCCGCGTAAGCGAAGACGGCCACTTCTCACGATGAAAACGTGTATCGGAGTTGGCAAGACCCGCTGCCACGGGTGCCATCCGTGTTCCTATCTTATCTGCAAGCGTTCCGTCGCGCAAGCGTTGCGGCAAACGATTGAAAGGCGCAGACAGGATGAATTTGTATCCGCACGGGTCTGTAGACTTCTCAACTGTGTGGTGGATGCTCGCTAGTCTGCAAGGAAGGCAGCCATGTTTGATGACGACGATCTGTTCGATTTGACGGATGATCCGTTTGAGTGGGATATGCTGCTCGATGACGATGAGTTGGAGCGGGACCGTAAAAATCAAAAGGATAAGAACGCCCGGGGCAAAGGTTCGAATAAAAAGGACAAGCGCCGCCGCGGTCTGTTCGGCGGGCTCTTTGGCTAACCGCTGCGCCAAAGCGTCTGTATACTTAGCACGAGTTGAACACGTTGTGAAATGAGGGCATAGACGATGATGTGGTTTACCGCCGACCTGCACCTGGGCGATACGAATATTCTGCACGATATGGATCGACCGTTTGATTCGGTCGAGGAGATGAACCGCAAGGTCATCGCTGCCATCAATGAGTGCGTGTCGGCGGACGACCGCCTCTATATTCTGGGTGACTTTACCTATCGTTTGCCCCTGGCGGAGGCGGTGCGCCTGCGCGAGCGTATCGAATGCCAGAACGTGACGCTCATCCGTGGCAACCATGACGGTGACTGGGAAGATCCCGACGTACCACAGATTTGGGAAGACGTGCGCGATTATCTGGAGGTCGCACCTGGTTACGCGAAGGGCCATCGCCTGGTGATGAGCCATTACCCCATGCTCAGCTGGAATGGCAAGGCGCGTGGCGCCATCATGTTGCACGGGCATATCCACAGCAGGGGAGACCGCACCAACGCGCGCAACCGCGATCGCGAGCGCCCGGTTCTGCGCTACGACGTTGGCCTCGATGCCAACAACTACAAGCCCGTAAGCCGTGACCAAATCCTAGGCTTCTTTGGACTGTAGCTGTAAGTGCAGGTAGAATGAACGCGCCGCGCGGATGGTCTGTGCGGCGCGTTTCAGTAGGAGCGATGAATCCATGAGGGCTATCCAGCGCATTAACCATAACGCTGCCATCTGCGAAGACGGCGCGGGGCGTCAGCTTATCGCGCTGGGTCGCGGTATCGGCTTTGGCGATATGCCGCATGAGGTCGACCTGGATGTCATCACGCGTACCTTTTACGGCATTGATTCAAAGTACCTGGCGTTTATTGATGAGGTCGACCCCGAGGTGCTGGAGTTTTCTGCTCAGCTGGCTGATATCGCAACCGGACAGCTTTCGTACGAATTGAGCCCTAACCTCCCCATTACACTGGCGGACCATATCCAGTTTGCCATTAAGCGCGCCCGCGAACACATGGTGGTGTCGTTGCCGCTCGAGCGCGATCTGGAGCAGCTGCATCCCATCGAATACCGCTTGGGCGAGCTGGCTGTTCGCGGCATCCAGAAAAGCTTCCGTGTGCGTATGCCCCGAAGCGAGGCCGCGGGCATTGCCATGTCGATTGTCAACGCATCGGTTAAGCCGAGCGAGCGGCGCGTGCTTGCCGAGCAGCACGAGGAGCGACTGCTCGATATGACGGTCGCGATTATTCAAGAAGAGTTGGGTGTGACGGTCGATCGCTCGTCGTTCGCCTTTGCCCGCTTTGCCACTCATGTGCGCTATCTGCTCGACCGCGTGGCAAAGAAAGAGCCGATCGATACCGAGAACTCCGGTCTTTACGACGTGCTCGTGGAGCAGTATCCGGCGGCATCGCGTTGCGCTCACCGTGTCGACGATCTGATTCAAGAGACCTTTGGCGAGCCATTGGCCCAAGAGGAGCTCGTCTATCTGATCATGCATGTGAATCGCGTGGCTTCTGTCCACTCGGATAAATAGGCTCTCTGGTATTTCCTTTCCGTCATGGCGACCGTTCGCGGGTCGTTTGCTACCGTTCGTCGGTAATCTGAGCCGCAACGAACGCATCTGCCGCATATACTCGCCGTGTGTTGGGTGTTACTCACGGCGCAGCTCCGAGAGGCACTACCGATTCTGCCAAGACCATAATTGGGTCTCTGTCGGTTGTGCGCGGGGCTTTTTTCATGTCGATCCACCCGGGAATCACATGCAAATCAATCTCTTGCCAACTGGTATCGCGCGCTGCGCAGGCGCGAGCGGAATCGTGCGTCTTGGTGCCGTGAAGTCCCACGGCCTTTAGTTGGAAGAGAAGGGATTCGACATGGCTGTCGATAACAAGAAGATTGCCGAGGACGTGCTCGCTGCCGTCGGCGGCGCCTCCAATGTGACGAACGCGACGCACTGCATGACCCGCTTGCGTCTGAACCTCAAAGATCAGTCCATTCCCAATGATAATGAAGTTAAGAAGATCAAGGGTGTGCTGGGCGCACAGTGGTCTGGCGGCCAGTATCAGGTCATCATTGGCCAGAACGTGCCGAAGGTCTATGACGCCGCCATTGCGCTGGGCGTCAAGGGCGAAGGCTCCATTGACGAGAACCTCGATGACGGCACCAAGGAGCCACTGACGGTCAAGACTGCGGGCAAGAAGGCCCTTAACTACCTGTCCAAGACAATGTGCATGACGATCCCCATTATCATGGGCGCCGCCATGTTCCGCACACTTGCCGTACTTTGCGGCGACGGCATGCTCGGTATCTGGTCTGCCGATTCTGACATCTACAACTTCTTCTACAACTGGATTTACAACGCCGGCTATTATTTCCTCCCTGTCTATCTGGGTTGGGCTGCCGCAAAGCAGCTCGGCTGCAGCCAGCCGCTCGGCATGATGCTCGGCGGCGTGCTCATTGCCCCCGAGTTCATGACGTTGGTCAACGCCGCTGCGGATTCTGGTGCTACGACCACGATGGTTTACGGCGTGCTCCCGGCTCAGCTGAACAACTATTCTGCGACCGTGCTCCCCATGCTGCTGTCTATGCCGGTGCTGATGGTCGTCGAGAAGTTCATGAAGAAGATCATCCCCGACATGCTCTCCACGGTGTTTGTGCCCGTGTGCACCATGGCTGTGATGACCCCCGTTTCCCTGTGCGCCCTAGCTCCGATTGGTTCCATTCTGGGCGACCTGGTCGGCAACTTTATGTTCGGCCTCGGAAACGCTGGCGGCATCGTCACAATCCTCTCCCTCGTCGCCATTGCCGCGCTTTGGGAGTTCCTGGTTATGACCGGTATGCACCAGGTTCTGATTGCCCTCGGCATTGTGCAGGTGCTCACCTCAGGGTCTGACTCCTGCGTTATGGTCGCGGGTGCTATCGCTCAGTTCGCCACGTGGGGCATGGCCTTCGGTGCCTTCCTGCGCCTTAAGGAGGTCGACGAAAAGGGCGCTATGCTTGGTTTCTCGCTCTCCGGCATTGTCGGTGGCGTGACGGAGCCCGCGCTGTATGGCTGCGGCTTTAAGTATACTCGCTGCCTGGGTGCCATGGTCGCGGGCGGCGCTATCGGCGGCCTGATCGCGGCTCTCACTAATGTGACCACGTATGTTTTGGGCGCAACTAATATCCTTGGTATTACAGGTTATGTTGCAGGCGGAACTGCTAATCTCGTATGGGGCTGCGTTGCATCGGGCACTGCATTTGTTGCCGCCGCTGCCATCGCCTACTTCTTTGGCTTTACCAAGGAGCAGCTCGACGAAGACGCTGCTGCCGCCAAAGCCTAAAGCATCCGTTCGGTAGGACAATTATCTGGGGCACTTGGCTGCGCTTCAAGTGTCCCTTTCCGTAGATGGGGGTCAATATGAAGCAATTGCTCATTCGTGCCGATGATATCGGTTATTCGTATGCCGTTAACCTGGGGATTGCCCGCAGTATCAATGAGGGCCTGGTGCGCTCGGCGGGACTTATGCCCAATATGCCCGAGGCCGAGCGTGGCTGGTCGCTCGTGGCGGATGCCGGCATTGCGGTGGGTCAGCATACCAACGTGTGCCTGGGCAAGCCGTGTGCCGACCCGGCGCTCATTCCGAGCATGCTCAACGAGAATGATGAGTTCCATAGCAGCCGTACCTTCCGCGATCATTTTAAGCGCGGCGAGGAGTTGATAGACTTCGACGAGGCCTGCATCGAGATCCGCGCGCAGCATGACCGCTTTGTCGAGATCGTGGGCCGCGAGCCCGATTACTTTGAGGCCCATGCCGTCATGAGCAAAAACCTTAACCGAGCGATCTCGGCGGTTGCTCAGGAGCTGGGCCTTAAGGAGCAAAAGGCGAGCTTCGACCCCGCGGCTGTGGTGCATTGCGGAGATACTGATCTGCGCATGGTGATGCGCTCGATGGAGCCGGGCTACGAGCCCAAAGAGGCAATCATGCAGACGGTTCGCGGGATGGTGGACGGCGAGACAGTCGTCTTTGTGTGCCATCCGGGTTATCTCGATCGTTTTATCCTGGAGAACAGCTCGCTCACGACCGATCGTACCAAGGAAGTCGATGCACTGATCGACCCCGAGCTTCGCGCTTGGCTCGAGTCTCAATCCGATCTTCGCCTGATCGACTACCGCGACCTGTAAGGACCCAAGTCACCACAAAGGGGACAGTCGCCTTTGTGGTGGTTCTGGCGCCGTTGCCATTATGGCAGCGGCGCCTTTTTTGTCCGTGCGGCGCGGTAGAGTGTAGGCGGTTGAAATTTGCGTCCATCGAGGAGCTGCTATGAACGAGATCAAGTGCCCGCATTGTGGCGAAGTTTTTAAGGTCGATGCGTCCGGCTATGCGGATATCGTCAAGCAGGTGCGCGATGCCGAGTTCTCGCGCGACCTGGATGAGCGCGTGAAGGCGGTCCAGCGCGAGGGCGAGCAGGCACTGGAGCTTGAGCGCTCGCGCTCGACGGCTGCTTTGCAAAAGGCAGAGTCTCAGCGCGACGCTCAGCTTGTCGAGCAGAAGAACGCTGCAGCTCAGCAGCTGGCACAAGAGGTTGCCAAGCGCGACGCTGAGCTTGCCGAGCTGCGCGCCAAGCTCGAAGGCGCTGCCGCAGAGCGCGAGAGTGCAAGTCAGCGCGCGGCGGTTGAGGCTCGTTCCGATGCTCAAAAGGAGAATGCCGAGCTTCAGCGCGAGATCGACAATTTACGTGCGCAGTTGGAGCGCAAAGATGATGAAGCCAGGCTTGCCGAGGCGGCGGCACGCAATGCTGCTCAAAACGACCTGTCCGCGCGCGACGCTCAGATTGCCGAGCTGCAGGCCAGGATCGCCGCGGCGGACAAGGCCCAGGAGATGGCGCTTGCCGCTGCCGCGGCAGAGTCGCAGCGTGAGCTCGATGCCGCTCGCAGCGAGGCCGAGCGCGCGCTTACTGACTATCGCGCGAAGGTGCAAGAGAAGTTTTCCGCCGCAAAGGCTCAGTCCGAGCAAGAGGCCGAGGGCCTGCGTGCCCAGCTGCGCGAGCAGGAACTGATGGCAAAAATGAACCTGTCAGAGGCGGTCGCCGCGGCGGAGCGAGAGCGCGATGAGGCACGTGCCAAACTGACGAGCGAGCTGGCGGTGCGCGATTCTCGCGAGGAGCAAGCCAAGGCGGCACACGAGCTCGAGCTTGCGCAGGCCAAGCGCGCGAGCGATGACCTGATTCGCTACAAGGATGAAGAGATTGAGCGCCTTAAGGACATGAAGGTTCGCCTGTCCACCAAGATGGTGGGCGAGTCGCTCGAGCAGCACTGCGAGACCGAGTTTAACCGTCTGCGCATGACGGCGTTTCCCAATGCGTACTTCGAGAAAGATAACGATGCATCCGAGGGCACCAAGGGAGACTTCATTTTCCGTGAGCGCGACGCGAGCGGCAACGAGGTCATTTCGATTATGTTCGAGATGAAAAACGAGAACGACGAGACCGCGACCAAGCATAAAAACGAGGACTTCTTTAAGAAACTCGATCACGATCGTCGCCAGAAAGGCTGTGAGTACGCGGTGCTCTGCACGCTGCTCGAGCCCGAGAGCGAGCTTTACAACGCGGGAATCGTGGACGTGAGCTATCGCTACGAGAAGATGTATGTGATCCGCCCGCAGTTCTTCATTCCCATCATTACGCTGCTACGCAATGCCGCCATGGGTTCGCTTCGCTATAAGCAGGAGCTGGCGGAGTACAAGCAGCAGAATATCGATGTCACGAACTTCGAAGCCAAGATGGAGAAGTTCAAGAACGATTTCGGCCGCAACTACGAGATCGCGAGCCGCAAGTTCCAAACGGCAATCGATGAGATCGACAAGACGATTAGCCATCTGCAGAAAACCAAGGAGGCGTTGCTGTCCTCCGAGAACAATCTGCGCCTTGCCAACAAGAAAGCCGACGATCTTACCATTCGCAAGCTCACGTGGGGCAACAAGACCATGAAAGCAGCGTTTGACGAGGCGCGCGGGGCCGCGACAGAGACGAACGATGAGCCAGCCGAGGCGGATTCGTATGAGGTCGAGGATGCCGAGTAGGGGATAGCGTATCGCGCAAAAAGCGGGGCCGCTGGCGATGTTGCCAGCGACCCCGCTTTGTTTCGTCCCATTGCGCCCGGCTAGTCCTCGAGCAGGTCCTCGATAAAGCCGACACGGTAGTTCTTGAAGATTACCTCGCCGCCGTCTTGCGTGGCGTCCAGATCGACATCGCCCATGATGCCAAAATCGTGGTCGCCATCCTCGTCAGCAAAGATCTGGTGCACGTGCCATACGTGCGCGGTCTTCTCGTCGGACTCGTCGATGGAAAACATCGCGGCGCTGCGGGCATCTCCGTCGGTGAGGATTTCCTCGTGCTGCTCGTGGTAAGCGTCGAGTGCTTTTTGCCAGCGGATCTCGCTCATGCCCCAGTCGTCGTCGAGCTCGCCCAGGTCGCGAACGTGCTCGCGGGCGGCAAGGGTCACGCGGCGGAAGAGCGCGTTGCGCACCAACAGCGTGCAGCCGCGGCGGTCCGCCACGACCTCGTCGATGCCCTGCGGCGGCGCAGCATCGAGGGCTGCCGGGTTGCCGGCGTTCTCCCACTCGTCCACCAGGCTCGAGTCCACCGAGCGCACCACAAAGCCGAGCCACGAGATAATGTCGCGCAGACGCTCGTCGCGCTTCTCGATGGGCACGGTGCGGTCGAGCGAACGGTAGGCCTCTGCCAGGTAACGCAGCAAAATGCCCTCGGAACGGGCGATGCCGAGCTTTTGAATGTAACCCTTAAAATCGCTCGCGCTTTCCAGCATATCGCGCAGGACGCTTTTGGGAGAGAGCTGGTAGTCGTTTGCCCAGGGCACTTCCTGGCAGTACTTGTCGAAGGCGGCGTCGAGCAAGTCCTCGAGCGGTTTTTCGTAGGTGACATCCTGGATGCGCTCCAGGCGTTCCTCATATTCGACGCCGTCAGCCTTCATTTCGGCCATCGCGCGGTCGCGCGCTGCGCGCTCCTGAGCGCGCAGCACCTGCTTGGGATCCTCGAGCGTTGCCTCGACCATCGAGATCAGGTCCATGGTATAGGTCTCGCTCTCGGGATCGAGCAGCTCCAACGCGGCAAGCAAAAACGGCGAGAGCGGCTGGTCGAGCGCAAAGTCCTCGGGCAGGTCGACCGTCAGTGCGTAGTCGATGTCCGGCGCGGCGTCAGCCGGAGCGTCGGGTGCGGGCGGCACCTCGGTGCGCACGACGACGCCGGAATCGATGAGCGTGGCGAAGATCTCGTCGGCACGAATCTCGAGCTTAGCCTTTTCCTCGGGGGTCTGCAGGCTCGTCTCGATGAGGTCGTGTACGCGGGCTCGGGCATCGCCACCCTGCTCGACCACGCTAATCACCATGGAGTGCGTGATGCGCAGGCGCGGCTTGAGTGTCTCGGGCTGCGTCTCGATCAGGCGCTCGAACGTCTGCTTGTTCCAGGTGACAAAGCCCTCGGGGGCCTTCTTTTTTTTAATCTTGCGGAGCTTTTTGGGGTCGTCGCCCGCCTTGGCCATAAGCTTGGCATTCTCGATCTCGTGCTCGGGTGCCTCGGCGATGACCATGCCCTCGGTATCGAAGCCCGAGCGGCCGGCACGACCGGCAATCTGATGGAACTCGCGGGCGCGCAGACGACGCATCTTATAGCCATCGAACTTGGTGAGCGCGGTGAGCACCACGGTGTGGATGGGCACGTTGATACCGACGCCGAGCGTATCGGTGCCGCAGATGACGGGTAGCAGGCCCTGCTGCGCCAAGCGCTCGACCAGCAGGCGGTAGCGCGGCAACATGCCAGCATGGTGCACGCCGACGCCGCATCCGAGCAAGCGCTTGAGGATTTTGCCGAAGGCCGTCGAGAAGCTCGTGCCCTTGGCCGCCTCCTTGATGGCCTCGCGCTGCTCCTTGTTGGCAATGCCAAAATTGGCGAGCGACTGTGCCGTCGCAAGTGCGGCATCCTGGCTAAAGTGCACGATATAGAGTGGGGCCTCGTCGCGGCGCATGGCGAGCTCGACCGTGCCCTCGAGGGAGGTCGTCACATAGTCGTAACTCAGCGGAACAGGACGCGGGGCGTCGACGACCAAGTCGCAAGCAGCGCCGGTGTGCTCCTCGAGTGAGGCGGCGATGGCAGTGACATCGCCGAGCGTGGCGCTCATGAGCATGAATTGCGTGTGAGGCAGGGTGAGCAGCGGCACCTGCCAGGCCCAACCGCGATCGGGGTCGGCAAAGTAGTGGAACTCGTCCATGGCGACGCAGCCAACATCGGCATCTTCGCCCTCGCGTAGTGCGTCGTTGGCGAGGATTTCTGCCGTACAGCAGATGACGGGCGCCTTGGTGTTGATATGCGTGTCGCCGGTGATCATACCGACGTTATCGCGGCCGAGCACCTGCACAAGGTCGAAAAACTTCTCGCTGACCAGAGCCTTGATGGGGGCCGTGTAATAGCAGCGTTTGCCCTGTGCCATGCCCATAAAGAGCATGCCCAGCGCGACAAGCGACTTGCCCGATCCGGTCGGCGTGCCCAGAATGACGTGATCGCCGGCGGCTAGATCCATGAGGGCCTCTTCCTGGTGGTCCCACAGCTCAATACCGCGATCGCTCGTCCATTCAAAGAAGCGCTCGAAGGCCTGGTCGGGCGTGAGCCACGGTTCGGGCTCGCTGCCGTCCTCGGGCTCCCACCAGGTGGGGGAGAGCGCACCGAGTGAGCCGAATTCGGCTTCGGTTCCCGTGCCGCCCGAGAATGAACTGGCGGCTCCGGCACCGGGGACGGTGCTGGCGGCGATATCTGTCGTGGTCTGTGCCATGTGTTTGCTTTCTCTCGCGATTGTCCGCCAACTATTATGGCGTAGCGTCGCATCGATGCGTTCGCAGGCAAGAAAATGCAGGAAATGGGCGTTCTGCCCAGCCGTTTAGTGTAGTCGCTAGCCAAGTGAGTAGACTTTTTGCGATATTGCGAGCACATGACTTTTGCGCAAGGGTTCTACCTGCGGTTTTATGTTTCGCTATGCGGGCTGTGCCTGGCTATTGCAAAAAAGTCTACTCACTTAGGTTTGAGGGCCGTTCGCTGGCGCCAATTTGCGCTTGTTTGCCGACGCCGCGACCATCAGAAGCCCCTAGGACTCTTGCGGCAGGCGCTTCTTGCCTTTGCGGGCGCGGTTTCTAAAGTTCTCGACGGCCTCTTCCATGCCCAGAGGTACATAGGTGAGCTCATCGAGGTTTTCGGGCAGGTAGCAGGCAAGGCTTTGCTCCTGCGCGCGGCCCGCCGCGAGCTGTTCATTGCTGGGCTGCGCGCCGGGTGTGGCGCAAATGCCATAGACGACGGCACCCATCTCGCGCGTGCGGCATTCGTACTCGGTCTCGGGATGCTCGGGATGGTCGCGGCGGACGTCGTCGCTTACCCAAAGCGTGTCGTAGCCGGCCGCGGCAAACTGCCCCAGGGCGTAGTCGCGCAATGGCTTACTGTCGGTTCGCAGTGTGACGGTGGCGCCGGCTGAAAAGAGCGGGCGGTAGAGCATCAGATGGTCGACATGGACGAGTCGTTTTTTGGCGTACTTGGCCTTGGGCTGCGGCGTGGGAAAGTTAATGGTAATGGCATCGAGCTCGCCTGCGGCAAACAGCTGCGGCAGCGATGCGGCGCCTCGGGGCAGGACGAGTGCGTTGGACAGCTCCTGCTCGCAGATTTTCTGTGCGGCATAGGCGATGCAGATGGGCTCCTGGTCCATACCGATAAAGAGGGTGTTTGGCTCGTGGGCCGCGCGCTCTACAAGGTACGTTCCCTTGCCACAGCCAAGATCCAGGTGAAGGTGTTCGAAGGGCTTGCTGCCAACTGGCGCGCAAGCCTCGCGCCAATCTCCGGCATAGGCCTCGGGGTTCGTCTCAATCGCATCGGCGTAGCGCTCCAGGCGCTCCTCGAGCACAAAGTTCTTAGGCGTGCGAACGTGGACGGCTCCCATGAGGCTCCTTGATCATGAGTGTGGAACGCATGGCAGCACGTTCCATCAATGGGTTGAAAAGGGTGGGGCATAGCTTGCCCGAAAGTTGCGGTGCGGCTCGGCGGCAAGTCGCCGATGCCTACAGGCGCTTGAGAATCACGTAACGGTTGAGCTCGCCGCTGCGACCGTCGGCATGGAAGCGCTCAAGCTCGCGCACGGGGACCTCGCCGCTCTTGTAGAATGTGCGCACGCCGCGCACCAGGTCGGTGATCTGCTGATCGTCAAAGTGATGGCAATAGCGGTAGGCGTGGCGGTCGTTTTGCCAGCCAATGAGGTGGTCGCCGGCTTCAAACTGCGCGGAATCGTAACTTTCAAACGGCGGGGTGAGCTCGGCGCGGGCTTCGGCGCGAACGGCCTTGCGCGCCATGCGCTCGTCGTTCATAAACTCCCAAAAGCTGATGGCGATGATGCCGCCTGGGCGCGTCTGGCGCACCAGGGCGTCGAGCACGCGTACGCGGTACTCGCACGACGGCACGTGGTGCATAAAGCCAAAGCAGACCGAGATGTCGGCGAGCGGGGCGTCGAAAAGCACGTCGGGTGTCTCGGCGGGGTTGAGCTTCATGAGGGCATCGAGTACGTCGAGTTCCTGGAAGTGCAGGTTGGGAATGCGCAGGGCGTGACCGTGCGCATCGATAGCCAAATCCTGACACGAGTCAACACCATAGAACTCAAACGGGCAACTGGCGTCTGCCGAGGGGTTTGCGCCGTCGACGCCCTTGGCGGAAAGTGCGCCGCCGGCGGCAAAGTTCTCGAATCGCATGTTGCCGCAGGCAAGATCGAAGACGCGGACGGGATGCTCGATCGTGGCGACGTCGAGCTGCTCGAGCGCTATGTCCATGGTGCGTACCCAGCCGGGCCACGGTGCCTGGCGCGTATCGGAGAAGGAGGCGGAGTGCTCGCGATAGAACGTATTGTTGAGCTGAATGAGCGATGAGGCGAAATCGCGGTTCACGGCGCGGAACTCCCTCCGTTGGCGGTGCGGAATAAACAGTACGACCATACTACCGTTAACGCCGCAACGGGGACAACCGAGCTGCGGGTCATTGCTTTGTTTGGACACATTTCCGCAGCTCATATATGCCCGCAACCGCCGGTTGTCAAAAATCTCACTAGAATAGGTGGCATGCTTTTGGCGGTGGCGGATAGATTTTTAACTGTGCAAGGCGCCTTAAGAACAAAAACGGTCCGGCGGCACGGCTGGCATCGCATAGGAGGAACCATGAATGTAGAAACTGCGCAGCGGCTCGCCGACCTTCGTCGCAGCAAGGGTTTTAGCCAAGAAGGGCTGGCGCGAAAGCTGGGGCTGTCGCGCCAGGCGGTCAGTAAATGGGAGCGTGCGGAGAGCTCGCCCGATACCGAGAACCTGATCTCGCTCGCAAAACTCTATGGCGTGAGTTTGGATGAGCTCCTTAATCCGAGCGATGAGATCGAGGACGATATCGAGTTTGAGAACGAGGACCGCGCCCGTCAGCGCGAGGCCGAGGCAGCGGAGCGCGCCCGTACCCATGAGGCAGCGGCACGTGCTACCGAGGCGGCAACACAGGCGAGTGATGCCGCCGCCAAGGCGGCGCAAGCGGCAAGCTGGAGCGCGCAGGCCGCCAATGCCGCTACGGCGCAGGTGACGAGTGGCGGCGCAGCTGGCTCGACTCCGGTGAAAGGTCCGTTCCAGTCGTTTCCGTATTGGGCCGTGTGCTGGCTGCTGTTCTTTTTGCTGATGTTCCTGTTTGGTGGCTCCTTTGCCGCGCTGATCTTCTTTACAATCCCCATCTATCACTGGGTGGCGCGTGCGCTCGATGGCGATTGGGCACGCGGGGATATTCAGGTTGGTCCGGCGCCGGAGGCGGCTAAGGCTCAGGATGTTTCCGCTGCGGTTGATACTGACGTGGCTTCCTCGACCGCCGCTGAGCCGAGCGCCAAAGAAGGTGATGAATGATGAAGCTCTCGCATGAGTCCAAGGTCCGCCTGGGCGTCGGTATCGGAGCGTTCGTGCTCATCATCGGGCTTATCTTTGGCACTTCGCGGATATTGTTTCATTTTGATGGCCCGTGGGATCTCGGCGATATTGCATCCGGTTTGTCCGGTATGGACGATGTGGTTGACGGGGACGATTCTTTGGATGGCGGTAACTATTCCGCTCAGTCTCGGCAGCTTTCGAGCGAAACGTTTGATGCCGACTCATTCCAGTCCCTTGACCTGGATGTGACATCGGGTGAGGTTGAGATCAAGTGCGTTTCCGGCGGGCAGGTGCGTGTCATCGAGAGCGGTCGTGTTGCAAAGGGGGTAGCTACCTACGATGCTGCCACTCAGAATCTGGCCGAGGTTAAGGGTTCTGCGCTCAAGATTCGCCAGTTCGATTGCGATGACGAGCGCGCCATTGACCGCACGGTTACCGTCGAACTGCCGCGCGAAGTTGCCGATAACATGGTGGGCATTACAGCGAATGTAGGATCGGGCGATCTGACGGTCACGGACATTGCGTGTCATGACCTCAACTTGACTTTGGACTCGGGAGACATCGAGTTTGCGGGCACCGTAACCGACACCTTGGATGCCGAGGTCGGTTCGGGCGATGTGGCGTTCGAGCTCTACCAGGCCCCCGCGAAGTCGATGGACGTAAGCGTGGGCTCGGGCGATGTGGAGATATCGGTTCCGAACTCTACGGGCTTTAAGGCGAGCCTCACCGTGGGCAGCGGTGACTTTGAGAGCGATTTCCTTCCGCTTGGCTACGATGGCGAGACCATATTGAATGCTGAATTCGACAACGGTGACAAGTCTGCAACGTATCGTTTTAAGGTCGGTTCGGGCGACATGTCGTTCGAATCGGTGTGACATGCGGTTTTCGGAGATCGGTGCATATAGGCATGCTCTTTGATGGAGGCGCCGGGGCCGTGACTGGCTCCGGCGCCTTTGCCTTTACAATGGGGGCATGGAACAGATTATTTTGAACATACTCGAGGCTCTGCGTCGCGGCGAGACCGTGGACGACAAGGCACTCGTCAAGCTGATACATGCCGAGGCGCGCCGTGAGGGCGCCGACAAACGCGATTTGGCCAAGCGCCGCCTGCTGCCGTTTTACCAGCGGGTGAAGCGCGAGGAGCCGGCTCGTTGGGCTGGATGGAATGTCGATGCCGATCTGGAACGCCAACTGCTGCAGGTGCTGCGTATGAAGCCGCGCCGAACGGCCTCGGGCGTGGCGACCATTACCGTCATCACCAAGCCCTGGCCATGCTCGGGCGATTGCCTGTTTTGCCCCAACGATCTGCGCATGCCCAAAAGCTACCTGCACGCCGAGCCGGCGTGCGCCCGTGCGGAGCAAAACTGCTTCGATCCGTATCTGCAGGTGAGCGCCCGTTTGACGGCGCTTTCGCAGATGGGGCATGCGACCGACAAGATCGAGCTCATCGTGCTCGGCGGTACCTGGAGCGACTATTCGCAAGGGTATCAGGCATGGTTTATGTCGGAGCTCTTCCGTGCGCTCAATGATGATGCGGTGGCGGGCGTGGCGGCAAACCCCATGTTGGCGCGTCCGGGCATCAGCCGTGCCGAGGCGGGGCGCCTGCTCGATGACGCTCCCGCCGATGCCCTGCCGCCGGTGGTAACAGAGCGCCGCGAGCGCTATCGGGCTGCCGGCATTGCGACAGACGAGGCCAAGCTCGCTGCCGGCGTTGCCGACGAGCAGGAGCGTGTGGATGTTGCCGTGGGCGGCTATAACCGCGCGGTGCGTCGTCTGTACGGCCCCGGTACGCCGTGGGGCGAGGTCACCGAGTGGCAGACGGCAACGATGGAGGAGCTCGAGCGTCAGCAGCGCATCAACGAGACGGCGAAGCATCGCGTGGTGGGACTCGTTATCGAGACGCGCCCCGATGCCGTAACGCCGCAGGCCCTCACGCTTATCCGCCGTCTGGGCTGCACCAAGATTCAGATGGGTATCCAGAGCCTCGACCAGCATTTGCTCGATATCAACGAGCGTCGCATTTCGGTGGCGCAGATCGAGCGGGCGTTTTCGCTTGCGCGCCTGTTTGGCTTTAAGATCCACGCGCATTTTATGCTCAACTTGCTGGGCGCCACGCCCGAGGGGGACAAGCGCGACTACGAGCGCTTTATGACCGAAGGGGCCTTTATGCCCGACGAGGTCAAGGTTTACCCGTGTGCGCTCATCGAGGGCTCGCGTCTGGTGGGCTGCTATGAGCGTGGCGAGTGGCGCCCCTATACCGAGGAAGAGCTGCTCGATGTGCTGGCCGACGACATCGTGGTGACGCCGGCGTTCTGCCGCATCAGCCGTATGATTCGCGACTTTAGCTCCGACGACATCATGGTGGGCAACAAGAAGCCCAACCTACGTCAGCTCGTCGAGAACCGCCTGGCTGCTCGGGGTGACGGTGCGACGGTGCGTGAGATTCGCTATCGCGAGATCAGCACGGCGGGTGCCGACCTGGACGAGTTGACCCTTGATGAGGAAGTGGCGTACGAGACGCCGGTGACTTACGAGCACTTTTTGCAATGGGTGACGCCGCGGGGCAAGATCGCGGGCTTTTTGCGGTTGTCGCTGCCCGATCGCGCTTTTGTTGCCGCGCATGTGGACGAGCTGCCGACGACGCCGGACGAGGCGATGATTCGCGAGGTGCACGTGTACGGTATGGCGGCGCGCGTGGGCGACCAGGGTCAGGCGGCGCAGCACCATGGATTGGGACGTTTGCTCGTGGAGCGTGCGTGCCAGATAGCTCGGGATGCCGGTTATACGCACATCAACGTGATCAGCGCGATTGGTACGCGCGAGTACTATCGCCATCTTGGGTTTTATGACCATGGACTCTATCTGCAGAAGGAGCTCTAGATGAACAAGCCAAGTGTTTCTGCCGGCGTCGTTGCCGGCGTTGCCCTGGGAGCCGCGGCGCTTGGTGCGGCCGCCGTCGCTGTTCGCGCTGCCTGTTTGCAGGTCGCGAGGACCCGCAACGGGCTGGCGCGGGTGAAGCGCATGCACAATGAGGACGGTGACGAGGTCCGTGTGCTCGTGCAGGGCGGCGTCTACCAAAGCGCGAGCTATGTTGGCGATCGTTGGGCGGAGCCGGCCTTTGCGTACTATCGTGCATTTGACGATGTGTTTGAGGCCGAGGATGCAATGCGCGACGCTTATGGTCACGGCATCGACCGCATGCTTATGCTCGGCGGCGGTGGGTTTTCCTATCCCAAGTTTGCACTGTTGTCGCATGAGGGCTTGCGTATGGACGTCATCGAGTATGACGGAGAGATAACGCGCTTGGCGCGCCGTTGGTTCTATCTGGATGAACTGGAGCACACGGTGGGCGATCGCCTGCGGGTGATTACCGCCGAGGCTCGCTCGTATCTGGGTGTGACGAGCGTGGGCCATCGTCGCTACGACGTCGTTGTGAGCGACTGCTTTGGCGGTGCCGAGCCTGTGCGCGAGCTGGCGACCGTTGAGGCGCTGCGCCTGGTGCGGGGCAGCCTGAATGCCGGCGGCATCTACGTTGCCAATATCGTGAGCGCAAACGAGGGGAGCGATGTGACGTTCCTGCGCGATTGCGTTGCCACGGCACTTGAGGTGTTCAACCGCGCTTGGGTGGCGCCTTGTGGCGATACGGAGTTCGGCGGCGAGGAGAACTACCTGCTCATCGCCAGCGACGGCGACTACGCCTTTGCCGAAGCCGTGCCCTTCGACACCGACTTCCTCGGCACCGTCCTTCACGACAAGTAAGTCTCCCCGTCCCAAAAAAGACTGGTCTTAGGCGTGGTCGCGCCAGCCGAGAACGCGCTGCTTCATACCCTCGATGTCGAGCACGCCTTCGGCAAAGCCCTTGCGCACGAGCTCTTCGGGAACAAACTCGTCGTAGCGGTCAAAGTAAGGCACCTCGCCAGGATAGACGAGCTCGATGGGATCGAAGTCCTTTTCGGCCTCGGCGGCGAGCACCTCAAAGAACGTCTCCTCGTCGGCCTTCATCTTAAACTGCATAAAGTACGGGCGTGACGGATCGAGCCCGCGAAGGCCCAGCTCCGCGGCACATTTAATCTTGAGCATGCGCTCGAGCGCCAAAAAGGCGTAGCTGCCCAGCCAGGGGAAGAGCACCCAGGTATCGCCGCCCAGGTTAATGAGCGGCTTGGTTCCCGCCCCCGAAATCTCGGCGGTATGACGAGCCTGCGCCAAGCGGGCCCGTGCGTTACCCATAAGGTACGGATATGTCGCGTGCTCGTTGAGCGCCTTGCGCATGCGCTCGAGCACATGCGTGTTAATGTCGCCGGGGCAGTCGCCAAAGTAGGCCGGCACCCGGCCCTTGACCTGCGTGGCAAAGACAGTGTGGCGCTTCCAGTCCACTTCCTCGACAATCCAACAGTGTCCGGCGATGGCGATGCGCTCACCGGGCGGGGGCGGATTAACGATCGTGCCCAGCTCGGCCGATTCGCTCCGGACGGTAAACTCCTCGTTTTCCTGGAACACGGCGTAGAACTTAAAGATGTTGATGATGCGCTCGCCCGCGAGACCCACGATGAGCCCGCCACCTTCGGTGACCTGGATATGGTCGATCTTAATGAGGTGACGTAGCAGCACGCGGTAATCGTCTGCCGAGACACGGTGGAAATAGCTGAGCGTGAGCACGCGCTGGGCAAGTTCGGCCGGCGTGAGCTCGCCGGTGCTGGTGAGGGTCGACATAGTCTGGTGATAGAGCAGGCTGTAGGGGAGACGATCGAGCTTGGGTGGCTCGACCCACTTTTCCTCGCGATAGAGTTGTACGAGCGCGATACCCTGCAGGAGCTTCCAGGGAATGGTTTCGGGCATCATCGTGCGCGGCTCGGGCTCTTCCTCGCGCATGACAAACCACATCTCGGGCGGAAGATCGCGACGGCCCGTGCGCCCCATGCGCTGCAAAAAGGAGCTAACGGTAAACGGCGCGTCAATCTGGAAGGCGCGCTCCAGGCGGCCGATATCGATACCGAGCTCCAACGTAGAGGTGGTGACGGTTGTCTGCGTCTGCTCCTCGTCGCGCATGAGCTCCTCGGCCGTCTCGCGTAGCGATGCCGAAAGATTGCCGTGATGGATGAGAAAACGGTCGGGCTCGTGCCGGCTCTCGCAGTAGCTGCGCAGCATGGAGCACACGGCCTCTGCCTCCTCGCGCGAGTTGGCAAAGACCAGGCATTTGCGGCCGCGCGTATGCTCAAAGATATAGCCCATGCCGGGGTCGGCGTTGTCGGGCGCCGTGTCGGTGGGGTTGAGAAGCGCCTGCTCGGTCGCTCGTGGGATGTCGACTTCGCCCTCGGGGGCCGAGGAAGTGCGACGGTCTTTGGGAGCGGCCTTGCCCCGCGCCTGCTCACGACGTTGACGGTGTTCTTCCTGTGTAAGCTGTCCGCTGTGGCACATGTCTTGTCCGGATGCGGGCAGCGCCGCGGGCGCCGCCGTCTCAATACGCTCGCAAGCAAGCACCTCGGCTTCTTGTGGACCTGTGCCTACGAATCCTCGTTGCTGAGCCTGGGGGCCCGAGTTGTAGAAGTGCTCCATGGAGATGCGCCACACGCGGTGCGGTTCCTCAAAGCGGGGGATAACGCAGTCGCGCCCCGTTCCCTGCGAGAGAAAGGCGCCCGTGCGCTCGGGGTCGCCGATGGTGGCCGAAAGGCCAATGCGGCGGGGCTGCACGCCTGCCATGCGCGAGAGGCGCTCGATAAGACAGAGCGTCTGCCCGCCGCGGTCGCCGCGCATGAGCGAATGGACTTCGTCGATAACCACATAGCGCAGGTCGCAAAACATGCGCGGGATCGCCATGTGCTTATGGATCAGGAGCGCCTCGAGCGACTCGGGCGTAATCTGTAGGATGCCGCTCGGTTTTTTGATGAGTTTGGCCTTGTGTGATTGCGAGACATCGCCATGCCAGTGCCAGACGGGGATATCGGCTTCTTCGCACAGGTCGTTGAGGCGGACGAATTGGTCGTTGATGAGCGCCTTGAGGGGGCCAATGTAGAGGGCGCCCACGCTTGCGGGCGGGTTCTCCCAAAACTCGGTCAGGATGGGAAAGAAGGCTGCCTCGGTTTTGCCGGAAGCCGTGGATGCCGTCAGGAGCACATTATCTTGCGTGTTAAAGATGGCATCAGCTGCTGCAACCTGGATAGAGCGTAGGCTCTCCCAATCGTGGGAGTAGATGAAGTCTTGGATAAACGGGGCGTAGCGGTCAAAGGCGTTCACGGGGCCTCCTTTCAACAACGAATCTCTCAACGCGGCTGGCAACGGCTTGCTGCATTACTGCTTCAACGTTTGCCCAGATAAAACCTGCCAAAATAAACCTGTCCCTTTTTGGTAGGTTAGATGGTGAACTCGGCGAAGTTGCGGTTGCCGCCTGCGGTGCCGGTGTCGCCTGTTGCGGCTGCCGGCGCCAGCGCGTCGCCGCCGACGCTTTGCAGCAGCTCGGCCACATTTGCATCGGGGTTCTGACACAGGATATCGAGCAGCTCGATAAAGTCACGGATAACCTCACGCGGCGTCAAGTGCGTATCGGTTCCCACGCGGCCGAACTCAATCTTGAGAAAGTCCACCAAGTCGTTTTCGGCAAGCGTGGGCGTCCAGCCAAAGTAGCCGGCATGGATCTGCATGAGTTTTTCGATGAGCACCAGTAGCTCCTCGTAGGTGAGTGGCTGCAGGCGGATGATGGGCGCGAGCATGTCCTTAAGGTCTTCGCGCGCAAAGCGGCCCTGAGCGAGTCGGCTGCGCAGGGCCTCGTAGGAGAACACGCCGCGGCGGCGGTCTTCGATGGAGGTTGGCGTGCCGCCCATGATCATGCCCAGGTACTGCGCCTTGCCCTGGAGCGTGTCGTTGTACATAGTCAGGATCTTCTCGTAGTTGTATTGGCGCGTGATGGCGTTGGGAATCTTATACAGATTCACGAGCTCGTCGATGAGCACCAGCATGCCCTTGTAGCCACTGCAAACCAAAAAGCGCGCAATGAGCTTAACGTAGTCGTACCAGTCGTCATCGCTGATGATGGTCGAGGAGCCCAGCTCGGCGCGTGCCTCGCTCTTGGTGCGGTATTCGCCGCGAATCCATTTGGTCACGCGGCTCATGGTCTCTTCGTCGCCCCCGGATGCGGCCATGCGATAGCGGCGGAGCATGCGGGTGAAGTCGAAGCCGTGGACCATCTCCTCGAGCGGGGCCAGTTGGGCATTGACGACCGACTCGTCGACGTCGGCACACGAGGCGACCCAGCGATCCAGAATAAGGTTGAGCGCACCGCCCTCGGGGCGCGTCTTGGTCGATATATTGCGGATGAGCTCGCGGTAGGTGGCAAGGCCCTGTCCCTGACCGCCCTGCAGGCGGCGCTCGGGCGACAGGTCGGCATCAGCGACGACGAACCCCTCGCCCATGGCGTGCGTGCGGATAGTCTGGAGCAAAAAGCTCTTGCCGGCGCCGTAACGACCGACCAGAAAGCGGAAGCTCGCGCCACCGTCGGCGATGAGACTCAGATCGGTGAGCAGGGCGCGGATCTCGACCTCGCGCCCTACGGTGATGTAAGGAAGGCCGATGCGCGGGACCACGCCGCCCTTGAGCGAGTTGAGAATGACGGCAGCGACGCGCTTGGGCACGCGAGGTGCTGCGGATGCGGTATCACTCATGGTCTAGGTATCCTCTCACGTCTGCTTCGTAGTCCTCGATAATCTGCGGCCCTGCTGCGCTAAATTCAATTACGGTGTCGCCCACCAGGTCAAAGAGCGCCTCGTTGATGGTATCGACGAGCATGTCCTCGCTCTGCTCCGATTGCACTACCGCCGATTCCGCCTGTACTGCGTTGTGCTCGAGCAGAGCGCGGAGATAGGCGTTTGCGGCGGGCGCGAGTTCGTTTGTGGCGTCAGCGGGCGTAGCAGCTGCGAACGTGGGCGTCGGCGCGAGAAGCGGTGCCACGACACCAAACTGTTCGGTGGATATGGTCGGCTCGTCGGACTCGTCCTGCCCTGCAGCCGCCGCGACCGCCTCGACCATCGCGTCGGCTACGGGCTCGGCTTCCGGTTGCCCTGAGTCCGCTGCCTCGGCTTCTGCGGACGAGCCGTCCTCGCGTTCCTCGTCAATCAAAAGCGCCTCGCGCGTTTGTGCGGCGGCGCTCCGAATATGCCCCAGCTGACTCAGATCGATATCGATCTTGACGGGCTGGTGTGCGGCGTCCCACGAAAGCCATGCCACAATCTCGTCATCGATAATCTTGGCCAGATATTTGGGGACCTTTTCTTCCTTAAGGGGATGGGCAGGGTCCAGCGCCAGGCGCAGGCGTTGGTCGCAGGCGCGCATCATTTCACCGAGCTTGCTGCTCTTTTGCCTACTACCGTGGATACGCATGCATTCCCAAAAGCCGTTTTGGCAACGGTAGATATGGATGGGGTCCAGACGGTATTCGCAGTCCTCGTGGCGCTC
Source organism: Collinsella aerofaciens (assembly GCF_028209395.1). Classification (GTDB taxonomy): domain Bacteria; phylum Actinomycetota; class Coriobacteriia; order Coriobacteriales; family Coriobacteriaceae; genus Collinsella; species Collinsella aerofaciens_AZ. The sequence goes on from NZ_JAQLDQ010000015.1 coordinate 24,385, forward strand.
GGGCGCAAAGAATACGGCCGAGGCAAACATGGTGTAGGGCATTGCCGTCTCCTCCCCAAATAAACTTGCCACGATGCCGGTCTTTCGGTGCGTGTCATAGTAGCGCGCCATGCGGACATACACGGCGCACGCCACGTGGCGCAGATCGCGGTGGTGGCTGCGGTCGAGCCGCGAGCTACTTAGGTTGTACGTGGAGAGGGCGTTGATGGCGGCCATGAGTCGCTCCTCGCGCACCTCATCGGGCGGAAGGGGGAGCGTGGGCTCGGAGGTTTTGCGACGCTTAGGGGTCTGGCCGGACGGTGCCGGTACAAGGTCTCGTGCCGCGCGCCGCAGTTCGATAAGGGCGTTATCGAACATGACGGTTTTAGAGTCGCGAAGCAGCTTGGGGTCGAGCCCGTGGAACACGGCGTAATCTTGCAGCCACACGCGCGCAAACCGGTCGATGCCGGGCTCGAAGGCGCGATAGACATCCCAAAAAGCCCTGATCTTGTTAAAACCATCGAGTGGATCATCTACGCCAATGCCGCAGATCAGCTCATAGAGATACAGAAAGGCAAAGGACGTAGACGTTTCCTCGACGGTTCCGCGGCGCACTTGGGCACGCCAGGTAAAGTAGCCGCGCAGCTGCCGGTCGCTCATGGCGTTGTAGGTGGGAAAGTACGACTTAAAGGTGCCGTTGTAGGGACAGTCGTCCTCAAAGTCGGCCATCAGCAGGCCCTGGCGGTAAAAAAGCTCGGCTTCCGAAAGCCAGCGGCCCGCACCGCCCTTGGGGTCATCCTGCCAGCGCGATATCTCGCGCATTTTACGGTACTGGTCGGGGAGGAAATTCTGCATCTGTCGGCCGGTTTTGAGAATCGGCTCGTCTGCGTAGGTTTCGTTTGAGAAGCGGGCGGACTGATGGGTCCGGGCCTCGGCCATGATGCGCTCGATGAGCATCTTGATGTCCTGGTCGGCCACCGCTCCTCCTCTCGAACACAGCTACGGTGACCTCATATCATAGCACAGCATCAAACAGATGTTCGAGATGCCGCTGCATTGATAGATTTAGAACAGGAGGGCGTAGATGACGGCGATGACGACGGAGGGAAGCATATTGGCCGTGCGGAAGGTCTGAGGACGGATGAGGTTGACGCCGACACAGAAGATGAGCATGGAACCTACGAGCGAAAGGCTGTTGAGGGCAGCTGTGGTCATGATGGGGGAGAGCGCGCCGGCAAACAACGTGATCGTCCCCTGGAACACGGCGACGGGCAGGGCCGAGAAGATGCAGCCGCGGCCAAGCGAGGCCGTCATGGTGCAGACGATGATGCAGTCCAGTGCGCCCTTGAGGGCAAGCGTTGACCAGTCGCCGAGCAGACCGTCCTGGATCGATCCCACAATGGCCATGGCGCCAATGCACACGGTGAGTGAAGTCGAGACAAAAGCGTTGGTGAACTCGTTATCGCCCTCACTGCCAGTCTTGCGCTTGAGCCATTCGCCAAGGTTCTCGATGGCGGCTTCCAAGTTGACGGCCTCGCCGATGAGCGAGCCGAGCGCAAATGAGACGATGAGCATGGTGGTACCGGTGGTCGCTAGCGCCTTTCCATCGATGATGAGCATCTTTTGCATGGTGCCGCCCAGGCCGATAAACAGGACGCACAGCCCCGATGCTTTCATGAGCGTGTCTTGGATGCGCGGTGTAATGAAGCGGCCGCCCGCTAATCCCAAAAGACCGCCCGCAACTAAAAGCGCAACGTTGATGATTGTTCCCAAGCCCGGCATGAGCCCTCCTGTATTGATGCCAACGTGGCAATCGTAGCAGAACGAAATGCGAGGCACATCGCGACTCATCTAATACGTTATATAAGTGGTATTAGGAATGATGCGCAGCATTTAAGCCTCAGGTGGTTGTCGGGACATAGGGGTAGTAGTCAAAGCGCAGTGTCATAAGCCGCTGCGGGGATTCAATAGCCGCGGCGATGATATTGGCATCGCGGGCACGATCAAACCCTTCGAGTTCGATCTGATACGAGACGTCTTGCATAATGTCCAGACGTCGCCAGGCTAGAAGTGTGTCGCCATCGAATTCCAAGGTCTTGCCTCCGTCTGGGGCAACGGCGTATAGACGCAGTTTAGCGGTGGTTGCAGGGTCGACAACCGTGACCTTTTTAATTTCGTTTCGAGTATTCTTGGCGCCCAACAAGGTGAGCAGTGTTGGGGCCACGACCTCGCCCGATGGCAAAAAGACGACTTCGATGGATTCGGGAAATGCGATGATGGCCGACTTGCGGACGGGCTGATTGGCGGCGGCAACTTCGATGTTTGCAGCATCGATGACCTCTGTGTGGTCGAGGGCGGCAAGCACGCAGCAGTTACCTTCATCGATCTCCTGAGGATCAGCAAGCCCCAGACTGTCCGCGAGCTCGGGATCGTTTGGACCGGTAGCGGGCTCATTCGGTGCTTCGAAAGAAGCTGGGACGCTGTTTGTCGGCGACGGCGTGTCGCCCGCACCTGCTTCTTTGTCCGTGCTCTCTTCTTGTATGGTTGCGTTGATGGGTTCGTCGTTTGAGGGGAGCGTCTTGGCGTCAAGCGCGGAGGGGACAATCCCGACGGCTCCGGATCCGTTCCACTCCATCTCGAGAAGCGCCGGGTCGGCAAGAATGCGTTGCCTGCCTAGCGTGTGGGTATCGATCGCAATAGGGCCTGCCTCCGTCCCGCGCGTAAGGCTGAGCGATCCGGCTGGCTTCTCGAAATGAATGTCTGTGTCTTCGGTGCTGGCGGCGTAGAACAGCAGGGATGCTTCTCCCGCCGCGATGGCATCGGTGCCCGCCTTGGTCAGCCGCAGCGATGCCGTGAATGAGAGGGTGGGCTGCACATCGTCTGCATTCGCGGCGGCGCAGCCCAGACATATACCGCCTCCTTTCTCGAAAAACGCACCGTCGAAGGCGACCTTCGCTCCGTTCGCCGAGTCATCGACCGAAGCGATATCGATGCGCAACCCCAAATCGCACGGATCGCCATCTGCATCGAGCACAATCGAGCGCCACGTGCAGACGGCGCACCCCGCCTGGGAGCCGTTTGCCTTGTTCGAACGATTGATATCCACGACTATCGAGCCGTCCGTATTACGACGAAGGCATCCCGAGGTTGAGATTGCGGCCTGTGCGAACGAAAAACGCTTGCACGCAATGGCGCTCGACGGATTTGGTGCGGAGCTTAGGGCTGCTGGTAAGGAGTCTGCCATGACGGGAGTCGCCCAAGCGGCGACAGGCGTTCCGGTTGCGAGCGCGCCGCAGAGTGCGACGACGGGCAAAAGGTTCTTCGATGCCATGGGGTCTCCTTAGCTAATTTAGTGCGGCCTGTCCGTGTTTCGTTTCTGGCTGCGTTTGATGTGCAGACCGAGGCCGGCGGTTCCCGCGCCTGCTGTCGTGGCGCCTGCTGCCAAGAGCCATCGTCTGTCGTCTGTCTGTGCCAACGGTTCCTTGCAGTTGCCGCGGTCGAGCTCCGAGAGGTCGACCGTCACCTGCGTGGCGGCCTGCGCCTGTTCTTGCTGGGCAAAGGCCATGGCTGGCCCAAACGCTAGGATACTGACGGCGGTGGCCAGGGCGACGGCCTTATGCCGTGTGCGCACCGGGCTCGACCGTCCAGGTGATCGTTGCAACTTGATCGCCTTCGCCGGTTACGCGGAAGATGTCGCGCGTGACGCGGGCGACGTTTCCGCTTGTCTTGAGCTTAATTTTGTCCGTGCCGCCGGCAATGCCCTGGTAGCCCATGTCGAAGGCTGCATTCTTGGAAAGATCGAGGCCCGTCTCCTGCATTGCGGCGCTGGCGTTCTGGAGTGCGCCGTTGGGGCCGACCTTAAAGTCGATGGAATTCTGCGCGGTTCCGGCCTTGGCGTCGGCGGCAATGGTCCAGGTGTTCATGGCGTCGATCTTCATGTTGGTGACATGGATGCCGTAGGCCGAATGATTGTCGATGGTGGTCGCGTCTTCTGAGGGGCCCTGAAGCGTGCCGTCGGCCTTGGCGACGAAGGGAATAACCGTCGGAACTTTGAACTCTACGTTGTCGATCTCGGTCCTGACCATTACTTTTGTGGTTCCAACGCGCCCGGCTGCCAGAGCTGGCGTCGGGGCGGCGCCCATTGCGAGCGAGAGCGCGAGCCCTGCGCCCACGACGAGCGCTCTGGCTCCGTTCATGTTCCTGGTGATGTCCATGGTCGTTCCTTTCTATTCGCCGCGGGCCGTCCCCGCGATGATTGGACGAATGCTGGTGAATTGCGTGCGGTGCCGCGTCGGTCGAAAAAGCTAGTTCTCGGCTTGCTCAACCCGTACCTTGACACGTGTCGGATTGCCGTGGCTGTCGAGGGTCTTGGCATCGAGTGCCTGGATCTCGATGTATGCCTCGCCTTCTTTGATGTCGCCGGCGGGGCACGTCTCGATTGTCTTGCCGGTCTCGACCACACCGGATTCGTACATGGTCTCGTCGTTTTGGATGACGCGGAATCGCTGGGGAAATTTATTGTCTTGGACGTTTTGCACGTTGACGCGCAGCTTGCCGTCCTCCTGTAGCTGAGCGACCGGCGCGACCGAAATCGTCATCATGTTGTCGCGGACGATGGCATCGAGCTCATCTTGGATTTCTTGTCGCGATTTACCCTCTGCCGTCGTGACTGAGGCGCCCGCTTCGGGCACGGGCTGCGACTGCCAGGCGTATAGTCCTACGGCGACAAGGGCGCAGACGATAGCCAGACAGACAACGACGAGTTTCTTGCGACGCCCCAGTCCTGCGAGGCGGGGCGGCTTCTTCGCACTCATGCGGCGTCCTTGGTGGTGTAGACACGTGCGAACGTGGACGGGTCCGCTCCAAAGAGCATGTGAAGCATCAGGCGGCGCGAGTAGATGAGCTCGTCAAAGTCGTGAGGGAGCTCGATGTCGTGGATACGCGCGATGTGGTGGGCGAGCGCCGAGAACGACTCGGGGTCGCAGATAACATCGGTGGTGACGTGGTAGACCGCCGTTTCGGGGAACGCCTCTTCGTCGAAAGGCAGGAGATAGGGATCGTCGTCGACCTCGATGGCGACGCCGTACTGGGGCCAGTAATATGCCATGGGAACCTCCCTGCTTCTGGGGCCAAAACTTCTATCGGTTTTGGCTGTCGACGCCGACCGTATCAGCCGCTACTTGACCAATTTCTGACCAAATGCTTGACGGATTGACATCTCCGCAGGTAAAAGATGGAAATAATTACTTCAACTTTTTTCGAGCGACAATCGAGCGGTCGGCGACGGCGGGGCGATATTTGTCAAAAGCATCGTCTGCCGAGGAAATCCAGCCGCTCGCCGAATTGCGCAAACGTAAAAATCGCCAATTATGGAGACGGTTTCGAACACGTCGACGAAACGATGCGGTAACATCTCCCTGCAAACACTGTAGTTAGATAAAGGGGGAGTTCGCGTGTCTGCAACCATCAAACCCTTCACCGACGAGTTCGAAGAGTATGGCCGCGACGAATCTCGCGCATCGGGCGAAGCATCGAGCATCTCGTTTCCGACAACGGAAGACGAGGTCCGTGCCATTTTGGAAACGCTCCATGCCGAGCGTGTCCCGGTAACGGTTCAGGGCGCCCGAACCGGCCTTGCCGCCGGTGCCGTGCCCCACGGTGGGCATATCCTCAATACTTCCCGTATGAATCGCTACTTGGGCCTTCGCCGCGATGAACAAGGCCAATTTCTGCTGCGCGTGGAGCCGGGCGTTGTGCTCTCGGAGCTGCGTAAGCAGCTGAGCAAGAAGGTACTGCCGACCGCTGGTTGGGACCAGGCATCGCTTGAGGCCTACGAGGAGTTCCAAGAGTCCCCCGAGCAGTTCTTTCCCACCGATCCCACCGAGGCATCTGCCTGTCTGGGCGGCATGGCGGCATGCAACGCCTCAGGCGCCCGCAGCTACGCTTACGGTCCCATGCGCCCGCATATCACGGGACTCCACGTCGCGCTGGCTGATGGCGATTTGCTTGAGCTTCAGCGCGGCGAGGCTTTTGCCCAGGACCGCCACCTGTCGCTCGTGACGGCAGCGGGCCGTACGCTCGAGCTCGATCTTCCCGGCTATACCATGCCCGAGACAAAAAATGCCTCAGGCTATTTCGTTGCGGACGATATGGACGCCATCGACCTCTTTATCGGCGCGTGCGGCACGCTCGGCGTCATTACCGAGCTCGAGATCGCCCTGCAGGCGGCACCTTCGGTCGTATGGGGTGTGAGTTGCTTTTTCGATAGCGAGGACAAGGCGGTGTCCTTTACCGATTCCGTGCGCCCTGTCCTGTCCCATGCGGCTGCCATCGAGTACTTCGATGCTGGCGCCCTGGATATTCTACGTCGCCAGCGCGAGCAGTCGACGGCGTTTGCCTCGCTGCCGGCGCTCGACGACGAGGCAAAGGTCTGTGTCTACGTGGAGCTCGACTGCGACGACGAGGCGCAGGCGACCGAGGAGCTGTACCACCTGGGATGGGTGCTGGAGCTTGCGGGCGGCCGCGACGATGCGACATGGGTCGCCCGCACCGAAGTCGATCGCGAGTGCCAGCGGTTCTTCCGCCACGCGGTGCCTGAGAGCGTCAACATGCTTATCGACGAGCGCCGCCGCACGGATCCCACTATCACCAAGTTGGGCTCGGACATGTCGGTGCCCAATGCATGCCTTGCCGATGTCATGGCCCTCTATCGCCGCACGCTGGCCGAAAGCGGGCTTGAGTCTGCTGCCTGGGGACACATCGGGAACAACCATCTGCATGTGAACATCCTGCCGCGCGATGCGCAAGACTACCGTCGTGGTGGAGAACTCTTTGCCCAGTGGGCTTCCGAGGTCACGGCCATGGGCGGTGCCGTTTCTGCCGAACACGGCGTCGGCAAGATCAAGGCGGGCTTCTTGGAGACGATGTACGGCCACGAGGCCATGGTCGAGTCGGCGCGTCTCAAACTCCAGCTCGATCCTGCCGGCCAGCTGGGTCGCGGCAACCTGTTTACGGAGAAGCTCTTGGATGAACTCGTTCAGAAAGGGGGCGCGTGAAGATGAGTGATTTCCATATGGTGGTGTGCGTCAAGGCGGTGCCCGGAAGCACCGAGGTCAAGATGGACCCCAAGACCAATACTATCGTGCGTGATGGCAAGCAGGCGGTCATTAATCCCTTCGATGCAAGTGCCCTCGAATGTGCGCTAGCGCTGAAGGACGACTTTATCGGCTTTGGCATGGACGTGCGTGTGACGGTGGTGTCGATGGGCATCCCCGCGACCGAATCGCTGCTGCGCGACTGCATCGCCCGCGGTGCCGACGACGCGCTGCTGCTGACCGACCGAGCCTTTGCGGGCGCCGATACCCTAGCCACCACCTATGCCCTCAAATGCGGCATCGAGGCACTCGATGAGGATTTTGACCTGCTCATCTGCGGCAAGATGGCAGTGGACGGCGATACGGCCCAGATCGGCCCCGAGCTGGCCGGCGCCTTTGGGGTCCCCTGCGTGACCGACGTGAGCTGTGTGCAGAGCGCGGGATTTACGACGTGTGGCTCGCTGGCGCTCGTTCACGGCTGCGATGCCGGCGAGGAGACGGTGTACCTGGAGATGCCGTGTGCGATGACGACTGCCAAGGAGATTGGCCAGCTGCGCATGCCGAGTATTGCCGGTATTCGCGCGGCCGAGGATGCAGACGTGCGCGTGGCCAGCGCTGCCGACGTAAACGCCGACCCCTCGCGTTGCGGCCTTGCCGGATCACCGACGCAGGTCGTGCGCTCGTTTGTGCCCGACCGTGACCAAACGTGCGAGGCCGTCGAGGGAACGGCGTCCGGGCAGGCGGTAAAACTTGCCAAGATTATTGAGGGGATGGCATAGATGAGCGGGCTGATTATCGATAGCGAAGCCTGTATCGGCTGCGGTCGCTGCGTTCGCGCCTGCGCCTCGGGCGGCATTGTGGTGGAGGGCGAGCGCCCCAATCGCTGTGCCCGCGTAACCGACGGCTGTATCCTGTGCGGCGGGTGCGTCGACGCCTGCCCCGTCAACGCCATCTCGATCGAGCGCGACGAGGCCGCCGGCGCGGTAGACCTTGACGCATATCGAGACATTTGGGTCTTCGTGCAAACTGACAAGCACGATGCCGTGGCATCCGTGGCCTTCGAGCTCATGGGCAAGGGACGCGAGCTTGCTGATGCCCGCGGCTGTCGCCTGGTGGCACTGGTCGGCATGAGCCCCGAGGGCTCGCTCGAGGACCTCGAACACCTGGTTTGTGCCGGCGCGGACGAAGTTCTGGTCTGTCGTGACGAGCGCCTGCGTCAGAACGACGCGGAGGTCTATGCTCGCCTGATCTACGATTTGGTGGCCGAGCGCAAGCCCGAGGCCATTCTGTACGGCGCGACCGCGTTTGGCCGCGAACTGGCACCCGGCGTTGCCGTGCGCCTGCAGACGGGCCTTACGGCTGATTGCACGGTGCTTTCGGTGGATACGGAGACGGGTCTGCTGCAGCAGACGCGCCCGGCGTTTGGCGGCAACCTGATGGCCACCATTATCTGCCCCAACCACCGTCCTCAGATGGCAACGGTGCGCCCCGGCATCTTTAAGGCGCCCGAGTTTGACTATAGCCGCTCCGGCACGATTACCCAGGTAGTGCTTGCGGATGACGTTAAGGCCCGCGTCGAGATCTCGATTCCCGCCGAGGAGTGGGGACAGCAGGCCTCAATTGCCGATGCCGAGCGTCTGGTCGTGGTGGGCCGCGGCATCGGCTCCAAGAAGAATCTGCCCCTGATGCGAAAGCTCGCCGATGCCCTGGGTGCCGAGCTTGGTTGCACGCGTCCCATTGTGGAGGCAGGCTGGTTGGAGTATCGCCACCAAATTGGCCAGACGGGTGTATCGGTCTCGCCCAAGCTCCTCGTGAGCATCGGTGTCTCGGGTGCTATCCAGCATCTCGCCGGCATCGGTGGGGCGGAGTGCATTGTTGCCATCAATGAGGACCCGGATGCCCCCATCTTCGGTGCCGCCCAGTACAAGGTCGTCGGCGATGCCGTTGAGATCGTTGAGGAACTGCTGGCTCAGCTCGAGTGCTAAGCGCTTGCCAGCCAGCGGCGCAGCTCGTCCTTAAGGCGGCTCCAGGTTGCCTGCGCGGCGGGGTCGGTAAAGGGTCGCGTAATGCCAAAGGGCGCGTCGAGCAGGCGATAGATATCGCCTTGCTCGCGCGCCAGTGCACGGCTTGCCGGATGGACGAGCTCAAACATAAAGCAGATGAGCCCCACCAGGTAGTCCGCCGGCTCGTTGCGCTCGTCACGCGCGACGCAGCGATGCTCGTCAAAGGCGGTAAGCGCCGGTGTCGAGAAGTGGCTGGCGAGAAACGTGTCCTCATCCACCTTGAGGATGGTGTCGACGGTGCTGTCGGCGATGGTGCGCATAATGTCAATCTTGTCGCCATCGCGCACGATCTCGCAGAAGCTCCGTGTACGGGTGTCGAGTTCCGTGGGCAGGCGAAAATCACTGTGGTGGGCGATGCTCGCGCGGATCAGTTCGTCCTCTGCCGGGTCATCGATAAAGTCGCGGATGCTCGTTACGGCGGGTGCATCGGCGGGATTCTCGCCAAAGAGGACCTCGATGCCCAGCGCTGCATGGCTCATGCTCTCGGCGTCCTTAAAGGTGTCCCAGCGCCGCAACTGCTCAAAGCGGCCCATATCGTGTAGCAGGCCGCAAAGCCATGCCAGGTCAATATCTTCTGACGACCAGCCCTGCTCGCGCGCTACGGCATCGCATGCCTCGGCCACGTGGTACGTATGCTCGATTTTGAGCGCGATGCGTGGGTTGGTGGCGTCGTAGGCATCGGTGTAGCTTTTGAAGGCCGCGCGCGCCCGGTCTCGATCGATAACTGTCATAATGACTTCCTAAAAAGTTGTGTCTTTCGATCCGGTGGCAATTGTAGGTGAACTTTATTGCCACCGGTTGATATTTCTGCTGCGTTGCAAGGCGCGCTGCAGACGACTTACCAGAATGGGAGTGGCATGGTCCTTAGGATCTTTAAAATCGTCTGGCCAGTGATGCTTACCTATGTTGCAATAGGCGCGCCGTGCGGAATGATCATGGGGCAGACGGGAATGGAGCCCTGGATGGTCTTTGCTCTGAGCAGCACGTTTGTGACGGGCAGCGGCCAGTTTATGATCTGCAACCTGTGGCTGGCGGGCGTGCCTGCAGCATCGATCGTCGCGAGCGTCGCCGCCATCTCCTCGCGCTTTGCGCTTTACTCGGCATCGATCGCACCCCATCTGGCGGGCGCCTCGAAGCGTCAGACGCTGGCTGTTGCCGCGACACTTACCGAGGAGGCATATGGCATCTCGCTTGCCAAGTTGGTTGAAGGGGAGGATTGGGGCCCGCGCGAGTCCTTTGTGCTCAACGTGATCCTTATCGCAACATGGGGCGTATCGTGTACGACGGGCGCCATCGTCGGCGCCGTTGTCGATGTTCCCACCGCTATTGCGAGTTTCGTCTGCACGTCGCTCTTTATCTGTCTACTCTTTTCGCAGCGGTTGTCGCGCGGCAACGTTGTCGCGGCGGTTTCGGGCGCGGTGTCCGTCGCCGTATGCAAGTTCTTGGGCCTCATGAATATTACCGTGCCGGCAAGCGTCGTGGTCGGCATTGCCATTGCGCTGGCGTGCGATGCTGTATTTGACGGAAGAGGTGCCCGCGATGCCCGTTAACAAGTTCTTGGTTCTGTGGCTGTCGTCGTGGGCTGCTATCGCGTTCTTTCGCATCGCGCCGGCGTTCGCCTTGCGCGGGCGGACCCTGTCGCCCCGTATTACCGAGGCCCTGGGCTATATCCCGCCCGCTGCCTTTGCCGCGCTGGTCGCCAACGACTTGGTGAGTCCCGGCGCGTTCGACGCGGGGCTCTGGCCTGCCTTGGTTCCCTGGATTGCGGCCGCCGGCGTCGTGGTCGTGGCGGTCAAGACAAAATCGATGCTGTGGTGCTGCGTCTCGGGCATCGTACTCTATATCGTCTTGAGCCTTATATAGGGGTGGCGTCGCGGGCGCCGAATCTCGTTCCATCCCAACTTGTCGAGTTTTTCACCGAGCTGGTCTATTTCTTCTGGTACCATGGTCAAACTTTACTGTAGCAAAGCGTGACGTGGGCTTTTGTATCCCGTCAGCGGAAATGGGGGTTTCATGGCACAGGAAGCAACCACCAACGAGCAAAAGAAATTCAAGGTCCCGCGCATCCCGGGCGACATCATGATTTATCCGATGATCGTCGGTCTTTTGCTCAACACCTTCTGCCCGCAGGTTTTTGAGATCGGCGGATTCTTTACGGCTGCCTGCCGCGGTGGCTCCAATACCATTGTCGCCGCGATCCTGCTGTTTGTGGGCGCCGGCATCAGCTTTAAGTCCACGCCGGGTGCCATCAAGACCGGTATCGTCGTGCTGATCCCCAAGCTGGTCGTCGCAGCGGCTCTCGGCCTGGGCGTGGCATATTTCTTTAACGACAACTTCCTGGGTCTGAGCTCCGTGTCTATCATCGGCGGCATCACGTTTTGCAACATGGCGCTCTATACGGGCATCATGGGCGAGTTCGGCGATGAGTCCGAGCAGGGCGCCGTCGGTATCCTGTTCTTTACGGCTGGCCCCGCCGTCACGATGATCATCCTCGGTGTTTCCGGCCTCGCCAACATTCCCATTGGCACCATTATCGGCTCCATCTTGCCACTCGTTATTGGCATGGTTCTGGGCAACCTGTTCCCGTTTATCAAGAACCTGCTGGTTCCCGGTGCCAATCCCGCGATTGCCGTCATCGGATTTCAGCTCGGTGCGTCCATGAGCCTGTCGAGCTTTATCACCGGCGGTATTTCCGGCATTCTGTTGGGCCTCATCACCCTCTTTATCGTTGGCCCCATCACCTTTGCCTTCGAGCGCTTGTGCGGCGGCAACGGCAAGGCCGCCGTTGCTTGCTCCACCATCGCCGGCACGGCTATGACCACGCCGGTTGCTCTTGCTGAGGTCGCGCCGCGCTATGCCGAGCTTGCGCCCACCGCGTATGCGCAGATCGCCACCGCCGTCATCATCACGGCCATCATGGCCCCGATTCTGACCGGCTGGGTCGATAAGAAGTTCTGCCACGGCGAAGAGGATCTGTCGGTCGAAGGCGTCGAGGCTATTGAGGAGGCCGTCGCGACCGACATCGACGGCGAGTAATCGTCGACGCGAGTCAATCAAGCCGGCGTGTGCAATTCGCGCCGTATGGGCGCCCGAACGAGAGCTGTCTTGCAGTGACGTTCGGGCGCTCTGCTATTATTCCCTATACCCCTGCGGAGTAGGGGTGTTTATTGCCCAGGCACGAATCGGGCGATTCTGACCACTTGGATATTGAAGGGATGGCGTCTAGTGGTTAAGGCACTCAAGATCGAGATATTCCTGCTATGCATGATTGTTCTTATCGGGCTTGCCGCGCGAAGTCGCCACTCCTTGTTCTCGAGTACCCAGCAGTTATTGTTTAGTACGCTCGGCTACACCTCTGCCGCGTACATGTTATTCGATATAATCTGGACGCTTTCGGACGGTGTGGGCGGCACGCTGGGCATTGCTGCCAACTGGATTTCCAACGCGGTTTCGTTTTCGCTCTTTGCCGCCGCGTGCCTTATTTGGTTTATCTATTCCGAGACGGTGCAGGGTTCTCGCCTTTTGACCGCGCGCTCTAGAGTGGCGCTTGTAACGCTGCCTGCGGCGCTGGTAGTCGTACTGGCGTTTTCGAGCTACTGGACGCATGCCCTGTTCTATATCGATGCGCAGGGCGCGTATCGTCGTGGTTTTGTCTATATGATCCAGCCCATCGTCAGCTACTGCTACGTTATATATACGTCCCTGCATGCGTTTATACAATCTTGCAAGGTCGAGAGCCTACAAAAGAAGGCCATCTATCAAACCTTGGCATTTTTCGCCATTCCGGCCCTGGTAGCTGGTGTCTTTCAGGTCTTTTATTCGGGTCCTTGCCTTAGTGTCGGCATCATGTTAAGTATGTTGCAGCTCTACATTGTTTGCCAGGAGCAGATGATCTCGACCGACCCGTTGACCGGTCTCAACAATCGCAACCGCTTTGAGACCTATATGCTGTCGCTCTTCTCGAATATGGATCAGGCCGAAGATGTGTATCTGCTCATGATGGACGCTGACGGCTTTAAGCAGATTAACGATCGCTATGGACATGTGGAGGGCGACCATGCCCTCCAGGTCGTATCTGCTACGCTCAAAGAGGTCTGCTCAGCGTCTGGTGGCTTTATCGCACGTTATGGCGGCGATGAGTTCGTGGTGCTTCAAAAGGCAGCGGCGGAGCAGGACATCATGGACCTGTGTTCGGCGATTAACGACGAGCTCGCTCGTGCCGAGGTGCCGTATGCATTGCGGATGTCCATTGGTTACGCGCGGGTCGGCGATAGTGTTGATACCTGGCAAGACTTACTTCGCGCTGCCGATGCGGAGCTCTACCGCGTCAAGGCCGAGAAAAAGAAAGCCGGCGTTCAGATACGCTAGAAAAAGGGGCGCACGCTTGCGTGCGTGGCGGCCCTCAGCTCACCGATGTACTCCAATAAGCTAAAGTGTGCGAACAACCTCTCAAAAAAGTGAGCTCGCTAGGCCTTTTTGGGTTTGTTGACGATGATGATGCCGCCGCAGACCAACAGCAGGGCAACGATGACGGTAACGGGGCTCGTGCCAGCGCCCTCGCCGAGCAGCAGCGCGCTCAGCAGCACGCCAAAGACTGGGTTCATAAAGCCAAAGACCGAAACGCGGCTTACGGGGTTGACGGCAAGCAGGCGCGACCACAGCGAGTACGCGACCGCGGAGATAAGCGCCATGTAGATGATGAGCGCGATGGCGGGGGCAATCGCTGTGGGGGAGAGCGTGCCGCCCATCAAAAAGCCGATGGCGGTGAGGACCAGGCCGCCGACCAAGAACTGCCACCCGGCAAGCAAGACGCCGTCGTGCTCGCGCGAGAAGATGCCGATCAGGCAGGTCGAAAGGGCACCCGCGACGGTGGAGGCCAGGATAAAGCCCTCGCCGTCGAGCGTAAAGCCAAAGGTACCGTCCGCGCCCGAAAGGTTGACGAGCGCGACGCCGGCAAAGCCCAGTACGCAGCCGAGCACCTTGGCCGCATCGAGCTTTTCGGTGTGAAACGCCAGGGCGGCAAAGAGGATGGCCAAGAAGTTGGCGCTGGCCTCGATGATGGAGCTCGACATGGCGCTGGCGCGCGAGAGTCCCAGGTAGAAAAAGAAGTACTGCCCGATAGTCTGGAAGAGCGACAACGTGAGGATAGACTTGATATCGCGCGCTTGCGGAACGAGCGGGCGGCGCTGGGCCGCGCTCATGCCGACAATGACCAGCATGCCGGCAAGGGTGAAGCGCAGACCCGCGAAGAGCAGCTGCGAGGCGCTGTCGTGCGCGGGAATGCCAAAGAGGCCGTAGCCGATCTTGATGCAGGGAAAAGCCGACCCCCAGAGCGCGCAGCAGACGAGGCAGCCCAGGATGAGCCCGGGCAGGGTGGCGAGATACGGCTTGCGGCTTTCCATGATGTCCTTCCTGTATGCGCGAAGCAAAAAAGAACCCGCCACCGGGCGTGCCGGTGGCGGGTGTTGTTACCCGAGGGGATTGTACCCGATGGGATAGCTTTAAGCGAAGTAGGCCACGCCGCTCTCAAAGATCGGCATGAACTTATCGCCGGGGACATGCTCGGGCACGTTGCGGTACAGGTTGTCGCCGCGGCGCTCGGCATGACCCATCTTGCCCAAGACGCGGCCGTCGGGGCTCGTGATGCCCTCGATGGCGAGTGCGGAGCCGTTGGGGTTGACGGAAAGGTCCATGCTCGGCTTGCCGTCCTCGTCCACGTACTGCGTGGCGACCTGGCCGTTGGCGATCAGCTGGGCGAGCACCTCGTCGTTGGCGACAAAGCGGCCCTCGCCGTGGCTGATGGCGACGGTGTAGGGGTCGTCGAGGCTGCACTGCGACAGCCACGGGGACAGGTTGGACGAGATGCGGGTGCGCACCAGGCGGCTCTGATGGCGACCGATGGTGTTGAACGTCAGCGTGGGTGCATCCGGCGTGGCGTCGACGATGTCACCGTAGGGCACCAGGCCGAGCTTGATCAGGGCCTGGAAGCCGTTGCAGATGCCCAGCATCAGGCCGTCACGGGCCTTGAGCAGGTCGCGGACTGCCTCGGTGACCTCAGGAGCGCGGAAGAACGCCGTGATGAACTTGGCGGAGCCGTCGGGCTCGTCACCGCCCGAGAAGCCGCCGGGGATCATGACAATCTGGCTTGCACGGATGCGGCGGGCAAGCTCGTGGGTGCTCTCGGCGACGGCCTCGGGCGTGAGGTTGTTGATCACGAAGGTGTCGGCCTCGGCACCGGCTGCGCGGAAGGCACGGGCGCTATCGTACTCGCAGTTGTTGCCGGGGAACACGGGGATAACCACGCGCGGGCGGGCGATTTTGGCGCCGCCGTACACGTGGATGTCCTTGGCGCGGAAGTCGATGGTCTCGACCTCGGGGGTCTCGCCGGCGCTGCGGTAGGCGAAGACGCCCTCGATGCCGCTCTCCCAGGCCTCCTGGAGCTCGGAGAGCTCGATGACCTCGGAGCCGGTGTCGATGACATAGCCCTCGACGGTGGTACCCAGGGGCTCCACGACAACGCCGTCGGCGACCTCGGGCAGCTCGGCGTCCTCGGCGAGCTCGACGATAAAGCTGCCGTAGAGCGGGGTGAAGAGGCTCTCCACGTCCACGTCCTCGGCAAGTTCGATGCCAATCTGGTTGCCGACACACATCTTAAAGAGGCTCTCGGCGCCGCAGCCGTAGCCGGGCGTAGAGACGGCCAGGGCGTCACCGGTGGCGGTGAGCGCCTCGACGGCGTCAAACGCGGCGAGCAGCTGCTGGGCGTCGGGGCGGTAGTCCTCGCCATAGGTGGCGGGGGTGATGCGGACGACGCGGTGCGTGAGGCCCTTGAACTCGGGCGAGACGGCGCGGGCCGCCTTGCCCACGGCGACAGCGAAGCTGATCAGGGTCGGAGGAACGTTGAGCTCGCCGGCTTCGTCCTCAAAAGAGCCGCTCATGGAGTCCTTGCCGCCGATGGCGCCGGCACCCAGGTCGACCTGGGCCATAAGGGCGCCCAGGACGGCTGCCATGGGCTTGCCCCAACGCTCGGCCTCGGTACGCAGGCGCTCGAAGTACTCCTGGAAGGAGAGGTAGGCGCGCTTGTGCTCAAAGCCGGCGGCCACGAGCTTGGCGATGGACTCGACCACGGATAGGTAGGCGCCGGCAAACTGGTCGGCCTCCATCAGGTAGGGGTTGAAGCCCCATGCCATGGCGCTTGCCGTGGTGGTCTCGCCGTCCACGGGGAACTTGGCGACCATGGCAGAGCTCGGAGTGAGCTGCGTCTTGCCGCCAAAGGGCATGAGCACGGTCGCGGCACCGATGGTGGAGTCGAAGCGCTCGGAAAGGCCCTTGTTGGAGGCGACGTTGAGGTCAGTGACAAGCGAGGTCATGCGCTCGGCAAGCGTGGCGCCGGCCCAGCTGGGCTGCCACACGCTGCGGGCACAGACGTGGGCGACCTGGTGCTTGGGCGCGCCGTTGGAGTTGAGGAACTCACGGGACAGGTCGACGATGGCGACACCGTTCCAGGCCATGCGCATGCGCGGCTCGGCGGTAACCTCGGCGATAACGGTCGCCTCGAGGTTCTCCTCGGCGGCGTAGCCCATGAACTCCTCGACGTCACCGTCGGCGACGGCGCAGGCCATGCGCTCCTGGGACTCGGAAATGGCGAGCTCGGTGCCGTCCAGGCCGTCGTACTTCTTGGTCACGGTGTCCAGGTCGACATACAGGCCGTCGGCAAGCTCGCCCACGGCGACCGAGACGCCGCCGGCGCCAAAGTCGTTGCAGCGCTTGATCAGGCGGCAGGCGTCGCCGCGGCGGAACAGACGCTGCAGCTTGCGCTCGACCGGGGCGTTGCCCTTCTGGACCTCGGCACCCGAGGTCTCGATGGACTCGGTGTTCTGGGTCTTGGAGGAGCCAGTGGCGCCGCCGATGCCGTCACGGCCGGTGCGGCCACCCAAAAGGATGATCTTGTCGGTGGGGGCGGGGCACTCGCGACGCACGTGGTTTGCCGGGGTAGCGCCCACGACGGCGCCGACCTCCATGCGCTTGGCCACGTAGCCGGGGTGATAGAGCTCGTTGACCTGACCGGTGGCAAGGCCGATCTGGTTGCCGTAGCTGGAGTAGCCGGCGGCGGCGGTGGTCACGAGCTTGCGCTGCGGAAGCTTGCCCTCGAGCGTCTCGGAGACGGGGACCGTGGGGTCGCCGGCGCCGGTGACGCGCATGGCCTGATAGACATAGCTGCGGCCCGAGAGCGGGTCGCGGATAGCGCCGCCCACGCAGGTGGCGGCACCGCCGAAGGGCTCGATCTCGGTCGGGTGGTTGTGGGTCTCGTTCTTAAAGAGGAACAGCCAGTCCTGGTCCTCGCCATCGACATCGACCTTCACCTTGACGGTGCAGGCGTTGATCTCCTCGGACTCATCGACATCAGTCATGACGCCGGTCTTCTTAAGGTACTTGGCGCCGATGGTGCCCATGTCCATGAGGCAGACGGGCTTGGCGTCGCGACCGAGCTCGTGGCGCATCTCCATGTAGCGGTCGAAGGCCTGCTGCACCACGGCGTCGTCGATCGTCACGTCATCCAGGACGGTGCCGAAGGTGGTGTGGCGGCAATGGTCGGACCAGTACGTGTCGATCACGCGGATCTCGGTGATGGTGGGGTCGCGATTCTCATCGCGGAAGTACTGCTGGCAGAAGGCGATGTCCGCCTCGTCCATGGCAAGACCGCGCTCGGAAATAAAGGCGGCAAGGCCGGCCTCATCGAGCTCGCGGAAGCCGTCGAGCACTTCGACGGGCTGAGGCTCGGGGGTCTCCATGTACAGCGTCTCGGGCAGGTCGAGCGAGGCGATGCGCGCCTCGACGGGGTTCACCACGTAGTGCTTGATGGCCTCGATGGCGGCTTCGTCCAGGGCGCCCGAGATCATATAGACCTTGGCGGAGCGCACGGCGGGGCGCTCGCCCTGGCTGATGAGCTGCACGCACTCGCTGGCGGAGTCGGCACGCTGGTCAAACTGGCCAGGCAGGAATTCGACGGCAAAGACGGCGCCGTCGCTTGCGGGGAGCTCGTCGTAGGTCACATCGACCTGGGGCTCGCTAAAGACGGTCGGCACGCAGGAGCGGAAAAGCTCCTCGTCGATGCCCTCGACGTCGTAGCGGTTGATGATCCTCAGGGCCTCGATGCCCTTGATGCCGAGAATCTCGGTCAGCTCGCCCTTGAGCTGCTGAGCCTCGACGTCGAACCCGGGTTTCTTCTCCACGTAGATACGAGAGACCATTGGTTCCTGCCTTCCTGATCGGTTGGGCGTACGGTACGGTATGCGGCAGCGGTCGGTTTGCGGGGCCTGCCCTGCGGTCGCCTTGAGCCACATGTTTGTAAACCTCACTATGATACGACAGCTCGCGGCGCGTAGAGGACGGCGAGGGTGCTACAGTGAAGCGCAAACAAGAGAAAGGCATCACATGGCATTCGTTTCGCTCGCCATCATCGCACTCGTGGCCTTTGCAAGCCCCTTCATCGCTTCGGCGATTCCTGGAAAACCCGTTCCCGAAACGGTCTTTTTGCTCGTGTTCGGCGCGGTGTTGGGACCTCATATGCTTGGCGTCATCCATGTGGATGCCGAGGTCTCGCTTGTGTCAGAGCTCGGTCTGGCATTTTTGTTCCTGCTTGCCGGCTTTGAGATCGACCCAAAGAACATCACGGGCGTCGAGGGGCGCTACGGTATGGCCACGTGGGTTGTCACATTTTGTATCGCCTGGCTTGCCGTGCGCTTTACCCCGTGGTTCTCGGTCAGCCATTTCGACGGTATCGCCGTGACGCTCGCCTTGACCTCGACGGCGCTTGGAGCGCTCATGCCCATCTTGCGCGAGCGGTTGCTTGCCGGAACGCGCGTCGGTGATTCGATTCTCGCCTATGGTACGTGGGGCGAGCTCGGCCCCGTGCTCGCCATGTCGGTACTGCTGTCTGCCCGCACGGGTATCGAGACGCTGCTGATCTTGGGCCTGTTCGCCGTGGTGTGCGTGCTGCTTGCCGTGGTCCCCAGCCGCTCCAAACGCGTCGGCAGCCGCTTCTTTGCGTTTGTCGAGGAGCGCGCCGATACCACGTCGCAGACCTTCGTGCGCCTGACGGTGCTTATTTTGGTCACGCTCGTGGCGTTCTCGGCCATCTTTAGCCTCGATATCGTGTTGGGCGCTTTTGCCGCCGGCTTCGTCCTGCGCTATATCATCCCCGAGGGCAACCATACGCTTGAGACCAAGCTCGACGGCCTGGCCTACGGCTTTTTGATCCCGGTGTTCTTTACCGTGTCGGGCGCAAAGATCGATCTGACGGCCGTGGTGTCGCGCCCCGGGCTGCTCGTGGGCTTTATCGTGGCGTTGTTGATTATTCGTGCCGTACCCATTCTTGTTTCTATGAGCATTTGTCCTGCGACGCGCGATGTGTCGGCGTATGGTCGCATTACCGTGGCCCTGTACTGCACCACGGCGCTGCCGATCATCGTTGCCGTGACGAGCGTGGCCGTCAACGCGGGCGCGCTGTCGCAAGATATTGCGTCGGTCATGGTTGCCGCCGGTGCCATCACGGTGTTCTTGATGCCGCTGCTCGCGCAGCTCTTCTACCGCGTGGTCGATGCCGCGCCGGTCGCCGCCGTGGCAGAGGTTGCCGAGCATCCTGCCGAGGCACTCGATATCCTGCGTGCCCATCACGATTTGGCGAGTCTGCTCGCACGAGAGCACGAGCTGCTGACCTCGCATGGCCATGGTCGCGTATTCGAGGGCCTGCCTACGCTCGATACGATTGCCGAGCGTCTTTCCGCCGAGGCGGCGAGCGGCCACATCGATGCCCGCATCGTGGACGCGGCGCATCTTCTTGCCGATAAGACCTATGGCGACGAGATAGATCCGTCCGAGCTCACCCCGCGTGAGCGTCGCCGCCTAGAGCGCGCCAAGCTCGCTGTGCGCGAATACCGCCGCCGCATGCTGGAGCTCTATGCGCGCGAAGAAGCCGAAGACGACGACGGTAAGTAGTCGATACTTTCTCGGGGAAGCCGCGTCCCGCTTTGAAGGCTCGGAACGGGATGTGGTTTCCGAAACGGGGGCCGTTGGGAAGCTGTGTCCCGGAATGGGCGCTCAGAGTGGGATGCAGTTTCCGCGAGAGGCTCGTTAGGGAAAGCGCATCCCATTCTGAGCCGGAATTATGGGACGCAGTTTCCTTTTCGAATAGAAGGAGGTGCGCTGCCTGCGGTTGATGCAGACAGCGTGCCTTCTTGCATAAAGCTCTGCTGAGGTTTGAAATTAGCTCGCTATGTAAAAAAGAACCCTTAATTCCCAATACTTCAAATTCTGAAATTAGACAATGCATTTCTTGAGTCTTAATTGCAAATATCGGATATATTCGAAATAATGAAAGACGATTAAGCTATTTGATTTCAAAGGAGCGATGAAGCGATGGCGTACAAGACGCTCGAAAAACTCTTTTATGCAGATCCAAGCTCCGATCGTTATGCTTGCCATGACGAGCTGCTGCGCGAGCGCCTTACTGCCGACGGCACGGTGCGGACTGGAATTCACCTTGAGCATGGTGAACTGTTCGCTTGTGTTCCTTTGAACCTGTCCGTTGCTAGCGAGCGGATCCTCAGAAAAGAGCGAAAGATTTCCAACCTGTGGAACAGCTTGCCTTATGTGGCTTTGGGGGCCTCGATTCGTTCGCTGGTGCTTGAGGAGGTTGTTTTCAGCAACGAGATGGAGGGTGTGCACAGCACGCGGCGCCAGATTGAAGCGGCGCTGGAGTCTGCGGAGGATGCTGCGGCCGAACTTTGCGGTGCCGCCGAAAAGGAGCACACTCCTTTTATTGAATTCGCTCGCCTCTACCTTCAGCTGGTGGATGGTTCAAGTCGTCCCGGCAAACCCGAGGATATTCGCGAGATTTTCGATGCCGTCACTAAGGGCGTGCTTGACCCGAAGGACCGTCCGGATGGCAAGATGTTCCGTTTGGGTCCCGTTGTGATTGAGAACAGTCGGGGCAAGATTCTCCATCAGGGTGTTTCCTCGGAGCCCGAAATCATTGACCTCCTTGGCAAGATGATAGAGTTGGGCAATCGCGAAGATGTCCCAAGCCTCTATGCAGCCTCAATCTGCCATTTTCTCTTTGAGTATATTCACCCCTTCTATGACGGTAACGGGAGAACGGGGAGGTATCTTCTCGCGTTGAGCCTGAACGAGACGTTGTCGCAGCCTACGGTGTTGTCGCTCTCTAGGACGATTGCTGAGAATAAAACCGCATATTACAAGGCGTTTGACGTGGTGGAGAGGCCCCTTAACGGTAGCGAGGCTACTCCGTTTGTTGCAATGATGCTTGATTTGGTCGAGCAAGCGCAAGATGCCGTTCTGAGCGATTTGGCCGAAAAGCGCGTACAACTCGATGATCTCAAGCGGGCGATCGATGAACTCGACGATACGTTTACCGAAAGGGCAAAAGATATTCTGTTTTATGCGGCACAGATGCATATCTTCGGTGCCTTTGGTGAATCTACGCTTGATGGTGTGTCGGGCTATCTCGATGTGACAAAGCCGACAGCGAGTAGGTCATTGTCGAGCCTAATCGCTGCCGGATATTTAGAAAAGGTGTCCGCAAGGCCGCTCGTGTGCAAGATGACGGTGGCGGGACTTAATCTGCTCGGGCTAGAGTGAACATCGGTTATCAGACAAATGAACACTCCGAGCGTTTGCCCGCCATTCCTCCATGGTGTGAAATCGCTCTTATCCCATTGAGGCGCCTTTGAGGTCGCCAATGGACTGTTGCGGCAAGCGGTGAAAGCTATGATTCAATTTCGTTCGACACGTACGCCATGAGTTCATCGTCTAAGGCCTTCAAAGAGTCTTTGATTTCCCGCCTGCGCGCGCGGGCCTGTTCTATTTTTGTGTCACATTCTCGTTTCGCTTTGAATTCGAATGGACTGAAGAAAGAACGTCTGCTCTTAAGCTCTCGAAGTTCGTTTCCCCAAACGGTCAAATTCATCTTCGAGCGCTTGTTTTTGCGACTTTTTAACAGGATTATCTAACCAATATTTGGCTTGGAGCTCTGCTTCTTTTTCAGCGCGCTCACGTTCCTTCTTCTTCTCGGGGTCGTATTCGTCACGCTTTGCCATGTCCTTTTCTAACTGTTCTCTCCGAAGCTGCTTTGCCTCATCGCTAAGGAAAAAGCCGTCGTTTGTTATTTGTTCGCTGGAGTGTCCGTAGTATCCGTAGTATCGGCGATTTGTTCGAACTTTGATACATAGCTCCTCGAGACTGCACAATATGCCCCAGCATCTTAAGAGCATCTCGTCTGTGGCAGTACCTTGTTTAGTGACTTTATTGTCAAAGAGGTCGATAGCTAAGCGAGCCGCTTTTATGCAACTATCGTACGCATCTATGCATAGATCAAAAGCTTCTTTTTCGTTGTCATAGTCGAAATCATCTGTCGCGTAGTAATCAAATACACGGACCTTGTTCCACCGTTCCGACCATGTGGAGCAGCCGTTGACCGCAGACTTTAGGATCGTGATTGCAGCATTGTAATACATTGATGAAATGTTGCGCGCTGCAAGACCGGAAAGGTCTTCGGTAAGGGCGCCGAGGAGATCTTCGATATTCTCGGGTATCTTGGCACTCTCCCCCTGCTCTTTGCTGAGCCTCTTTACGGCAGCCGTTTGTAATTCGCACACGGCCTCTATATTTTTCCATTGGAGTTCACGCGACTGTAGGTGACGAATGAGCCCCGATTGAATTAACTCTAGATTCTTCGCATTCGGTAGATTTGCAAGTTCCTGGCAGAAATAGTCTATCTCAGAGTTTGCGATAGCTCGCAAATGCTCAATGAAACCTATCGCTATGTTTAGCGCGGTGTTTATCTCATCAAAATCTGATGGGGCTCGATTTAGCAGCTTTAGCATATTAATGCATGCTACATTTGATTCCGACAAGCGATCGTTGTCAAACGTGAGCTGCCAGTCTATCGCTTTTGCCTTTATTGACCATGCCTCGGCGTTCTTAAGATCAATCTCGAGGGCCATGGAGGCATATTTCTCAGCATCAGCGTTGTTACCGGCTTTTTGAGCGGTTCTGGCCAAGGCGAGATATCGATCGACATCTTCAGTGAGGTCTGTTTTCACTGTGCCTTCGACTTGGACAACACCTTCGACCATCATTTTCTTTGCGGTTTCAAGCGTATATTTCATTCCACAGCTTTGACAGACGAAAAAGTCTCCATCCTTGATAATCTCTGTGCTACCGCAGAGCTCGCATTGTAGCGCTTTCATTTCGATTGCTCCATTTCATACCCCTTGCTGTTCATTTCCCGTATTAGTTTCTGCTTTATCTCAAAAACGTCTTCCTTGTAAGGGAGATATAAGATGCCGTTTATATCGGACGGTTTTTCTATTGGTGGGTCGGCTTCTTTGAGAAGGATCGCGGTCCTAGACCTGCCGAATTTCATCAGTAGCATCCCAAGCTCCAAAACTACGTTCTGGCGAGCTCTTGGCTGCGGTCGATCCTGTTTATTCTTTGGATAGCCTATGTCGTCCGGGGTCATAAGTACTATCCCGAAATTAGCGCAAGGGATGTATTCCATTAGTTGTTCGATTACTGTTCGGCCCCCTATAGGCTGATTATCGAGAAAAATAGGCTCGAGATTTAACTCTTCGAGAAGACGTTGGAGTTGGTTTCGTGCGGTTTTATCGTGGCCGTAAACAACGAAAACTTTGTTGTTTGGTTCATCAATGATTTCATCTTCGATGGCTTTTCGGACCTGATCAGCGTTATTTCCTTGACAAAAGAAGCCGCCGCTGTCGTAGACATATACGGCTGTTCCACTCTCGAGCTTTATTCGATAGCCAATAGTTTTGTATCTCCGGGTCGTTTTTACTGGAATTTCTTTTGAAATAAGAAGCGAGATTAATTTATCCTTATCGATCATTAGCTGTCCTTGCTTGCTTTAACCAGTGCTGCTCTTTGCCTTATCAATGAAGTCATGCGCAATATTTTCGAGTTCGCGCCTTCGATATCGTTTGATTCGATTGATTGCGATAGATCACGAAGTGCGCTCGATATTTCGTCTTCAACTTGAGCGCTTGCTTCACAACTGGCGGGGTCGGCAAGGCTTGAAGTTTCCAAGAAGCTGGTCATTGATGCGCGCAACTCTGAAGGTGATTCATCTAGAAGCAGTCTTAGCTGAAGTTCAAGGTTCTGCATGGATTGCGATTTGCTTGAAATTTGGTTTTCAATGGTAGATGCGTGAGATTCGGAAGCGCCTGTTGCGAAGAGCGTGGCTGTCGCAGCGCTTGCTAGCAGAAAACTGAGAATTGGAATTGCTGGAAGCGCCTCTGTTTTTAACGCGGACCCTAGTATGCCTGGCAACAATTGGACTGCAAACGATACGCCAATAACAAGTATCTTTGAGATACCAAATATCTTAAGATTCTTTTGGGGTCCAAATAACAAGGTTGAAACCACCAGGGCGAGCATGACCAAAGAGAATGCGCTCTCAATCCAAAAAGTGGTTGAGGGTCCAAATAAAAGTATTGTCACGCTTTCGATAGCTATGAAGAGGGCTACGGGGATTGCTGCAATATATGCCTGTGTGTTCTTCATTATGACCTCCGTGCTCCGCACTCGGGACAGAACTTCTCGGTTCCAGAGAAGCGATATCCACATTCGGAACAGAACTTTGCAGCACTTTGCTGCGAATTGGTATCCGCAGGGATGGGCTGCGTCGCGGACGTGCCGGTGGCTTGTGAGAGTGCATCGGTCATAACTGACCCCATGGTCCCGCCGACACCGGCCATTACGCCCAGACCAATTCCCATGTTTGCGTATTCGCCAGTCGCTTCGTTTTGGGCCATCTTTTCGGCAACATCGAAGCTGCGTTCCTGTTGATAGGTATAGCCTTCGATTTGCCGTTTTTCTGCGCGCGCTTTTGCGGAGATTACGGTGCGCTGCGCCGCAGTTTCTTGTTCGATAATGCTGACCTGTTGTTTTATCTGTGCTTCGCGTACGTCGGCATATTGCTTGAAATGGAGGTCCTTAAACTTCTCGTATACCGGATCACCTTCGGGTTTGACGATGGCGGTGACCAGCATTTGCGTTAATGAGAGGCCGTATGCGGCAAAGTCGGGAAGCAGCTTGTTCTTAAGCGAGTCGGATAACTCTTCAAGGTGTGCATCAAGTTCGAAAATGGAGAGTTTTTGTTCGGTAATTACTTGTGCCAGATGAGTTTTTACTCGAGTTTGCAGGAAAGCTTTGAAATAGCTGATCAGCTTGTCCTGGGAGAGCAAAGCTTCGGTTCCAACAAGCTTGAGAAGGAGCCTGCGGGGCTCTTTTACAGCAAGAGCCATCTCTCCGGACGCCCCGAGCGAGAGCGGAAATCCATAAGTCGGTTCCATGAACTGAATCTTGGAATTGGTTCCCCAGCGTATGCCCATCTGCTCGATGAGGTTAACAAAGTAGACTTCTGAGTGAAACGGGCTGACACCACCGGTCGTTATCTTCGAAATGCCGTTCAGTAACGGTAGATTTTGAGTCTCAAGTTCATGCCTGCCTGGTCCAAACGAATCCAGGGCCTGTCCATTAAGGAAGAAAATTGCTTCTTGGGTCTCGTGAACAATGAGTTGCGAGCCCGTATTGAAGTGAACTGCGTCCCAAATCTTGGACGCCCTAAATAGCGACTAGGCCGCGAGGGCCTGATTCCGGAACTCCTCCGGGG
>NZ_JAQLDQ010000016.1 GCF_028209395.1 Collinsella aerofaciens
TGTCCATCCTCGCAGTATCCGGTTCTCAAGGTGCACGCCTGGCGGCTGATCCGGTCCGACCGGGCCGCGCGGCAAGGAGATATATTGCCAGACCGGAGGGGCGCCGGGGGCGGGAATCGCGCACTCCATATTTTGTTCACAAATGAATAGGTTCCTCAGTCGCATCACTGAGGTTAAAACTGAAGCATTGGCTTCTGATATTGGCGATGACCAGCTGGTTTATAGGTGTTAAGGCATCGGTCATCTCTGGAGCGCCACTTTACTCCAAAAGCATCAGCTATTTCTTTCCCGTCGGTAAAAGGCAGGTTTTGTTCGCCAAGCGTTCTTATATATAGAGAAGTTCGGGTTCGAACCCGTGGCGCGGCAACAAAAAAGCGACCAGCCGGAGCCGATCGCTTTCTATTCTATGCTGGATCATCCAGAGGGCGCTTCCGAACTCATTTTCTCGCTGCCATTCATGCTTTCGAAGCATCGTTCGACCTCCACAGCCTCATGTTTTGAGGATCTGCCGTGTTTATCACTGTTATTAATGAGTGTGTGGAAGTGATCCTCATACAGATACGTGCGATCCGCCAGAGAACTGAGAAGCATCTCTCTGCAGCCCTCGTTGCCTATCCTCGCATCTCTCAGGTCTTCCGGAAATTCACAAGCAGTCTTAGAGTCAGTTTGTTTCCGTTTTCAGAGACTTGTTTGAGAGTTTTTAAAGACAGTTCAAAACAATAAGTGAGACACCATAAAGCAGAGCAAGATGTGCCGGATAGAAAATGTAGAAGAAATATTTGAGCTTCAGCCCTCGCTTACCATTATAAAGATTGATAAGCAGCAACGAAACGACCGCGGCAGCAACATCAGGATTAAGTACATTAGCTGCAGCAAGCTCGAATCCGCCGCCAACTATATGGCATGACGAAAGGAGCACTGCACATACTGCAGCAAAGAACATCTTGACCTTGCTGTCGTGGAATAAATAGAATGCAGCCACAAGCATAATGCCATACACACCGCCATCTAGTTTAGTGTATTCAGCTGCCAGTGCTGTCAAAACAATCAGAGCAGTTTCTGCGATGTATCTTTTCCGTTTTGAAAGACTTTGTATCTTTTCCAGAACAATCAAAAAGACCAAGGAAAGCAGGAGCTCACACATAACATTTTGTTGCCGAAGGTCAAATAGTTGCCCGGTTTGGACGAAATCGTATATGGGCTCCGCAATGATTGCGAAGACAAGCATATTTCGCAGGTACTTCTTTAAGTCATGAGTATGCAAAAATCCCTCAACTATCAAAAAGCAAAATAAGGGAAATGCAATTCTGCCAAGAACATGAAGCATATCCGAAGCCTCGCTTAGAATCGCCCACTGTTCGTCTGATATCTGACTGTACGATGCGTGAGTCATGATTCCATTGGTCAGGACGATCCTGCTTACATGATCGAGAACCATCGAAATGGCTGCTATTATCTTTAATGTGCTGCCGCTAATTCCGTATCTATTTGTTTTCATTTCGTATTCCTTACTTTGGGTGGGCCGTCAGGGGTTCAGCCTGCTCCGCAGGCGGCCGCTGCGGCGCTTCGCGCCTTGCGCGCTGCGCTGGCAAACGCTCACGCGTTTACTCAGCTCCGCGCCCTTTCGGGTTCGAACCCGCGTCGCGGCAACAAAAAAGCGGCCGGCATCCGCCAGTCGCTTTTCCATTCTATGGTGGGCCGTCAGGGGTTCGAACCCTGGACCTTGGGATTAAAAGTCCCCTGCTCTGCCAGCTGAGCTAACGGCCCGCGGGTGGCATTGTACCACGGTCTGGGACTATTCCCAACTCCATTGGCCGTTCTGGAAAATCACAACTTCACGTCCATCAGGCGTAATGCCCGTAATATCGATGTCGTCCGTGCCAATCATAAAATCGACGTGCGTGCTCGAGACGTTAACGCCATGCTCCAGGAGCTCTTCCTTGGACATGTCATACCCACCCTCGATGCATTCGGGGAAACCGACACCTAGCGCGAGATGGCAGCTAGCGTTCTCGTCATAGAGCGTATCGTAGAACAGTACGCCACTTTCGCGGATCGGCGTGTTCTTGGAGATGAGCGCGACCTCTCCCAGGTGAGCAGCGCCCTCGTCAGTATCGATGATGCTTGCGAGCGTTGCCTTGCCCACACGGGCATCGTAGTCCACTACGCGGCCGCCCTCGAACTTAATCCAAAAATCGTCGACCTTATTGCCATGGTGGATGAGCGGCATGGCCGAGTACACGATACCGTCGGCGCGCATGCGATCGGGCGAAGTGAAGACTTCCTCGGTGGGAATGTTGGGGAAGAAGGGGTGCCCTTCGGGCGTCTTGCCCTTGCCGCCGGCCCACTCGTGACCTTTCGTCATGCCAATCGTCAGATCGGTTCCATTTGCCGCGGCGTAATGCAGGTAGTCGAAACGATTGTCGTTCAGAAAACGCAGGTTCTTTTCGAATGCGGCGTCATGGAGTTCCCAGTCGCTCTCTGGGTCCTGGCCATCGGCGCGCGCGGTGTGCAGAATCGCATTCCACAGCTTATAGATTGCAACCTCATCGGCGTCTCCCGGGAACACCTCGTGCGCCCAAGCCACGACCGGAGCGCCGGCGATGCACCACGGATTGATGTTGTAATCCAGTCCACGGCGGAAAACTTTGCATTGCGTATTCCTCGCCTTGGATGCCGCGGCCGGCTTGGCTGGATCGATGCCCTTGAGGGCCGCAGGATCCGCCCCCTCGATAAAGACAAAGCAGGCACCATCCTGGGCCAGGGAATCCAGCTGCATGCGCTTCCACTCGGGCGTCTGCTCAAAATAGCTTTTATCGACATGCTCGTACGTGAGCCTCGTCACGGCATCATCGGCCCAAATGACCGTCACGTGGCCAGCGCCGGCGGCATAAGCCTCCGCGACCACCACGCGGGCAAAAGGCGCGCACTCGACCGGAGACTGAACGACAACCTCCTGGCCGGGCTTGACGTTTACGCCCTTGCGGACAACCAGACGCGCATAGTTTTTAATCTTGGGCTCCAGGGCCTTCATGCCCTCCAGAGCTTCTTCGACCGTCAGGGCAGCTCGAATCATGTGCCACTCCATCTATCTATAGAACAGTAAAAAGCGCGCCGCAAAAACGACGCGCCTTATATCTTAGCGATAAGTATGCATGCAAACGCTATTTCTTCTTGGAGTCCTTTTTGTCCTCCTCGGCAGCCGCGCGCTCAATAAGAGCGTTGAGCTTGTTCTCGGACATGCCCTCGGCCTGCGTGCGGTACATGTTGCGCAGGGGACGAATACGAACGAAGTCGTAGATAAAGTCACCCAAAATGACGACGTAGGACAAAACGATGCCGACCATCTGGACAGGGCTGGACACCATGCCAGCGGGAGCGAAGTAGAGCGAAGCCCAAATTGCCACGACGAGTACCATGCCGATAGTAAGCACGGCCCACCAGATACGACGGCGCTTGGTGTAGTCCTCATCCTGCTTGAGAAGGATATTCGACACCGTGTAGATGCGGTCCTCCTTGGCGCGCTGCTTAGCCTTGCGGGCGCGCTTCTCCTCTTTAGAGAGGCCCTCGAGGTTCTCGCCCTTCTCGAGCTCTTTGCGGCGTGCCTTAGACGAAGCCGGCACGACGCGGACAGAGCTCGCTGCCTGACGGGCAGGCTTAGCAGATGCGGCGGACTTGCGCGCAACCCCGGTAACCTCGTGGGATTGCGTGCGCTTGTTCGTGGCGCTACGGGTACTCACTTATGCGTTCTCCTTCATGCTTGTGAACTGGGAGCCCGTGATGATCTGGAAGGCCTCGCGATAGCGCTCGGACGTGCCATCGATGACCTCGGCGGGCAGGTGCGGGGTCTCCCCCGTCATATCCCAGTTGGCCTTGAGCCAATTGCGGACGAATTGTTTGTCGTAGCTGGGCTGGATCTTGCCCTCCTCGTAGCTGGCAGCAGGCCAGAAACGGCTGGAATCGGGCGTGAGGCACTCGTCGATTAGCGTGACCTTGCCATCGATGACACCAAACTCGAACTTGGTGTCGGCAATGATGATGCCACGGGTCGCGGCGTACTCGGCAGCGGCCTTGTAGATCTTGAGGGAAAGGTCACGAATCTGCGTGGCGATATCCTCGCCCACGATCTCGCAGCAACGCTCGAACGAGATGTTCTCGTCGTGGTCACCAATCTCGGCCTTCGTGGACGGCGTGAACAGCGGCTCGGGAAGCTTGGAAGCCTCGGTCAGGCCCTCAGGCAGCTGGATGCCGCAGACGGTGCCGTTCTCGTCGTAGGTCTTCTTGCCCGAACCGGTCAGATAGCCGCGGACGATGCACTCGATAGGAATCGTCTGGGCCTTCTTGACCAGCATGGCGCGGCCTGCGAGGTAGTCACGATACTCAGCAAACTCCTCGGGGAAATCCGCCGGGTCGATGGAAACGAGATGGTTGGGGACGATGTCGGCAAACTTATCGAACCAGAATGCCGAGATGCGATTGAGCACCTCTCCCTTAAACGGAATCTCGTCGGGAAGAATGAAGTCGAACGCAGAAATGCGGTCGGTGGCGACCATCAGCAGGTTTTCACCGGCATCGTAAATATCACGAACCTTGCCACGGGAATCCGGACGACGCTCCATCGTTGTCACGTGAGTCACTCCTTACCTAAATACGACAGAAATGCGGGTTCTTTCCCGCATGTTTTCGCAAACTCGGAGCGGCAGGGACGCGGCCCCTCCTTCACCGAATAGCGAAAAGCTAGTGCTCCATTGTAGTAGATGCCGCGTCTGCCGTGTGCTCGCGGGGCAGATGAATTGTAAAAGTCGTACCCTTTCCAAGCTCCGACTCCACGGATATGTAGCCATGGTGACGCTCGACGATCTGCTTGGTCACGGCGAGGCCAACGCCCAGGCCGCCAGCTTCGCGGGCGCGGCTGGCATCGGCGCGCCAAAAACGGCCGAAGATGCGCGACAGATCGTCCTTGGCAATACCGATGCCGGTATCAGAAACGGCAATGCTGACGTGCTTGCGGTCACTGAGCACCGACACAACGACCCAACCGCCCTCGGGGGTGTAGCGCATGGCGTTGCTCATGAGGTTGATAACACATTGCGTGATCATGTCGGGATCGGCCTCGACGACATCGTCGTGACCCTGGGTCTCGTCCGCAAAACGCAGGCGCAGATCGCGGTCGACAAACAGGCGCTCCTGGGCATTGACGATGGAACGCACGAAAGGAACCATGTCCACCGGCTCAAGGTTGAGCGGAGCCGTGCTGTTTTCCATGCGCGATAGATCGAGCATCTGCTGCACCAGACGAGCCAGGCGACGCGTCTCGGAAGCAACGGTCTCCAAATGCTCATCGTCGGTGGGATACACGCCATCCTGCATGGCCTCGACCGTTGCGAGCATGGCCATAAGCGGCGTACGAAGCTCGTGTGCAACGTCTGAGGTCAGGCGCTTCTCGTGTTTCATATCCTTCTCGAGCGAAGTGGCCATCTCATCGAAGGTCTCACCCAGCTGATCGATCTCGTCATCACCGCGCAGTCCCGTGCGAGCCGACAGGTCGCCGTCACGGATTTGCTTTGCGGTACTGGTAATACGATGAATCGGCTTGGTGAGCATGCGCGACACGAGCGATCCGATAACGACCGAAATGCAGATTGCAACAACTGCGGCGAGGGCCATGGCGTTAAAGGTCTTCTCCCTAAACGCAGAGTCCGCCTTGGTGAGCAGAGCGTCGGAGCCGATGGCCCACAGCTTTACCTGTCCGACATGTTCGCCGGAAGACGTTACAATCTCGACGTTAGCAACGCTATCGGAGTCGGTTGGAGCAGACGAGACCGGGCTATGCGATGCTTTTTTACCGCTCGAGCTGCTCGACGCCGATTCGCTCTCGCGCACATCGGCGGTCGCGCTTGCCGAAGGCCATGAGTCGTCATAGACGACAACGCCCTTCTTGTTGACGACCTGCATACTCAGGTCGTCGGATACCAAACTCGATGTCGCGACCGTGCGCAGCTCGCCCGCAGTCCAGTTGCCGTTTTCCTCATACGACGTCGCAAGCTTTTCGGCAGCAGAATTGGCGATCTCGACGATATTGGAGCGCGTGTAATCCGAAAAGACCGTGCCCCACACAACAGAGACCACGCCCACCAGCACCAATACCGTCATGAGCGATGTCAGAGCAAAAGCAAGTGCCATGCGCGAGGGATAGCTCATCGTTGGCCGTGAATCGGAACGAGGCGTGTTCCAACTAGCCTTGGAACCCGCCTCGCTCTCCTGCTTGTGCTTTTGTCCGATTTCAAAGCGCGCAGGTGTCATATGTGATTTCCCTATTTCTCGTCCGACTTATCGGTCTTGGCCGGAGCCTCGAAGCGATAGCCGACACCGTGGACGGTGTAGAGCCACTTGGGCTTCTTGGGATCATCGCCCAGCTTGGCGCGAAGGTTCTTCACGTGGCTATCGATGGTGCGCTCATAGCCCTCAAAGTCGTAGCCGAGCACCTTCTCGACCAGCTCCATGCGGTTGTAGACGCGACCGGGGTGACGGGCAAGCGTGGTGAGCAGCTTAAACTCGGAAGCCGTCAGGTCGACTTCCTTGCCCTCGACCAAAATCTTGTGGCCCGAGATATCGATGACCAGATCGCCGAAGTCGAGTACCTCGACGGCTGGCTCGTCGGCCTGATGGGCACGGCGGAACAAGGCGCGTACGCGCGCGACAAGCTCGCGCGGCGAGAACGGCTTAATCAGATAGTCGTCGGCGCCGAGCTCAAGACCGATAATACGGTCCTCGATCTCGCCCTTGGCAGTCAGCATGATGATGGGGACATCCGAGGTATCGCGAATGGTGCGGCAAACGCGCTCGCCGGGGATCTTGGGGAGCATAAGGTCGAGCACGACCAGGTTAAACTGATGCTTCTCGAACTCCTCGATCGCGGACTGGCCGTCACCGACACCCACAACCCAGTAGCCTTCGCGCTCGAGATAGGCAGCGACGGCGTCACGGATTGCCTTCTCATCCTCGACCAGCAGAATCTTTTTTGCATCTGAAGCCATAACACGGCCCCCCTGTCTCAATCAGCTAAGAACAAGCCCATTTTAACGCACCTGAGCCCGCCGGATGCCACTATGACGCGGCAGCTCGGCGGGCGGTACTCACAATTACAACGCGTTTATTCCCCTGTTGGCGCCTTTTTAACCCCTCTAAGCTTAAAGAGAGAATAGGCGTGCGGTGACCGTCTCGGGTATACCCTGGCTGTTGCGCACCGTGGCGTACGTAAGGAATGAGTCCGATTTTCCCGCCGTAGCTGGATAATCGCCATATTCCAAAGCGCGGTCGGGCGACAACAGCGAGCCATAGGTCTTGGCAGAGGTGTCGATGAGAAAATGCGATGCCTGTACCTTAACGAGATATTTATTCTTCTTGCCGGCAGCACATGCGAGCGGCTCGCGGGACAGAAAGAGGTATGGCCCTCCCTCATTACCGATATACGTGCCCATGTTGCCCAGGCTGCCCACGCCACTATAGGTCGCCTCGATAGAAAACACGAAGGTATCGCCCATATATACGGCCTCGAAAGGCGAGACTGACGAGGGAAGGACTAGCTGGGCACGTTTGGTGTTGTTGCCGTCGGTCAGATCGATTGCCGTTATGCCGTAGTAGACGCCCTCGTCGTTGCGGACACGCGGCGAGATGGTCAAAATGCCGTCGCTCGCACGCGGGGCCGATGCAAAGCGGCCCGTCGATTTCCAAATTGTCTCGGCCTTGGATTCATCAAGCGAGCGACGATAGCAAAACGAATCACTACTCGTTTTATTGCCGCCTGCCGAAGGCATTTTATACCAGATGACTGATGACCCGAACGCCGTGAACAGTGGCGGATCATAGTCCTTGCCACCCCGATCGAGCTCAACCACGTCGCCAGAGAGCGAAGCGCCCGACAGATTTTGAGCGTAGAGCTTCCACGATGAATTGGCAAAGTTCATCTCAACCCACGCAAACACGCCATCGCCGGCGCGGACATCGTAAAACGAATACCCCGCACCTTCGATAGGATCCTCGATGAGCGTCGTGAGCGAGCCGTCGCCCAAGTTGAGCACGCCAAGCGTGTTGGCATGCAGCGCAGACGCCGGGGCCATCATCGCCGCGGCGTAATCGCCGTCGCAGTAGTACAGCAGCGTACCCAAGGGCAATGTCCATGTCGCCATGGGCTCAAGATCGATATCGACGGCCTCATACTCATCCGTAATCGAGACGATCTTTGAGTCGTCTTTGATAACCTGTGGCTCGCCGGCAGCATCGTCGCTGGTACCCGTTTTCTTTGAGCATCCGGCAAGCACCGTGGCAGCGCCCGCGGCAGCCCCTCCGAGCACAAAGCCGCGGCGCGATATTCCGTTCTTGACGTGGTCGGCGATACTCATTAGGCGATCTCGGCGCGAGCGGCCTCGATAGCGCGCGTGAGCTGATCGGCGCAAGAAGTCTTTTTCATACCGCAGGTATTACCAGCGAGAACCTCGATGACGCGATCGGCAGGAGCACCCTCGACCAGCTTAGAGATAGCCTTGAGATTGCCGTTGCAGCCACCGGTAAACTCGACGCCCACCACCTTGTTGCCGTCATCGGACAGGTCAAGGTGGATATTGCGAGTGCATACGCCCTGAGGCTTGTAATCAAAACTAATCATTGCGTTCCCCTCTCGTAAAGCAATTTCAGACGTCTATTATCCCCGTCCGAACCGATAAAGTATCGCGGGCACCGATTCAACATTCCCCAATGCGCAAACCGGCGGTAGCAATACTAGCAATCTGCTTCCCGAGCGTGGACTTTTCGTTTCTCTTGATACATGTTGTGGTCAGCGATGTGGTAAATCTCGGTCAGTGTATAATCGGGCGCCTCTGCCGTCGCGACGCCAAACGACGCACTGACTGTCAGCACCTCATCGCTCGCAGCAGCAAGGCTGAGGCGAAGATCTTGCACTACTTCACATGCGGATTCGCGATCGGTGTGAGGGCAAATCAGCAAGAACTCGTCGCCACCAATGCGCATAGGCACAAATTTCTCGCCCGCCGCCCGCCTCAATACAGACGCCGTACGCCGTAGCAGCTCATCGCCCATTTCGTGACCGTAGAGATCGTTGGTACGCTTGAGGAAATTGCAGTCCATCATGATCACACTCACGGGCAGGGACTCGTTCACCAGGTCGTCGCCAAGGGACTCAAGGTAATTTCTATTGCGAAGTCCCGTCAGCTTGTCCTGGAAAGAAAGCTCCTCGGCGCGCTTTGTCATCGAGATGTTATGCGTTGCCACGACGACCGATTCCAGTCGACCCCGCTCATCGCGGCGCTGTGGAACAACCTGCAGCGAATACCACGTACCTCGGCAGTCTCGTACCTCGGCATCCAAGTACGGCACGCCCTCCATACGATCCCGAAGCGTCTTTATATCTAAGAGCTCCATGACCGCCTCGCGACTTTCGGGACTCACAATGTCTCGGCAAACCGTTGCAAAAAAGTCATATGCCTCGGAGTGCTCGGCAAATATCTTCGCCACCGATGGCGACATGTTAATCCCCTCGATCTCAAGCGTGTCGAGATGCAACAGGAGGGTCGACTCATACGTGGTACTGATGGCATTGATGATGCCGAGCTGCTTGTCCTTTTCGGCCAAATTGCGACGATCGGCGACGATACGCACCAACAGCACTACAACCAAAAACACCAGGAACGCCAGTACGCCGGCAGTGATAAATGAAATCCTGCCCGACATGACCTCAGATTTGGGATAGAGCGCAAACAGGCGATAGTCCTTATACGCCGCACGCACGGCATACCAGGTACTTCCCCGATATTCGACACGTGATAAGCCTTCGTCTTTCCAATCAATTCCGCTATCGGCAAGAAGCCGGGCGAGAGCTATATCGACGGTCGAATCGTTTGAAGAAACGATTTGTGCATCGCGCATCACGAACACCGTTGGGCTCTGATGGAATGTGTTGTTCACGAGCACGTCGGCGATCGTATACGAATAATCATCGGTGGGCTCGGGCGCAAGCGATCGATACCCCAGTGCTACGCCATCACCGTACGGAACAACACTCACGGCAAAGTCAACATCTCGACGCTCTACGACCGTCGAGTAGGACACCTTGGAGCCTCGGTACATCGATGCGACCGACGAACAGGCAAGCTCCTCTCGCCACAGCATCAGCGGATCGCGACCGTCGATATCGTAATGAGCGGTCATATGGCTGTCGGCGTCCATGACCAACATTCCCGAAAGGTGCTCGGTATGGACGTACTCCTCGACGAGGTCATCGTTGACTTCAACGTGATCAGGTGGCAAGAACGTCGCAAACGACTCGAGCGCGGCATCCAAATTGTTCGTCGCCTCGGTTTTTCTTCCCTGTTCATATCGGTCATATTTTTCGCAGGCGTTTTTTAAAAACACCATGGTTTCCTGGCCAAACCCAAGCGTTTTATCGAGACAGCGATGCGTGCCGACCACATACAGCAGACCCAACAAAGCAGCGCTGGCCACAACGCAGATAGCCGCGGTGACTAATGCCTTTCGGCGTAAGCGGCGCTCATCATTTGTCATGATTCCGCTCCTTGCCCGTCCGTCGTCGCCCCCGCCTTGTACTTGCCCACAATGCGCTCAGTCGTGCCATCTCGATCCATCTCGAACAGCACGGTATTGAGGTTTTTGACGTACTCCCCCTCATAGCCGTCCTTAAACGCAACGCCCAGGTCAACCGTCATAACATTGTCGGCGAACACACGATACAGGCCGGGATACTGAGCGCCAAGGCAATCAAGCGACCGAGCGTCCGCCATCCAACAGTCAACATACCCCTTGACGAGGGCGGCTTTGCAAAGTTCGGCAGAGCCATATGATTTGATGTTCACGTCCGGCGAGATTTCCAGATCGCCTGCAAGCAATCGGCGTTCACTCACCGAACCGGCAATCACCGCAACAGTCTTGCTGCCATCGAGATACGCCAAGGACTTGATACCACTCGTTTTCTTGGCGGCAACCGAAACCGTCACGGTTAGATACGGCTCGGTCCAGTAATAATCGTCTTCGCGATAACAGGGCGAATAGTCGCACCACAGACAATCGATATCGCCGTTTTTAAGCAGGCGATCGCGGTCATTCCAAAATATGTCGATGAATTGCGGCCTGAGCCCCGCACGTTTGCAAGCCTCGCGTGCGATATCGATATCGATACCAGCGTAGTCGCCCGTGGTATCGATATACACATAGGGATCGTTATCCGTAACGCCAATTTTGAGTTCCGAGAGATCTTTATCGGATTCACTCGATGGGGTAGAACTGCTTCGAACGGCATACGTCAGGGCGACCGCACAAACGGCAACAAGGAGTATGAGCACGGACGAGACGATAGCGCCTCGTTTGATACGTCTGGGCACACGACTCTTTTCATCGAAACAGCAGATAAGGTTCATTTTATTACCAGGGGGCCAGTGCGGCAGTGAAAAAAAGCGCCTTGCCCAAAACGGGCAAGGCGCCAATGGCTGAAATGCATCCGCAGGCGGTCGAATTAGGTCAACCCTACTCGAAGCTCAGCTGCTCCCGAATGCACCCCCGACCGCTGCCTCGTTCAGGCCGTTGGCGCCGACCGCGTATCTGGCGGTTTCCGGCGCGCCGCACTGCACGCGACACACGGGCTGAAGTCTTTAACGTAAAAGCCCCGTAGGTAAAACGAGTTACCAACGGGGCTTGGACTGAAAGGTCGCGCTTAAACGAGAGGGGCGCCCTAACGCTCGAGACGTTTGCGCATAAGCGCGAAGGCAATCAGCGAAGCGCCGGCAACGGCCATAATAAAGGCGACAGCAAGGGCCTGGTCGCCCGTGTTGGCGAGCGTACCCTTAGTAGTCTTAGCAGACTTTTTGGTTACCTTGGTCGTCGTCTGCTGACCGGGCTGGGACGGCGTCGCGGGCCGCGCGGGCTGAGTCGGCTCCCCCTTGGCCTCCTCGCCCGTCACCACGTACGTCGAGAAGTGGCTCGTGCGGAAGCAGAGGTAGTCGCCCTCGGTCCACGTATCCATAGCCTGAGTAGAACCATCCTCGGCAACGTAGAGCACCTTGAGATTGGTGAGCGCCTTCATGGCAGCAGTCATCTTGACACGGACGATGAAGGACATGCCTTCGTAGTCCTCGATAACCTCGCCGTCCTTGAGAAGCTTGATATCGAGCTTATCGGCAACCTTGGTACTCCCCTGCTCAAGGCCGGAAATTGTAGCATTGGCGGCGTCGGTAAGATTTTTCGGCTCCTCGACCACAAGAGAGATGCTGTTGTTCTGGGCAATGCCGGCAGCGGCATTGTTCTCGGCGCTTACGCTAACGTCCGTTCCGTCGCTACCTGCAACGCCCGCAATGGTCCTCGCCGCCACAGTAACGGTACAGGTCATTGTTTTGTCACCACAGGCAGCGGTGATCGTGGCGGTACCGGCCTTAAGCGGCGTCACGACGCCGTCTTTGACCGTAGCGATCGACGAGTCGCTGGAGGTCCAGCTCACCGTTGTATCGTCTGCATCTGCAGGAGTCACCGTTGCGGAGAGCTTTGCGGAGGCGTCGCCTACGGTAAAGGAAAGGTTCGTCTTGTTGAGCTCAACCTTCTGGGCGGGATTGGTCACGCTCACCGAAACGGTCTGGGAGAGCGACCCCGCGGTGATGGCGAATGAACCGGAACCAGTCTTGAGGGCAGTGACGGTGTAGGAGCCATCGCCGTTGTCGACAACCTTAAATGCCTTCGAGGCACCCGTGTCATCCAGAGCGAGCTTGGTCTCGTCGACCTCACCTGCTAGGGCTCCGGCAAGAGAGGCTTTTACGGTACCTTCTTCACTCTTCGCAAGGTTGAGGGAGGACTGATCGACTGTAAGACTCGTTGCGGGATTAGAGACGGTCACCGCGCAATCCTGAGAATAGGCGCCATCTTCGGTCGAAGCAGTGATGGTTGCGGTGCCCTTGGAAACAGACGTCACTTTGCCGGTTTGATCGACCGTAGCGACGCTCTCGTTACTGGA
This sequence comes from Collinsella aerofaciens, assembly GCF_028209395.1. GTDB lineage: Bacteria > Actinomycetota > Coriobacteriia > Coriobacteriales > Coriobacteriaceae > Collinsella > Collinsella aerofaciens_AZ. The sequence goes on from NZ_JAQLDQ010000016.1 coordinate 13,028, forward strand.
CTTCCAGACAACCGTCTGGTCAGCCTCCGCGGGAACGACCGTTGCCTTAAGCTGCTCGGTTGCAGCGCCCACAAGCGTGACCTTCTGCTTATCGAGTGTGATACCTGTTGCAGGTTGAATAACCGTCACCTTGCACGTGGCGCTATACTCGCCGTCCTCAGTGGTAACGGTGATCGTGGCAGCGCCGGCCTTGACCGGGGTCACGACGCCGTCCGCAACCGTAGCGACCTCCGGGTCACTCGAAGACCAGGACACATTCTTATTCGTTGCATTGTTGGGCTCAACCGTTGCGGTCAACGTCGAGGGCTCACCGCCCACAGCAAGCTTAAGATTCGACGCGCTGAGACTGACGCTCGAGACCCTTACGACCGGAGTGGTTACCGTAATTGCATCCGTGGTTGCAGAGACTCCATCAACCGTTGCCGTGATAGTAGCATTACCGTCACCGACAGCGGTAACAAGACCGTTGCCATCGACGGTAAGGACGCTCTCGTTGGAAGAGGACCAAACAACCTGGCTGGCCTTGTCATCAGGGGAGACCTTTGCCTTCAGCTGCTGAGTCGTGCCTTTATCCATGGAGGTTGAGTAGCTGTCCGCAATGGAAACCGCAGTCTTTGCAGGTTCCTCGCCAGGCTTAACGACATGAACGGTCATCGTGTCACAGAGACGACCACCCAAGTACATTGAAACCGTTGCATCGCCGTAACTATGAGGCACTAAATACCCCAAGTAACTGCCACCATTAAACATCGGTCCTTTTACCTCGAGGACATCGGGATTATCTGAAGTGAAAGAATACTTTGCACCGGCATAGGAGTCCATCAATTCCTCAGCGCTTTTGCTCAGCACGCCCTTTGGATATTCAAACCCCCTGTCACATTCCAGCCAAAGCCAATCTTTGGATATACTATCTGAACTGACCTCACAGGGAAATGTATAATCGCTCGACACAAACTTAGCCTTCGAAAGGCTCACTTCCGCAGGGTCGACAACCTCTATCTCAAAGGGATGGTCATTGCCAAGGCCATCACGAGCATGAGCCTTAACGGTGCCAGGCTTTATTGCCTTAAACGAGTTTTCACCATCGATAAGCTCAACAACATCGCTGCTTTCTAGAGAATAGGTTACAGAGCTAACGAGCGAATCCCAATGTGCACGCTGGCATGCCTTCAGTGCTTCATTTGGGGAAACGTTGAGAATGGCAGACAGATAAGAGCTGTCCCCAACCAGCATCTTTTGTTTTTTGTTCCCACGCTCATTGAATCCAGGCTCCTGATTCTCGGTTACAACATCACATAGCTTCTTCATCTCGGTCTCGCCGTTGCAATAGTCGACAAGAACCTTGGCCTCTTTTGCATCTTTCGCCAACGCCTCGAGTTGCAAAGAAGCGCTTAGCTCAGAAGTTCCATATGAATAATAATTCGAATTCACCCTTGCCTGAACTTTGGAATCCTTTGAGGGATCTTCCTTTATTTCAAAATATGTAGCCGCACGGGTCTCGTCCTTGGGGCGAACGTAAACTGTCCCCTCTAGCAATGCATAGTGCGTGTTCCCGCATTTTTGCGGACAATCATCCGTGTAACCCAGCGTTGCAGTCGTTGTCGTCGCACCGGATTGGTCATAGGATACGAAACTCACCTTAATTGGATTGACATTAGCCACGCTCTTAATCTTAAGAGAACCGTTTAAACTCTCGTCAGCCCTGCTCTTCATGGTTATAGTCGTTGTGCCGACTTTGGTGGGACTAATTGTCAACACCCAATCACGTGATTTATAGCTCACTTTAGCGATATCCTCATCAGACGATGTGATATCGATATCACTGGGGTCAATGGGCGCCCATTCGTGATTTTTATTAAAAAAGGAAAGCCTTCCTTTCACCGTCTGTCCAACAGCGACATCAAATTCTGACCACACATCGCCTGTAGACGAATCGTATGGGAGAAACGATGCACCCATGGAACCATCCTGCGACTCCAGCATGACAGCATCCGCATGCGGGGCGGCCACCGTCAGCCCAAACGTTGCCGCCGTTAAAGCAACGCAGATGCCTGCGGCTATCCTCCAAAACCCTTTTCTCATTCCCCTAAGTCCAATCTCTCGTGAAAAAACGCAGCATTCTCCCACACCTTAAAATTGGCTTAAGGATACCCCCCCCCCAACGAGCACTTGCAAGCTAATGTTTGCCAGAAGGGGCAAATTAACGGCAAGCGACATTTCTGCAATATACCATCATCCGCTGAAGTGTGACTTTCCCGACGCTCCCACGCAAAAGCCCCGTTGATAAACGCGTTACCAACGGGGCTCGGGCTGAAAGGCCGAGCTTCAACGGAGGCCGAAAGTAAACTGATCGGTTTGACTTCGTCCCCAATCGATCAGTTAGAACTCGAGCTGCTCCAGGCGATCGAAGACCGTGTCGATGCGGGTGAGGAAGTCCCACGGATCAAAGATCTCGTCGAGCTTCTCCTGGCTGACGGTGCAGCGCGGATCAGCCTCGAGACGCTCCTTAAAGGTGGGACCGGAGACGCAATCCTGCACCTCGTGCCAGGTAGCCATGGCGTTTTCCTGCACGATCGCATAGGCATCTTCGCGGGTGATGCCCGTATCGACGAGGGCCAGCAGGACCTTGGAGGAGAAGATGAGACCGCGAGTCTTGTTGAGGTTGGCCATCATGCGAGCCGGATACAGCTGCAGGCCGTCGATAACGCGAATGAGACACTGGAACATGTGGTCGAGTGCGATAAAGCTATCGGCCTGGGCGACGCGCTCGGCAGAGGAGTGCGAAATGTCTCGCTCGTGCCACAGGGCGACATTGTCGAAGGCGACCTGGGCATTGGACTTCACGATGCGCGACAGGCCACAGACCTTCTCCATGGTGATCGGGTTGCGCTTGTGCGGCATGGCGGAGCTGCCCTTTTGACCCTTGCGGAACGGCTCCTCGGCCTCAAGCGTATCGGTCTTCTGCAGATTGCGGACCTCGGTAGCGATGCGCTCGCAGGTGGCCGCCGTGGTGGCGAGGACGCCGGCGAGGTAGGCGTGATGGTCGCGGGAGATGACCTGCGTGGACAACGGGTCGTGGACCAGACCCAGGTGCTCGCAGACATATTCCTCGACAAACGGCTCGATGGAGCTGTACGTGCCGACAGCGCCCGAGATGGCACCGAAGGCAACGTTCTTGCGGGCGTCCTCAAGACGATCCAGATCGCGCTTGAGCTCCCAGGCCCAAGAGCCAAACTTCATGCCGAAGGTCATCGGCTCGGCGTGGATGCCATGGGTGCGGCCAGCGCAAAGCGTGTTGCGCTCCTCGAAGGCGCGGCGCTTGCAGATCTCGCCGAGCTTCTTGACGTCCTCGATGATCAGATCGCAGGCCTGGGTGAGCTGGTAGCACAGAGCCGTATCGCCCAGATCGGAGCTGGTCATGCCATAGTGAACCCAGCGGCTGGGCTTGGGGTCGCCCTCGGGAACATCGGCGTCGATGTACTCCTTCATGTTGGTCAGGAAGGCAATAACGTCGTGGCGCGTGACTTCCTCGATCTCGTCGACCTTTGCCTTCTCAAAGTTGGCGTGGTCGCGGATCCACTGGGCTTCGTCTTTAGAAATGCCGATCTTGCCGAGCTCCGCCTGGGCCTCGCAGGCCAGGACCTCGATCTCCTGCCAAATGGCGTACTTGTTCTCGAGGGAGAAGATGTGTCCCATCTCCGGGCGGGTATAGCGATCGATCATAGCGGCTCCTTTTTGGTTATTGGCACGTTGGTCGTAACCCAACCATTGTACCGTGCGCAGGTGCAAGTATGGGCAGCAGGCATGAACCTAACATTTTGGAATTGGAGCGGGCAACGGGACGTCCGCGTATTTGCTTCGCAAATCCGCACCGGCTGCGGTCGATCTCCTCGGATTCACGGAGACGATGGGGAAGACTTTGTTGAATTGGCCGTCCCAAGGTCTCCCGCGCTCGATGAAGCGGGCAACGGGACGTCCGCGTATTTGCTTCGCAAATCCGCACCGGCTGCGGTCGCCTATCGGCGACCTTGCCTGCTCGCTATAAACGCTTCGCGTTTATTTAACGCTCGCACCCTGTCGGGTTCGAGTCCCGGCGCTTTATTGAAAAAGGCACAGTAACGAAACGTTACCGTGCCTGAAATTCGAATGGAGCGGGCAACGGGACTCGAACCCGCGAGTGTCAGCTTGGGAAGCTGATGCCTTACCACTTGGCGATGCCCGCTTGTGTGTTGGCTAGTATAACGCGGTTGTCTTGTTCGATACAAGGGTGGCGATGCTTGTTTTAGCTGTGGAGATTCGTTTGAAAATCGCATCAATTGTGGAGATGAGGACCTTTGGCCTCCTGTTCTCCTTATCTTCTACCTGCGCTTTTGCCTGATTGTTGTATTTGAGCTCAATTTGTCAGGAATTGGGCAAGCTTTTGGTCAGGCTCCGGTACTTACCCGCATGAACCTCGGGGGTAGCCTCATCCTACGCGTCGCAACCTCCCCATGCGGCGCACGAGGGATAAGGAGCAGCCATGTCCAACGCACCCACGCACTCTGTCCACAGCGCAATCGCAACAGGTCCGCTGCTCCTGCTCCTCTTCCTGCTGTTCGGCTGCCTGGCACCGGGAGCCGCATTTGCCGTCGATGGCTACGACCAGCTCGGCTTCCGTACTATTAGCGATGATTGTGGGCCCTTCTTCATCGGCAAGTATGAAGCTCAAGACGCCTCGATTGCCTACTGCATGAACCAGGAACGCCCCGGGCCCACCAAGCCGGGCGGTCCATGGCTCAACTTTGATCAAGGCTGGGTGTGGCTCGACGACGAGTTCGCGGCAATCGTTTGTCACGGATATCCTACCGCCACGTCGTTTGGCGGTTACCATCTTTCACCCGATCGCGCCCGCGCCGCCACCCAGCTTGCCGTATGGATGCTCAACGGCACTACCCATGTCGACGGCACCTACTCCTACACGACCGCTCAGGGCAAAACCAAGAGTGGGCACTTTACCGCCGACAATGAAGTCGTGGCGGCTGCGCGGTGGCTCCACGACAACGCAAAATCAGGAAGCATCAAAGCCGCTCCGCACCGCGCGCGGCGCTATTTAGGAACCGTATCGGGCGGCAGCAAACGTCAAGACATGCTCTATGTACTGCCGGCGGTCTCTGTTTCCTTCCAAAAGCAGTCTGCGAACACCGTTATTACCAGCGGAAACAATACTTATCAGTTTGACGGGGCAACATTCGATGTTTTTGAGAGCGCCAGCGGCGCGCGTGTCGGCACCGTCCAGATGGACAGCAACGGTCGAGCGCAGGCAACACTCCTACCCAACACGGCATACTACCTAGTTGAAATGAAGGCGCCGGCCGGCTATGTCCCCCGCCCCGATCGCGTTGCCTTTACCACGGGGAATGATGGCGGGCAGGTCGCCATCGATGAACAACCCGGCGCCATCACCCTGCATGTCGTAAAACTCGACGCCGCAACGAATGCAGGCCCCCAAGTTGGGGCTTCGCTCGCAGGAGCAGAATTCGTGTGCGTATCGCAATCAACCCCTGGATGGACACAAACTCTCAGGACCGATGAAAGCGGTCGAGCTACCCTCACCGATGTCCCCCTGGGAACCTTTACCATCTATGAATCGAAGGCGCCCGAGGGCTATTTGCCCTCCGGTGACAGTTGGTCTTACACCGTTGGAGCCGACCAACTCGGCGATTCAGGCGTGGTCGAGATCGAATCTCGCGTTTCCGATATCCCCATTGCGTTTGACCTTGAGATTTCAAAATTCAAGGACTACGGCAATAGCGATCAATCCGGCCTGGAGCAGCCGGCAGGAGATGTTGTCTTTGAGGTTGTCAGTAACAGCTCTCAGCAGGTTGTTGGCACACTGACCACAAACATCTATGGCTTTGCCTCCACCAAAGATCAGCCCGAAGCATGGTTTGGCGCAGGCAAGCGACCCGCCGGTGTCCACGGAGCCATCCCATACGACCGCGCCGGCTACACCGTTCGTGAGGTTCCGGAAACCGTCCCAGAGGGTTTTAAACGTGCAGGGGAATGGACCGTCGAGGCCAATCAGATTTCCGACGGCGCCGAGCTTCAATATATCGTGGACAACCACGCTCTGTCGACGCATCTCCAGATTGTAAAACGCGATGCCCAAACAGGCGCCTCTGTTCCCCTAGCCGGATTCACCTTCCAACTCCTCGACAGCAATCACAAACCTGTCTCACAAACATGCTGGTATCCAGCATATAACGTAATGGACACCTTTACGACTGACGCGACCGGCACCGTCACACTGCCCGAATCGCTCATGCCGGGCACCTATTATGTACGCGAAACCTCGGCCAAAGAGCCCTATCTTGTCGGCGGAGAGATCGAGGTAAACATACCCGCCAATATAAACCTAACGCCCGTTGCAATCGTCTCGTATTATAACCACGCCGCGACCGGAAACATCAGGATCGTTAAAACCGATGCCGTAGACGGCAGCAGCCTCGCGGGCGCCACCTTTGAGATCCGTGCCTCAGGTGATATCGTGCGCCCCGACGGTAGCATTGCCGCGCTCGACGGTGAGACTGTCGCTACCGTCACGACGGATGAAACTGGAGAAGCACGCGCGGACGACCTCCCGCTGGGATCTGGCACCGCACGCTACGAGGTTGTCGAGACTCAAGCGCCGACCGGCTTCTTACTCGACCGGACGCACCATATCGTCGACCTTACCTATGCCGACCAGAAAACACCCGTTGTGGAAGCACGGCTTAACGTATCCGACGATTACACCAAGGTTGATATCTCCAAGGTCGATGCAAGCGGAGAGCAGGAAGTGAAAGGCGCACAGCTCACCTTATATGGTCCCGATAAAACCGAAATAGACTCCTGGACCTCATCCGACAAGCCGCACCGCATCGAACATCTTGCACCCGGCACCTACTCGTTGCGCGAAATGATATCTCCGCGGACCTATGACCTTGCCGAGGAGATAACGTTTGAAATAAAGGACACGGGAGAAGTCCAATCCGTCTCGATGAAGGATGCGCCCATCGAGATCAAAGGACAGGTCGACAAGCGTCAGGAGCTTGTCCAACCTATCGAAAAGGGCCTGTTGGCCAACGGCGATGGTAAAAATCGCGCCGCGACGCAAACCAATAGTGATGGGCTTTTCTCCTATACCATCGATGCTCGAAACGATTCCGCTACTTGGGTTGATGAGTTTACGATTACCGATAATCTTGAGTGCGCCAAAGACGGCACGGCGAGATTCGTCTCAATCGAAATCCCCGTCGCCATCGGCGACCTCAACGGTCTGTGCAACGTGTGGTATCGCACAACGCCGTTGGACTCGACAGAAGCCGATGAGCCGGCAAACGCGACGCTTGACGATGGGCACGAAAATCCTTGGCTTGAGTCCGACGAAGTAAAAGAGAGCCTTGGTGAGGACTGTCGCCTCGTCGATTACGACGGCTGGCACCTCTGGAAGGCGGATGTCTCGACCACGGAATCCGCCACACTCGAGGCGAAAGAACTCGACCTTGCATCCAATACCGTCGTGACGGGCATTCGCATTGAATACGGTGCGGTAGCCGCCGACTTTACGACTCGAAGCGATACGGATTCTTGGACCCGTGATGATCTCAAAGATGAGCACGACGACCTTGACGATGCCAAAGCAATCCTTGGCACAGATGCTCGGGGCGCAGTCGTGCACATGCAGGCAACGTCGGCTTACACACCCCAAACTGCACTCACCAACAGCGCACGCGTCGATCTTTGCCGCAACGGCGGCGGCGATAAACTTGAGTCACATGACGAGGACAGTGTCATTCAACGCTGTACCCTACCGCAGGACCTACCGGCAACAGGATCAGCTCCCATCGCCGCTTGCATCACCGCGCTCCTGACCTCGGGTGCCGCAGCCCTATGGTTCGCTCGCCTTAGGTCAATCCCAAAGAAGCGCTAGAGCGATGAAAAAGCGGGCGAGCCAGTCCCCCGGCTCGCCCGCTTTCAATCATTTAAATCGCCGCATCTACTCTGCAGACGAAGATCCACCATCAACGATTGCTTGCTCGGACTCAGGAATCCCATCGGCACCCGTGCTCTGTTCTTGCTCCACCTCTTCGCTGATTGCGGAGGCGGGGGTCGAGCCCTTCGCGCCCACGATGTAGGCAGCTCCAAACCCTAACGCAATGGCAATCAAGGTCAAAATCACGTAGACAGGCCAATGGCGCTTAATATACGAAAACACGTTGACTCCTTAGAGCTCCGTCTACGAACGGCGGATAACCTCGGTCACGACCTCGGATACCGTGGCAATGTTCGTCGGGTTGACATTGTGGGGCAGGTCGTCCTCGGTACGAGCGCAAGCCAGACGCGTGCCGTCCACGCCGGCGATGGTGAGGGCTCGGCGGCTCGCCTCGAGGGCGGCGTAGGCATCGGTCTTGGCATAGGGCATCTCGAGCGCGCCACAATCGACATGGAACGACTTGCACACCTTGCTGACCAGGTTCATGATGCGGCGATCGCCCTTGAGCAGCTGCTGTTCGCCCTCAACCGTCACCACCGAAAGCCTACCGGCGCCGACGGATTCAAGATTGATGAAGAAGACGCCGCGGAGCTTATCGCGATGCGAAGCCAAGAAGGCCTTCATACCGGCGCCATCACAATCCGAGGCGCCCGTTGCCACAAACCAGATATCGTGACCGAGCAGCTCATCGTCGCCCATAGAGGCGACAGCCGAGAGCATATCTTCGGAAGAAGCGCCGTCGGAAGACGTAGCGCCGCCCTTCCAGCCATCGTTATCGTCCTCGAAATTATCCCACGAACCGATGCCGCGACCGGACTTCTTGGCATCGTAATCGTCTTCGACGCCCAGCCAATCACTCATGCTGTCCTGTTCGTTTTTCTTTTTACGACCGAACAGGCCGCCCAGGCCGCGCTTGCGAGACTTGGGCGCCGCCGGGGCGGGAGCCGAAATGGTCTCGATCGGCTGAGCGCCCGACGCAACGGGCCTAGGAGGCGCAACGGGTGCCGATGTTGGTTCGGGACCCTGAGCGGTAGCAAAGGGGTCGTTGACCTGTGCGGAGGGGTCGGGAAGGTCGAACAGCGACGTGCGAGACGCAACGTTTGCCTGCTTCATCGACGGCAGCGACGGATCGGGGACCGAAGCCAGCGGAGACGAGGAAGGTGCAGGCGACGGAGCCGACGCCGGATCGGGAACATTCACCTGCGGACGCGGTGATGCCTGGGAGGAAATCTGGGCCATAAGGGAATCGACCGTTTCGTCCTGGGTGGGAGCAACATCGGCAACCGTGGCACCGGAACCACTCGGGGTCGGCATGGTGAAAATCTGCGTGGAGTAAGGCCTCGACTCATCTGTCTCGGGAGCCTCGGAAACCGCAGGCACTTCCTCCTGCTCGACCTCGGTCGAATCACCTTGATCGGCTGCCGCGTATTGCTCTTCGTCACAGTTGACCTCGACGGGCTCGTGCCCGGCGGCATCTTGGATTTCGGCAGCATCAATAGGCTCGTCATCGTCTGCCGCGTCGCCCTGCTCATCGGAAACAGGAAGGGGCTCGGCAATCGCGGTGCCTTGCTTTTCAAACGTTATCGTGGAATCGAACTGCGCGGCATCAAACGACATGGTGCTATCGACGTGCTGCTGAGCCTCAAAGGACGTTGTAGCTTCGGCGACGTCGACAGGCACGGACTGCATAGCCTCGTTCTGCTCGAACTCTTGCGCCGCGCGCTCACGTGCCGCCTCGGCTGCCTGCTGCTGAGCGATAGCCTCCTGCTCGGCAGCCTCGCGTGCGGCAACGCGCTTCCCCTCGAAATCGTCGACAAATTTCCTGCCCTTTGCAAGCGCACCCTTAAAGAAGTTGGAAGCGCTGGCGCCAATCGAAGAGAACGCGGATGCAATATCGGCATGGGGCGTTGCCGCGGGAATCTCGGCCGAGAAATCAGTATCGCTCTCGTAAGACACGCGCCTCGGCTGTTCAGCGTAATCGTCGTCAGGCTCGTCCCTAACGTCTTGCGCCGGCGCGGCGGGAGCCAAAATGTCCAGTCCTGCCGCGGGATCGATCGCGGACACCGCCTCGGGCTCGGCAACGGCAGCGGCAACCGCGGCAGACTCATCATCCACGGCGACAACGGGCGCAGATGCAGTCACGACGGGGGCAGGCTCGGGCTCAAACGTCGGCTCCTCGCCTTCCTCGTAATCGAGCGTGCAGGACTCGGGAAGCATTCCGAGCGCACGGATGGCATCCGAACCAAAGCGGATGTTGCCGGCGGCATTGCGATAGAGCCTGGGCTCGGGCTCGGCCGCGACAGGCTCCTCCGCCGGCTCGGCAGTGGGAACCTCGTCATTGAACTCTTCGGCCTGGACAGCCTGATTCTGATCCTCGGGCACGATGGCGCCAATCAGCGTCTCGTCGGCAGACGCACCCTCAAAGCCCTCGATCTGCTCGTCGAAAGCCTCGCCCTGTTCGGGCTCGGTCTGAGCGTCGGGAGCAATCGGCTGACCGAACTCGTCCTCGGCGTAGGTAGGCTCTTCATACTCGATGGTGTTGCCGTAGTCGTTTTGCTGTTGGGCCGCGGCATACTCCGCTGCTGCGCGCGCCATCTCCTCGGCACGACGCTTCTGCTCCCCAAAATAGGTATCGAACGGAACATCGTCGGGAAACTCGTTTTCGCCCTGGAAGGGAGCAACGTTGTCCATAACGCCGAGCATAGCGGCGACAGAAGACTTGTTGCACACTGCGCCGGACGTATAGGGAAGCACAAAACGGTTAGAAATGATGTTTGCCGCGTTGGCGAGCGCAACGAGGGAAGCGAGGATCGCGACAATCCACAGCAGAACCTTGAGCGCGCCGGGGAGCGGCAGGATACGCAAGATGGCAACGGCAGCAGGGGCAACCGTGGCAACGGGCAACAGCTTGGCGATGAGCGCACGATACGAAGCATAGGGCTCGCGGGCGAGCAGCTCAGCACGGGGAGAGTCGTAGTGTGCGACAACGACCACCGGGCGGTTGCGCGGAGACGCGAGCGGGCCCGAGGCCTTGTGGTAGGCGATGACATTTTGGCTCACGCCCGTCTTGCCCAGGCGCGAAACCACGGGGTGGCCCGTGCGCTCGAGCACGTAAAGAACGGCGCCGACAATGGCCAGCAAGGTGCCGACCAAGCCGATGCCGCCACCGATGCCCATCAGCAGGGCGCCGGCAAACGCAAGAATACCGGTAACGGCAAATGCCAACCTGCTGGGCGCCGGGGCATTGAACTCCTGAACCTCGGGATCAAAGCCGTGGTTGCGGAAGATCTGAGCGATATCCTCGGCAGCCAAGCGCTCTTCTTCGCTGCATGCCGGCGTGATGCCGGTGTTCTGCAGCAGGTGGTTAATATAGTTCTGGGTGTTCGCCATGTGCGCTCCACATCCATAATCCGACAAATAGGCCCAATGCATGCACATTAGAACCGTATATAGTCGAAAGTATACCCCGAGCGAGCGCAAACGACCGAATTCGGGCCATCTTAACGCCCCGAGCGGACAAGGATATAGCCTAATCTCCATATCGGACTAAAATCATGGCAGCAAACCACCTTCTCATGCGAGGACTCTATGACGGCAAGCGACGCGACCGCGACAATTAAAAAGGGGAATTCGGAGCCCAGTTTCGATAAAACGGCTCAGCGCATCCTCAATCTTTTCTTTGTGCTCAACAGCTCCCCCGAACCGCTGACGACCGAGCAGATCGTCTTGGATTCTGACCTGGGATATGGCTCGGGCAATATCGACTCGGATAAGCGCAAGTTTCGGCGCGATCGTGACAAACTGCTCGAACGCGGCATCTTAATCAAGGAGGTTCGCCCCGCCGGCGCGCAGGAGACCGAGGAAAGCTCATGGACAATCGACCGCGAGCACACGTTTGCGGCAGGCGGCCTCATCACCGCAGACGACGCCGATATCCTGCTCAACGCTATCGACCAGACAATAGCGGCCGGCTCATCCACTTTTGCCGCGCCGCTTGCCGATATTCGTTCCAAGATTGCCTACCTCACCGGCAGGACGACGGCGGACGAAGCACCGATCCGCCGCTCTCCCACCGTCGATGCGGTATGGAGCGCCTTTGCCGAGCGATGCGCGCTGCGATTTTTATATCAGAACGGACGCGGTGAGCAGAAAGAGCGTACCGTCTGCGTCTACGGCATGTTCGAGCGCGAGGGCGTTGCGTACTTCTGCGGCCTCGACAATGCCACCGACGACATCAGGACATTCCGCTGCGACCGTATCGTTCGCGCTTGGCGTCCTTCGAAGGCCTACGCCATCCCTGCAGACTTCAATCTCAACGACTACCTGTTCTTTGAATTCGATTTTGCCGACCGCCCGCCCGTTGCGGCTACGTTCTCGTTCGCCCCGCAGACGCAGATCGATATGATCAACGGCCTCACGCGCGGGCGAGGTGAGCTCGCACACACCGATTCGGGATGGACTTGGACCGTTGACGTGCGCGATCTTGAAGCCGGCGCCTCATTTTGCATGGCCCACGCCATGGACGGCATGAGGCCCATGGCCCCCAAATCGCTCAAGCAGGCGTGGAACCACCTCATTGAAAGGACGGTGCACGAGCATGCCCGTGCGTAAACTCACCAGCGAGCAGAGGCTCTCGCGCGCCATCGACATCATGGAGGCCCTCTACGCCGCCGGCGAGAGCGGCATGACACGAACCGAGATTTGCAGTCGCTTTGACATCACGGGGGCGTCGCTCGACGAGATTCTCGAGATCGTCTCGACGCTCGCGGACCGAGAATCGGGTGCGCGTATCATCTGCGAATGCCACGGCGAGCGCGTGGTCCTCACCGGTGACGCCGGGCGTGTACTACCGCTGCGCCTGAGTGCCGCCGAGGGCGCTGTGCTCAACCACGAACTTGAATCGTTGGGGATCGAGCCCCAGGCGGCGGCTCGAATTCGACATGCTCTTCTACCCGAAGAGCTCGGCTATAACCAGCACGTCTTTGACACCGTCAACCACGGGTCGCACTGGCAGCAGCTGAGCTGCGCCATTCAGGACGGCGTTCGCTGTCGCATCTCGTATCGCTCGATGGACGACGCGCGGCCACGCGAGCGTCTGGTCGACCCCTTGCGCATTACAGCAAACGGCGACCAAACATATCTGATTGCCTGGGACATCGCGGTCGATGAGCAGCGCACCTATCGCATGGATAAAATCGAGGGACTCGCGTTGACGGAAGACTCCGTCGTGCCTCACGCACCGGACGTTGCATCCCTCCACGATTCCCTTGCCCGGACGCAGCGTAGCGCAAAGCTCTTGATGCCATTCGATATGGCGGAGCATCTGGACTGGGCCGGCATCACCCTAATCGAACGCAGCGGGACAGACATGGCAACGGTAACCGTACATTACGGCTCCGAGCGTTGGCTACTGAGCCAGATAATCGCAGCGGGCGGAGCCATCCGCATCTTGGATGACCCCACCCTGTCAAAGCGTCTGTGCGATATGGCAAAAACCCTCGTCTGTCCGCTTTAGCGCCGCCGCTCGTGGCGTGCACGCCACAGCTGTAGATAGTGCCCGATCTGCGCCGATTCGATGCGCTGGTAGGAGCTCGTGGGCAGCGACGTTAAGAACTTCTTGCCATAGCCCTTCGTCACCAGGCGAGGATCCGCCAAGATCAGCACGCCGCTATCGGTCGACGAGCGAATCAAACGCCCCGCGGCCTGCTTAACCTCGAGCACCGCCTCGGGCAGCGAATAGCGCGCCCATGCGCGGTCTTCGCGCAGGTTGCGCTCGCACGAGAGCGGGTCCGTGGGGCTCGAGAACGGCAACTTGGGAATGATGACGCAGCGCAGCGTCTCGCCGCTGGCATCAAACCCCTCCCAGAAGGCCTTGAGAGCGAAGAGCGACGAGGTCGGTTCGTTGATAAACCGGTCGCGTAGGCGACGAGGAGATGAGTTGCGCTGCTGGCAGTTGAGCTCCAAACCCGCACGGGCCATCTTGGGCTCAACGCGGGCGTATAGGTCCTCCATGTCGCGCCGATTGGTGAACAACGTGAGCACCGATCCGCCCATGGCAAGATGGGCGTCGACCAGTACGCGCTCGAGCGCCGTAAGATAGCTCTCACGATCGCGCGGATCGGGGATATCGCCCGCAACGACTACAGCCATGTTCGAATCGAAGTCGTAGCTCGAATCCAAGTGCAGCGATGACGACGTTGAAGCACCGATGCGATCAAGGCCGACCGCATGGTTAAAGTGCTCAAAGCTTTTGGACACCGTCATGGTCGCCGAGGCAAAGATAGCCGTGTGAACCTCGGGCAGCCACTCGGTTGCCAAGGCCTCGCCAATGTCGATGCGCTCTGCGGTCATTGACTCTCCGCCGGCACGCAGCCTGCGATTGACCTGCAGCGAATACACGTAGTGTTCATCGGTACCATCAATGATGAGTTTTAGGTTCTCGGCCAGCTCGTGCAGGCGGCGCGAGATATCACCCAGGTCGACAACAACCTCTGGCTTGTCGGCGGCGACGGCTTGCACCAGCGCGTCGACGCTCTTGTCAGCTTGTTCCAATGCGTCGATGCCAGTGTAGGCCGACTGTAAGAAATCATGCCAGTCGTCAGATTCGCGCAGCTCGGGGCCAATCCATAGATTGGCATTGTCATAGCCCCCACGGACACGGCGACCGAGCTCGCGAACGCCATCGAACACGCCGGCAATCGCCATGCTCGCGCGCGCAACCGTCGACGTCGCCTTGGCAGTAAGGCCCAGATAGAGCGTAGAGCCCTCGGAGGTTGCCAAATCACGGGAAACCTGGCTTAGCGCGCCGGTGCTCGAGCCACCCAGACGCTCAAACAGAACGCGTGATTCGTCCGCCGACACCACACGCGCCCACTGACGGCGCGCCTCGCGCTCGATGGAATGGGCCTCGTCGATTACCCAATGACGAATCGGCGGCAAAATCCTGCCCTCGGCCGCGACGTTGCGGAACAGCAGGGAATGGTTGGTGACCACCACATCGGCATGCGCCGCACGACGGCGAGCGCCGTGGACCAAACATTTATCAGGGAAAAACGGGCAGAGGCGACGAGCACACTCGCGCGAGGCCGTCGTAAAGTCGGGACGGTTGACGCTGCGCCACCGAATGCCGAGCGAGTCGAGGTCGCCATCGGTTGATTGGCAGACGTACGCCATAATGACCGCGACCGCCGTGAGCGTGTCTGCCGGATCGCGCTTGGTGGTAATCTCGACCTGGCCGCGGCTCATGCGCTCAAGCTTGCGCAGGCACGGATAGTGGTCATACCCCTTGAGAGCGCAAAATGACAGACCACCGTCCAGTTGCTCGGCAAGTTTTGGCAGCTCATGGTACATGAGCTGGTCGGCAAGATTGTTCGATTTGGTCGCAATACCAACCGTGATGTTGTTACGGCGTGCTGCCTCGGCAAAAGGCACCAGATAGGCCATCGATTTGCCGACGCCTGTGCCTGCCTCAATTACTCGATGAGTGCCCGTGACCAGCGCATCGCGGACCTCGAGCGCCATCGCGATCTGCTCATCACGCGGCTCGTAGGTGGGATACATGCGATTGACCAGGCCACCTGGTGCATAGTCTGCCTCGATCTCCTCACGACTCGGCATCTTGAGAACCGGCAGCTCATCGGCGTCCACCCGATCGTCGGCGCGATCGGCCTTGAGAACGTCAGCACGAGCGGCGCTGAGAGAGAAGATAGAACCAGGGTTCTGCCCTGCCAAGAATGAGAAGATAGGACGATAGGACCAAGGCACGTCCGGATGCATGTCGGCTAGGCGCGCCATGAGGCCCTGGGGCAAGTCGGTGAGCGCCACGAGCAACACGCGCCATACGCCACACAGGGCGTCGACGTCGGCATTGGCACGGTGTGATACCGAGTCGCAGCCAAACAGATCGGCCATAAAAGACAGCTTGTGCGAGGCCAGGCGCGGAAGCGCGATGCGCGACAGCGCCAGCGAATCGATCCAAATATCGCTCACGTTGACGCCGCCTTTGACAGACTCGATAAACGAGCGGTCGAACGTGGCGTTGTGTGCGATCACCGGGCAGCCACCGACAAAATCGGCGAGAGCGGCGACGGCCTCAACCGCCGACGGGGCATCTGCCACATCGGCATTTGTAATGCTCGTGAGCTCGGTAATCTCGGCGGGAATCAGCTGTTTGGGATGCACGAAGGTATCGAAGCGGTCGATGACCTCGCGGCCCGAAAGACGGGCCGCCGAGATCTCGATCAGCTCGTTGTCCTGCACCGAAAGACCCGTGGTCTCGGTATCGAGGACAATCACATCTTCCTCGATAAGGCCGAAGGACTGCGTTTTGGCGCGGTCGGCAAGCGTGGCATAGGAGTCGATGACAAACTGCGGCGTTCCTGACGAAACCGCGTCCTCGATTAGCATGCAATGCCCGCTCGACGAAGGCCCATACGGATCAGGCTGTCACAGACCTGCGGGAACGTCATGTCGTCGGTGTGGCGGATCTCATCCGGATACAGCGACGTATCGGTCATGCCGGGAATGGTATTGGTCTCGAGGATAACGGGGCCGTCCTCGCTCACAATAAAGTCGCTGCGCGAGATACCCAGGCAACCGAGGGCCTTGTGAGCGGCACAGGCAAGTTCCTGAGCGCGAGCGTAATTCTCGGGTGAAATCTGCGCCGGAATGCGATGGATATCCGTAGGGTCGACATACTTCACGTCCAGATCGTAGAACTCGCAGTCCTCGGGCTTACGAATCTCGACAATCGGCAGGGCGCGTACGTCATCTTCGCCGTATACGCCGACGGTGATCTCGGTACCCTCGATGCACTTCTCGACCAGCACTTTGTCGCCGTACTCAAACGCCTTGGCGATTGCCGCGGGCAGCTCGGAGGGCTCATGGACCAGGGAAATGCCATAGCTGGAACCGTTGACGGCCGGCTTCACAAAGCAGCGTTCGCCACAAACCTCAACGATATGATCGATATCGACTTCATCGCCCACCTCGAGCGCAAGGCCGGGGGCAATAGGAATGCCCGCCTTGGCGTATAGGAGCTTAGAGACCTCCTTGTCGGCACCGCAGGCGCTGGCAAGTACGCCCGAGGCCGTGTAGGGGATACCCAGGGTCTCCATGGCACCCTGCATGGCGCCATCCTCACCGCCGGCGCCGTGCATGGCGATAAATGCCACATCGAATCCGCCGGTCGCCATGGTTACCATAAAGTCATCAGCGGCCGTGTCAAGCAGCTCCACCGAGGTGTAGCCGGCTTCTTTCAGTGCCACCACAACGTTCTTTCCCGAATCGAGCGAGATCTCGCGCTCGGCGGAATGACCGCCCGCCAAGACCGCTACGTGCATGTTCTCTAGGCTTTTACCCGGCATGGGCAGACTCCTCCTCTATAATTTCTGCAGCTGATACCATATTGTAGCGATACCCTCTACGTTTCCCCAAAATCGAAAGGCTTCCATGAATCCCAGGACTAAATCTCAGGACATTCGCGACTTGAGCCAAAACGATATTCGCGAGCTCGTGGCCGAACTTGGCCAGCCCGCCTTCCGCGCGAAGCAGCTCATCGAATGGGTCTTTGAGAAGAACGTTTGTTCGTTTGACGATATGACCAACCTTCCCAAGGCTTTCCGTGAGCAGCTTAAAGAGGCTTTTGCCTTTGATACGCCGACTGAAATCATCAAGCAGGTTTCCAAAGATGGCTCGCGCAAGTATCTGCTCGAGTACCACGATGGCATTTCCGTCGAGACTGTCGGCATGCCCCGCCGTAACAAACTTTCCGTCTGCGTTTCCACCCAGGCAGGCTGCGGCATGGGCTGTGCCTTTTGCGCTACCGGTCTCAACGGCCTCAAGCGCTCTCTGACCGCTCAAGAGATCGTCGACCAGGTGCTTCATGTATCCAACGACTTTGGCGAGCGTGCCACAAGCGTTGTCTTCATGGGCCAGGGCGAGCCGTTTGCCAACTACGACGAGGTTCTCAAGGCACTGCGTATCCTCAACGACCCCGATGGCATCGGTATCGGCGCTCGTCACCTCACCGTCTCTACCAGCGGCGTTATTCCCGGTATTCGCAAATTTGCCGATATCCCCGAGCAGTTCACGCTTGCCGTTTCCCTGCATTCCGCCATCCAGTCGACGCGCAATAAGCTCATGCCCGGTGTTAAGAAATACACGCTGCTTCGCCTTCACGAAGCGCTTCAGCTCTACACCGAGAAGACTGGCCGCCGCCCGACCTATGAGTATGCCATGATCGAAGGCGTCAACGATACGAATCCCGAGATGCAGGCGCTCTGCGACTTCTGCGAGGGAACGCTGTGCCACGTTAATCTAATTCAGCTTAACGACATCGAGGGCAGCCCGCTCAAGCCGTCGCCGATTCATAAGGTTGAGGATCTTCAGCGTCGTCTTGAGTCCCGTGGCATCGAGACCACGATTCGTAACTCCCGTGGTAACGATATTGACGCCGCTTGCGGACAGCTGAAGCAGCGCTTTAAAGTTCAGAAAAACGCATAGGGGAGTCGCACCCCAAAACGTTTCATGTGAAACATCGAACGACCCCGGTTGCAGGATATGCAACCGGGGTCGTTTCATTTATTGACCTTAATTTTGAATCAGCTGCTACTGGTCCCATTTTTACGGCCAAAATAAGGGGTCCTTGTCTCGTGAATCAGACAAGGACCCATCAAAATATGCTAAGTAATTGTTAGGTACCTAATAGCCTACATTTTCCCATTGGTTACTAACCCAACCTTGATTAATCTTAGGATTTTTCGTTACCTGAGCAGTTCGCATGGCAACATCTTCTGTCATAACATCCATTTTCTTCTTGGATGTATCAACGATATCTTGCGCGCCACGAAGCAAACGGCCTCGAAGTTCATCGTCTGTCGCGATCTTATAACCAGCAAAGGCACCAGCCGCGACAGTCGTCGCCAATGCAATCGCAGTAAAAATCTTATTCCTCATCTTGGCCTCCTTGATCAAACTGAATCATTTCACCAAGAATACGAGAGAGCTCTTCCTCGTCTTTAAACTCAATCTCAATCTTATTCTTTCCACGCGAGCTCTTCACACGCACGTTGGTATTAAATACCTGACGAAGTACACGCGCAGCCTTTTTAAAAGACTGAGGCGTTGCAGGCCGCGGCGTCTTAGGTGTCTCTCCGGCAGAAAACAATGGAGCAAGATTTTCTGTCGCTCTCACGGAAAGGCCCTCCGCAACAACCTTCTCTGCAAGTCGAATTCGAGCATCCTCATAGGGAACTGCAAGAATCGCACGTGCGTGACCAGCAGTAAGTTTACCCTCAAAAATCATCTGCTGAACTACTTCGGGGAGATCGAGAAGGCGCAGCGAGTTTGTAATTGCAGAGCGTGACTTGCTTACGGCCTTCGACAATGCCTCCTGGGTCATACCGCTAGCATCGATGAGCTGGCGATAGCCCTTAGCCTCTTCGACGGGATTCAGATCAGAACGCTGAAGGTTTTCGATAAGAGCAAGAGCCAGCATCTCTTCATCATTAACATCTTTAATGATGACAGGCAGTTCCTCAAGACCAGCAAGCTTTGACGCCTGGTAACGACGCTCACCAGCGATGATCTCATAACCGTTTCCATGCTTGCGAACCAAGAGCGGCTGCAAAACGCCATGTTCTTGGATTGACTCGCTCAACTCGCGAAGTTCAGTTTCATTAAAGTGAATTCGCGGTTGATTAGGGTTGGGAACGATATCCTCAATAGGTAGCTTTGTTTCAGATGCGGCATTTGAAGCAGATGCAGCAGAACCACCGGTCTCATACTCAGCCTCTGAGACCAAAGCATTGAGTCCGCGTCCCAATCCACCACGTTTCTTTGCACTAGGCACGCTTGATCACCTCTTTTGCAAGGTTCATATACGCTTTTGCACCCTTGTTTTGAGGTGCATAGGTAATTATCGGTTCTCCAAAAGACGGAGCTTCAGAGATTTTAACCGTACGGGGAATCAGCGTCTTAAACGCCTTATCACCAAAGTACGATTGAACTTCCTCAACAACCTGATTCGACAAAGAAGTACGTGAGTCATACATGGTCATAAGCACGCCATAGGTGTCTAAGCCCTTGTTCAGACGTGATTTGACCATCTTCATTGACTCAAGCAGCTTCGTAACGCCCTCGAGTGCGTAATACTCGCACTGGATTGGAATCAAAACGCTATCTGCTGCGGTCAGGGCATTGATAGTAAGCAGGCCGAGCGAAGGAGGACAGTCAATGAAAATAAAATCGAACTCGTCCTGAATCGGCTCAAGCAAATCTTTGAGGCGGGTTTCACGAGCAATTGCGCTTACAAGCTCAATTTCGGCACCTGCAAGCTGAATCGTAGCTGGAATTACGAATACCTTTTTGCAATTTGTATCAAGAACAAGCGATTCTGCCGGCACATCATTCAACAATGCATCATAGATGCAGTGATCAAGGTCTTCTTTTTCAATTCCAAATCCACTGGTACTGTTTCCTTGCGGATCAAAATCGACAATCAGTGTCTTACGACCCTGCTCACCCAGTGCTGCTGCAAGGTTTACAGCCGTCGTTGACTTACCGACGCCGCCTTTTTGATTGATGATTGCAATGATACGCGTGTCTTTTGCGCTCTTAGAACGCTTAACGTCGCGAAATCCCACGGTCCCTCCTGGTGTGTATTAAAGCTGTCAAACGGAGGATGTTTCACGTGAAACATTCCGATTCGATATCAACCGCCATGTTTCACGTGAAACACTGCAAGTTGTAGTATCCATTATGTTTCACGTGAAACATCTAGGCAAGCGGATTCTTCTTTGCCATGCCATTTGCACGAGGCAATGAAACGGATGCTGGATGACTCTTCTTAAGAACAATGAACTCCCTGTGGCCCAAGCCCTCAGGCAAATCGATTGCGTCATTAAGAAGCAAAGTGAAGCCGCAAATCTTAGCTGCCGACGTACCGGAAACTAGCTCCTCATCCGAAGGATTACCCTTGGTGATAACAAATAGACCTCCATCCTTGAGGAACGGAGCCGCATACTCAACAAGAATCGGTAGAGGGGCAAGTGCGCGGGCGGTTACGACAGAAAACTGCTTCTTATGGCTTCGAGCATATTCTTCAAGGCGATCATGAATCGCATGAGCATGTTTCAACCCAAGAGCATGAACAAAAGAATTGACGGCGTCAACCTTCTTACCAACAGAGTCAATATAAGTAGTTTTACGATGCGTGGCTATGGTTAACGGAATACCAGGGAAGCCCGCACCTGTACCCATATCGAGCAAAGCTCCCTCAGGAGCCTTATTGATATAGGGGAGCAAAACAAGTGAGTCGAGGATATGAAGTACCGCAGCATCTTCTACGTTAAGAATACGGGTGAGATTAGTTGTCTTATTTGTTTCCAGAACCAAATCCAAATGCTGAATACATTTCCTCAGCTCAACATCAGATACGCTCAAGGAATACTCTTTGCAATAGGAAGATAGACGAGTCAACATCTCGTCAGCTTGCTGATCAGTAAGTACTAACAACGAAAGCTCCTTTCTGACAAAAATCAGTGTATCGAGAACTTTTGACAAAAAAAGGGGACGTGGAAACCACGTCCCCTTAGCATAAGCTCGAGTAGATTATCGAGCAACAATCACCACATGGCGATCGGGGTCAGAACCCTCAGAATGAGTATCGACGGCGTCATTGCCACGAAGTGCAATGTGAACCAGTCGGCGCTCGTAGGCATTCATGGGCGGAAGCGAAACACTCTTATGAGTGCGGATGGCACGCTCGGCTGCAGACTGAGCCATGGAGGCAACCTTGTCCTGACGGCGGCTCTTGTATCCCTCGACGTCCACTACAACCGGATACCTAAAGCCAAGCTTGCGGCTCACTAGCAAAGAGAACATAACCTGAAGGGCATCAAGGGTGCGACCATGACGGCCAATGAGAACAGCAAGGTCAAGAGCCGTTACATCCAGAATCAGCTCACCCTCGTCGCCCTCATACTCATCGATAGGAGAGTTGGCGGCATCGAAGTGCGAAAGGATGGAACGCAGGATGGAAATCGCGACATCGGCAATGGTGTCGAGCTCCTCGTCGGTCAGCTCTTCACCGGCCTTGTAGCGCTGTGCAATCTCGGGATAATCGCCCGCGACCTGCGGGGCAACCTCCTCAAGCATATCCTCGATGATCTCTTCAGACATAACGTACTCCAAAAGTTAGGTACCTAAATAAGATTGATATCCCGCTACTTCTTCTTGTGCGGGCGCGGCTTCTTCTCGCGACGAGTGACCTCAACCTGCAGCGGCGCGTTCTTAAGGCGCTCCTCCTCATCGGCCTTCGCCTTGTCGATGACCTTCTGCGTCACAAAAATCTGCTGGATAACCTGCCAAGCAGACGAGACGTCGTAGTACAGCAGAACACCAACGGGAAGGCTCCAGCCCATCCAAAGCATCATGACCGTCATGACAACGGCCATCATACGCATGCTCTGAGCCTGCTGGCCGGTCTGGTTGCGCGACATATAGAGCTGCGGAATCAGGGTCAGGACAGCGAACAGGATCAGGCAGACCAGCGCAGGCAGCGCGACCATAAAGCCATCGGCAAAGGAGGCACTCGGCGTGGTGGTCAGGTCGGGCAGAATATTAAAGAACGAGAACGCGCCGTCGTTAAAGTAGTCCGGCAGGTTACGCAGCAGCGTAAATAGGGCGAACAGGACAGGCATCTGAATCAACAGCGGCAGACAACCAGCCATCGGGTTGAACTTGTTCTCGCTGTAGAACTTCTGCATTTCCTCGGCCTGACGCTGGGGATCGTCGGCATAGCGCTCCTGGATCTCGAGCATCTTGGGCTGCAGCACCTGCATGCGTGCCGTCGACTTAGTCGACTTGAGCATAAGCGGCGTCAGTAGCAGACGGATGATGACCACCAGGATGATGATGGACAGGCCCCAGTCGACCGCAAAGGTCTGGATGAGCTTGAGCAGCTCGAAAAGGATGTTAACGATCCAATCCCACATGTAAGTTTTCCTCCGATAGCGAGTGCCCACTAGGGCACAGGGTCATAACCGCCGACGTGCAGGGGATTGCAGCGAGCGATGCGCCTCACGGCAAGCCAGCAGCCTCTCAAAACACCGTACTTCTCAATCGCCTGGACGGCGTATTGCGAGCACGTTGGGTAATAAATGCAGGCGTCAGGCAATAAGGGCGAAATAACCTGTTGATATATGCGAATAGGAGCGATGGCAACACGTCGCAAAACGTGATTGCTCATCGCTCCTCCCCGGCAACGCCGGCGCGTTTCATAAGCGAACGCAATGCATTGTCCATCTCCTGAGGCGAAGAAACCCTCGTCTTGGGAGTTGCGAACAAGATGATGTCATAACCCGCAACGGGAAATCCACAGCTGCGGGCGGCCTCGCGCATCACACGCTTAGAACGGTTGCGCACGACAGCACAACCGAGCCGTTTAGCACCAACGAAGGCGACCCTTCCGGAGTCGCCTTCGCCAACCGATTCACATATGGTCATTCGAATCAGAGGGTGATTGAAACGACGCCCCTGACTGAACACATGCTCGAAATCTTGCCGAGACTTAATAGTCTTCATGCGAGATGTGTGTATCGCTGCTAGACAGTGAGACGCTTGCGGCCCTTGGCGCGACGACGGGCGAGCACGGCACGACCACCCTTAGTGGCCATACGGGCACGGAAGCCATGGGTCTTGGCACGCTTACGCTTATTAGGCTGATACGTACGCTTCATCTTAAGTTCCTCCTGCTGCATTTCGAGTGTCCGCGGGGGCGCGGACGCAGATATAGACACGTGAGCTTGAAGATTGTAGGGAAATCAATGTTCAAATGTCAAGAAATCAAAGGTAAAAGGTTGCGCAGTTCACACGGTTCCCCCATAAGCCGAGCTCGATTTAGCGGTGCATGGCAACTTTTCACGATATTTCATCGAGTTTTCAACAGGTCATGTTGGCAATGTTGAGAACTTTTCGTCCGTTTTCCAAAGTTTTCAACAGGTTTTGAAAAGTTGTCGAAAGATGAGAAACATTGCACGGTGAGCTACTATTTGTTCGAAACCTTTTGAAAGATTGCGAGCGGCATGTCTGACGACTTTTACACCATGGTCGATTCCGGAGACCCGGCACCCGACAACGAGCACATCACCGGCGTGCGCGAAGAGCGTGAGGAAGGCGAGCAGACGACCACGCAGGCGCCAAAAGTCATGTACGCCGCGCGCATCGCCGTCTATGACGACATGCTGTCGACACCGCGTGTGATCGTCATTGATCCGCAAGATGTCCGCACGTATTTGGAAGAGACGACCAACACCGTCTACCAGTGCATGAAAGAACAAGGTGGCCATATCTCGCTCATGGTCATCCGCGAGATTGTCGAAAACTTTATCCACGCGCACTTTGCCGAGCCCATCATCTCGATTCTGGACGGCGGAGACACCATCCGCTTTGCTGATCAAGGACCCGGCATCGACGACAAGGAGCGCGCTTTCGACTTTGGCGTTACCAGCGCAAACAGCAAGATGAAGCGCTATATCCGTGGAACCGGAGCAGGGTTTCCCATGGTGCAGGAGTATTTGGAAAACGCCGGCGGGGCCGTGTCCATCGAGGACAACATGGGCAACGGCACCGTGGTTACGGTAAGCCTGGATCCTAAACGCGTGCAGGAAATCGAACGCGCCGGCGGGCGCGGTGCTGCCGTGCGGCCCGAGACGGAGCAGCCCGCATATCCCCTGCCGGGAGCTTTTGCGCAGCAGCCCATGGCAACGCAACAGATGCAGCCCCGCGTGGGACAGATGCAGCAGCCCGGAATGCTTCCTACACAAGAGTCCCAGGCGGCGTCGATGTCGATGCCGCCAAACGTGCCAGAGGCCATGCCACTGGCGGATCAGGATGCAGCAACAATGCAGCAGGCGACGGGGGCACCGGGTGGCCAGCAAATGGGATATCAGCCGTACCAACAGGGATATCCATATCAGAAGATGCCGCCACTGGGGTATGGCCAGCAGTTCCCACAGCAGTACCAGCAGGGATATCAGCAGCCGTACCAGCAGATGCCGCAGCAGCAGTACAACCCCTGGGCCCAGCAGATGACTCCGCAGCCTTACCAACAGTGGCCTCAAAGTTTTCAACAGCAAATGTCGCCGATGCAGAGTTCTCAACAACCACCAGCTCAAATGATGTATCCTAATGCAGCAAATCAGTATGCGCAGCCACAACCGGACGTGTTCGTAAGCGATCGCGGCAACGCCGCGCTGGGCTATCTGGCGCAAAATCAAGCGTGCGGTGCAACCGATCTGGCGAGGGCGTTTGGAAACTCGGCCCCCACTTGGTCACGCACGCTCAATGACTTGGCGCAGGCCGGCTTGGTCATCAAG
This sequence comes from Collinsella aerofaciens, assembly GCF_028209395.1. GTDB lineage: Bacteria > Actinomycetota > Coriobacteriia > Coriobacteriales > Coriobacteriaceae > Collinsella > Collinsella aerofaciens_AZ. The sequence goes on from NZ_JAQLDQ010000016.1 coordinate 38,420, forward strand.
CATGGCCAGAAATACCATCTGACCGAACTCGGCGCCGCTCGCGTGCGAGCTCAGAGCTAAAGAACGGGAGAGACAGTGGACGAGGAAGCAAGCATCATCCTGGGGGATGCCATCGCCTTTTGCCAGCGCGACGGCCAAGATGCACGCCTCATCAACATGCTGGGGCAATCGCGCGCCATAAGCCTGACCGAAGATACGCTCACGATCGAGGCCCCCTCGCGCTTTGCCATCGCGCAGCTCAAAAAGCATCAGCCGACTATTGAGGCCTATCTGGAAGAAATCGCCTTTGCTCCGATCGCGCTCGACATCGTGGCACCGCAAGGCGCAACGGCCGAATCTGCTGCCGCGACGGTGCCCGCCACGGCTCCCGCTGCTTCCCCTGCGGCGCCAGCCTCCGCAGGCGACGTGCCGACAATCGAGCACCAGCACAGCGATGTTTCCCGTGAAACCATGGCACCGTTGCCGACCGCCGCTGCGACGTCAACGAACGCACCCGTCACGCACATGCCCATCGCTCATGACGCAGCGGCGGGCGCGGATTCGGGCATTGCAATCAAGAACACGCTCTCGGCCGATGATTTTCGTCGCATGATGAACCAGATGAAGGGCGGGGCGCCGACTAAGTCCACGCAAGCCGCGACCCCCGCTTCACCCATGCCGGCACCGACCGTGCCGGCCGAGCAGAATACGGATGGAGCCCCACTCGCCGCGAACTCAAAATTTACCTTTGAGAACTTTGTCTACGGCCCCGAGAACAGCCATGCCTATCGCTCGGCACTCAAGTTTGCCGCCCTCGCGGACGAGCGCGGCACGTGCACATCACTGTTCATCTACGGCAAATCGGGCCTGGGCAAGACGCACCTGCTGCTTGCCATCAAAAACGAGCTCGCCGAGAAGTCGCCCGAGATCAAGGTCAAGTATGCCAACTCCCAGGCATATCTGGACGACCTGATGACCGAGTTCGACCGCCAAAAGAAGAGCAACGCCCCTATCATGCAGGCATACCACGGCGTGGACGTGCTCATCATCGATGACATCCAAAACATCATCGGCAAGCGCGCGAGCGTGGACTACTTTTTCCAGCTCATGGACGAGTTCATCCGCAACAACAAGAAGGTCGTCATCGCGGCAGACCGCGCCCCCAAGGACCTGAGCATGGACGAGCGTCTGACCAGCCGCTTCAACGCCGGCATGCTCTGCCTGGTCGCAGAGCCCAGCTACGAGATGAAATACAAGATCTTGCAGCGCTATTACGAGAACACCATCGTCGCCGCTCCCGAGGCAGGCGACGACTCGCTGCTGGCGGCCTATGGGGGCGACAGCGGGCACCTGACCGACGACCACTTTAAACACATGGCCGAGGTCTCGGGCACCAACATCCGCGAACTCGAGAGCTTTTGCGAGCGCTGCGCCGGCGAGGCGGGCGACCGCGAGCGCGAGGGCGGGGAGCTCACCTTTGACGATATCGACGCCATCGCCAGCCAGTACTTCGACACATCGGCCAAAAAGATCAACGTCCAGACGGTTCAGTCCGTCATCGAAGAGCAGTACGGCGTGACGCACGAGGAGCTCATCGGCCCGCGTCGCAACGCCAATATCGCCAAAGCACGCCATATTGCCATCTATCTGGCCATCGAGATGTGCGAGATGACGACCACGGCGGTGGGCGCCGAATTTGGCAACCGCAACCACTCGACCGTCAGCACGAGCTACAAAAAGGTCCAGAAGATGATCCAGGAAGACCGCACCGTCACCGAAGACCTCAAGTCGCTGCGCGATAAAATTACACTGCGCTCGTAGGGAAATAGAGACACCTGTTGAAAACTTGTCGAAACCACGGGCATAAGGTGTCTAAAACCCAACCCGCGGTGATGAAAAGTTTTGCGCAGGTTTTGAACGTGGAAAACCACCCCTGTTGCACACAGGTTGCTGTCGATTCTCTTTCTGGGTCTGACCTGCGTCTTTGGGAGTAATCAACAGTTTCGTCAGTGCTATTACTATTATTAAGATATTTATATCTATAGAAAGGTATTAAAAGATGAAGTTCACCGTCAGCCAGAGCTCGCTTACACAAGCCATCGGCGTCGTTATGAAGGGTGTCGCTTCGGCATCCACCCTCCCCATCCTGTCGGGCGTGCTCGTTAAGGCCCAAGACGGCATCTTGGAATTCCAGACCTCTAACTACACCATCTCGATCCGTCATCGCATCGCGGCGCATGTCGAAGAAGAGGGCGAGATGGTTATTCCCTGTAAGATGCTCTCCAATATCACCAAGACCCTCCCCGATGCCCCGGTCACCTTTGAGCTGTCCGAGCGCCAGGTGCTGATTGGTTGCGAGAAGAGCTCTTTCCGCCTGAACACGCTCGATGCCAATGACTTCCCCGAGTTTCCGGCCTATGCCATCGAGAGTGCCGTGGAGCTGCCGACCGATGTCTTGTCCGAAATGGTCGGCCGCGTGTGGCGCGTCACCTCGACCGACAAGGCTCGCCCCATCCTGGGCGGCGTGCACATGAAGGTCGAGAACAACACCGTACGCCTGGTAGCGACCGATTCCTTCCGCTTGGCCGTGTGCGATACGCAGGTCGAGACCTCGACCCTCGAGGGCTCCTTTGAGCTTAACGTTCCGGCTGACGCCTTTAACGACGCGCTGAACATCATGGCCAGCCAGACGACCATCATGATCGGGGCTACCGACACCCAGGTCGTCTTCGAGGCCGGCAACACCACCTACGTGTCGCGTCGCATCGAGGGCGTGTACCCCAACTACAAGCAGCTCATCCCCGATTCGTGCGTGACGAGCGTTAAGATCGACGTCGCCGCCTTTAACGCCGCCCTCAAGCGCGTGGCCGTTATCGCGAGCGCCAACCCCGCCGTCAAGTTCGAGATCGATGTCGAGAACGGGCAGATGGGCCTGTCCTCCATTTCCAATGACCAGGACCTTGCGCAGGAGACGATCGATGTCGGGGCCGAGGGCGAGTCGGGTACCATCGCCTTCAACTACCACTACATCTTCGGCTGCCTCAATGCCCTGTCCAAGGAGAAGGAGATCACGCTGGAGCTCAAGAGCTACTCGCAGGCGGGCATCTTCAAGTCCTACGACAAGATCAACTACCTGTACCTGGTCATGCCGGTCCGCATATAGCACTGCGCCATGACCATGTTCGCCCGCGATCTTTCCGTCGCACACTACCGCAGCTTCGATAGCTATCACCTTGCCCTGGACGAGGGCGTGACGATACTTGCGGGACCCAACGCGGTGGGAAAGACCAATCTCATAGAGGCGCTGCAGCTGCTGACGAGCGGCGCCTCGTTTAGGCATCCGACCGCAGCCGAGCTCGTCCATGACGGCGTGGGCTCGTGCAAGATCGAGCTGAGGCTCGAGGGCGACGGCCGCGTGCTTGATATGGGATTGAGCGCGGAGGACGGTAAGCGCTCGTTTAGCCGCAACGGCAAGAGATGCTCTGCCGCCGGTGTGCGCGGGGTTCTTCCGAGCGTGCTGTTTTGCCCCGACCATCTGGACATGGTTAAGCGTGGCGCCAGTGTGCGCCGCGCCGCCCTCGATGACTTTGGCATGCAGCTGAGCGCACGCTATGCCGATCTTGCGAGCACCTATGGGCGCTGCGTGACCCAGCGTAACGCCTTGCTCAAGGAGACCTGGTGCTGCCGCGAGATGCTCGGCGCGTGGAACGATTCGATTGCCCGCGCGGGCTCGGCCCTGCTCGTGCACCGGTTGGCTCTGCTCGACCGGCTGGCGGGCCATGTGCACACTGCCTACGGGCAAGTAGCGTCAGGTGAGGCCGCCAACGTGACCTATGCGTCCACGCTGGGGGCTTTGCCCCAGGTCGAGGATCGCGAAGAGCTGAAGGGTTGGGCGTACGAGCGCATGCTGGCCGCCCTTGACGAGCATGCCGACGAGGAAATTCGCCGCGGCGTGACGTTGGTGGGACCGCATCGCGACGAGATTGAGTTTACCGTGGCGGGTCGCTCCGCCCGTTCATTTGCCAGCCAAGGACAGCAGCGCACGCTGGTGCTGTCCTGGAAGGTGGCCGAGGTTGCCGTGGCTCGCGATGTCCTGGGCACCGCCCCACTGCTGCTTTTGGACGACGTGATGAGCGAGCTCGACGGCGAGCGTCGCGGCGCTTTCCTGCGGCTGATTGGCGATGATATCCAGACGGTCATAACTACGACCAACCTGGGGTACTTTACCGATGACCTGCTTGATCGAGCCAAGGTGGTGAGCATGGGTGAGACGTGCTAATTACGAGCGCGAGAGCGAGACAGTCGCCTTCAGCGGGTTTTTGAACGCAGAGCGTCAGCGCATCCTGGCGGCTGCGACCCCTGAGCGCCGTGCGCAGATGGAGGCCGCCGAGGAGTCGCGCACGGTCTATCGCGCATGGAACGCGGTGTGCTCGGGTACGCGCGAGGGGCGGCATGTGACGGGACTGCGCTACCTGCCCGAGTCCAATGAGCTGCTGGTGTATCTCGACTCGCCCTCGTGGACGCAGGAAATGACGCTGTTGCGCGAGATCATCCGCGCGCGCATGGAGCGCGCCGGTGCGCATGTGGACGGCCTGGTGTTCAAAACCACCGCGCCCGGTCACACGCCGCCCGCCGCCAAGGAGCGCCTGCGCCCGGCGACGACCGAGCGACCGCCGGCCCCGCACGCCGACCTAAGTGAGGCCGAGCGTACCGAGATCGAGCGCCAAGTGGCGCCCATCGAAGACCAAAAACTGCGCGAGGCCCTCGAGAATGCCATGAGAGCCAGTGCCGAGTGGGCCAAGGGCGTGCAAAGCAAAAAAGAGCCTTAAATCGCATCTGGTGGCCTTGTAGAGCCAAATACCCTCGTTCCCGAGGGTATTTTTTTACGATAAACTAGTAAGGCTGTACACATTTTCTTGACTGAAGGAGGACGTGTGGCAAACGAAAACGATTACGATGGCGGCGAGATTAAGATCCTCGAAGGTCTCGAGGCCGTTCGTAAGCGCCCGGGCATGTATATCGGCTCGACGAGCGCCAGCGGTCTGCATCACCTGGTGTGGGAGATCGTTGACAACTCCGTCGACGAGGCCATGGCCGGTTTCTGCACCGAGATCCAGGTGACGGTCCACGCCGACAACTCCATCACGGTCGTCGACAACGGGCGCGGCATCCCCGTCGACGAGCACCCTGTTAAAAAGATCCCGACGCTTGAGGTCGTTATGACGATCTTGCACGCCGGCGGTAAGTTCGATAACTCGGCCTATAAGGTCTCGGGCGGCCTGCACGGCGTAGGCATCTCCGTCGTCAACGCGCTGTCCAAACGCGTGGTCGTTCAGGTTCGTCGCGATGGCAACACCTACGAGATGGAGTTCTCGCGCGGCAAGACCGTCAAGAAGATGGAGGTCGTGGGCACCTCGGATTCGACGGGCACCACCGTCACCTTCTGGCCCGACGACGAGATCTTCGAGACCTGCATCTACGATTTCGATACGCTGCACAACCGTCTGCAGGAGACGGCGTTCCTCAATAAGAACCTCAAGATCGTGCTGACCGACGAGCGCGAGGCGACTCCCCACGTGGAGGAGTTTTGCTACGAGGGCGGCATCATCGACTTCGTCAAGTTCCTCAACGAGGGCAAGGACGTCCCTGAGGCCTTTAAGGAGCCCATCTACATCGAGGGCAAATCGGACCCGGACGCGCCTGTGGCCAAGATGGGCGAGGTCGAGGTTTCCCTGCAGTGGAATAGCGGCTACGGCGAGAACGTCATGTCGTTTGCCAACGACATCTACACTCCCGAGGGCGGCATGCACCTTGAGGGCTTCCGCACCGCGCTCACCCGCGTGATCAACGACTACGCGCGCAAACAGAACCTGCTCAAGGAAAAAGACGCCAACCTGACCGGCGACGATGTGCGCGAGGGCCTTTCGGCCGTTATCTCGGTCAAGCTGCCCGATCCGCAGTTTGAGGGCCAGACCAAGGCCAAGCTCGGTAGCTCCTATATGCGCGCGCTGACGCTCAAGATCGTGACCGACGGCCTCGCCGATTACTTGGAGGAGCATCCCAAGCCCGCCCGCGAGATCGTCAAGAAAGCGCAACAGGCCTGCAAGGCGCGCAACGCCGCCCGCAAGGCGCGCGAGGCGACCCGCCGCAAGAGCCTGCTCGAGACGGCGTCCCTGCCCGGTAAGCTCGCTGACTGCTCGGTGCGCGATGCCGAGCTGACCGAGCTCTTCATCGTAGAGGGTGACTCGGCAGGCGGTTCGGCCAAGGACGGCCGTCGCCGAGACATCCAGGCGATTCTGCCCCTGCGCGGCAAGATTCTGAACGTCGAACGCGTTGGTGACCATCGCGCGTTCTCGAGCGACACCATCCAGTCGCTGATTACCGCGATCGGCTGCGGTGTCACGACGAGTGCCGGCGACGGCGGCGACTTCGATATCACCAAGGCGCGCTACCACAAGATCATCATCATGACCGATGCAGACGTCGACGGTGCGCATATCCGCATCCTGCTGCTGACGTTCTTCTACAAGTACATGCGTCCGCTGATCGATGCCGGCTACGTCTATGTTGCCTGCCCGCCTATCTTTGGCATTAAGGTGCGCAACAAGATCCACTACGTGTATCCCAACGGCCGCCAGCCCGAAGACGAGATCCTGCGCGACACCATTCAGAGCCTGGGCCTGAACCCCGACGAGGACGACGAGGACGGCAAGGCCAAGGACGGCAAGATCACCAAGAAGCGCAAGGGCTATACCGTCCAGCGCTACAAGGGTCTGGGCGAGATGGACCCCAAGCAGCTTGCCTCGACGACGATGGACCCCAAGACCCGCATCCTGCAGCGCGTGTCGATCGAGGACGCCGTGGTGGCGGACCGCGCCGTGCGTGAGCTGATGGGTTCCGAGGTCGGCTATCGCCGCGAGTACATCGAGAAGCACGCCCACGACGCACGATTCTTAGACGCCTAATCCCTGCGGCTTTCCCAGCCACCGCACCTTCGCCCTCAATCGTCGGTCGCGTACCCAAGTACGCTTCCCTCCTCTTTCGGGTGAATCTGCGGCACCTGGAAAAGCCGTCTCCGTGGTTGGGAACTAATGGACCACGCAAACCATGAGGAGGTAACGTGGCAGACGATATCAACAATAACGAGGGTATGGGCGAGGCCGGCGATGCCGGCATGCCCGACGATTTGAAGCGCCTGCTCGCCCGTGCTGAGCAGGGCGAGGACGGCGATCCGGACGCCTATAACCCCGATGCCGATGATGATGAGGAAGAGGACGACGACGGTGAGCTCGAGGAGAGCTTTGGCGAAGTCGACCGTGGTGCCTCGGCCGGCGAGGATATCAACGGCGGCCAGCTCCAGATTTCGGAGTTTGGCCGCGAGATGAAGCAGTCATTTATCGAGTATTCGATGTCGGTCATTACGGCGCGCGCCCTGCCGGACGTGCGCGACGGCTTAAAGCCGGTGCACCGCCGCATTCTGTACGCGATGAACGAGAGCGGCATCTACCCCAACCGTCCACACAAGAAGTCGGCCTGGACGGTCGGCGAAGTTATCGGTAAGTACCACCCGCATGGTGACTCCGCGGTCTACGAGGCAATGGTTCGCCTGGCGCAGTGGTTCTCCATGCGCACGCCGCTCATCGACGGCCACGGCAACTTCGGCAACATCGACGGCGACGGCGCGGCGGCCATGCGTTACACCGAGAGCCGCCTGGCAAAGCCCGCCATGGAATTGCTGCGTGACTTGCAGAAGGATACCGTCGACTGGCAGCCCAACTACGACGAATCGCTCGCCGAGCCTCAGGCGCTGCCTGCGCGCTTCCCCAACCTGCTGGTCAACGGCAGCCAGGGCATCGCCGTCGGCATGGCCACCAATATCGCCCCGCATAACCTCACCGAGGCGATCGAGGCAACCTGCTACCTGATCGATAATCCCGACGCCACTGTCGACGAGCTCATGCAGATCATGCCCGGTCCGGACTTCCCCACCGGCGCTATCATCATGGGCAGTGCCGGTATTAAGCAGAGCTACGAGACCGGCCGTGGCTCCATTACCGTGCGCGCCAAGGCTCACGTGGAGTCCACCAAGACCGGCCGCAGCCGCCTGGTCTTTACCGAGATTCCCTACATGGTCAACAAGGGCACCCTGCAGGAGAAGATCGCCCAGCTCGTCAACGACAAGCGCATCGAGGGTATCTCGGATATGCGCGATGAGTCCAACCAGAAGGGTATCCGTCTGGTCATCGAACTCAAGAAGGGCGTCATCCCGCAGGTCGTGCTCAACAACCTGTACAAGTACACCTCGCTGCAGACGACCTTTGGCGCCAACAACCTGGCGCTTGTCAACGGCGTTCCCAAATGCCTGAGTCTGCGCGAGATGCTGCAGCACTACATCGACCACCAGGTCGACGTCGTCACCCGCCGCACCCGCTTCGACCTTAAGAAGGCCCAGGCCCGCGCGCATATCCTTGAGGGCTACCTGATGGCCCTTGACCATATCGACGAGGTCATCAGCATCATCCGCTCCTCGCAGACCGACTCCGAGGCCAGCAGCCGCCTGATCGAGCGCTTTGGCTTTACGCCCGAGCAGACCACGGCCATCCTCGAGATGAAGCTGCGCCGCCTGACCGGCCTGGAGCGCGACAAGATCCAGGAAGAGCTGGACGGCCTGCGCCGCGCCATCGCCTACTACGAGGACCTGCTGGCGCACGAGGAGAAGATCCTGGGCGTCATTAAGGAAGAGATGCGCGAGATCTCCAAGAAGTTCGGCGATAAGCGCCGCACCGAGATCAGCCATGTCGAGAAGGACCTGGACGTCGAGGACCTCATTGCCGATGAGGACATGGTCGTGACCATCACCCACACCGGCTATGTCAAGCGCATCCCGGTGGCCGCCTACCGCGCCCAGAAGCGCGGCGGCAAGGGCGTGTCGGGCGTCAACCTCAAAGAGGACGACGTCATCGACGAGATGTTCATCGCGTCCACGCACGAGTACGTGCTGTTCTTCTCGAGCAAGGGTAAGGTCTATCGCCTGAAGGTGCACGAGCTGCCGGTGGGTACGCGCCAGACGCGCGGTACCGCAATCGTCAACCTGCTGCCCTTCGAGGAGGGCGAGAAGATCGCGAGCGTCATCAGCTGCCGCGAGTTCCCTGCCGACGAGTACCTGATGTTTGCCACCAAGAGCGGCATGGTCAAGAAGACCGTAATGAGCGCATATGACCGCAGCCGCCGCGACGGCCTGATCGCTATCAACCTGCGTGACGACGACGCGCTGCTGAACGTGCGCCGCGTGCGCGAGGGCGACAAGATTATCCTGGCCACCACCGCGGGCAAGGCGATCATGTTCTCCGAGGAACAGGTGCGCGCCACCGGCCGCGATACCAGCGGCGTTCGCGGTATCGGTATGAAGGACGGCGTGAGCGTTCTGGGCATGGAAGTCACTAACGGCAACGGCGATCTGTTCGTCATCACCGAGCGCGGCTACGGCAAGCGCACGCCGGTCGCGGACTACCCGGAGCAGAATCGCGGCGGCCAGGGCGTCTACACCATCCAAATGACCGAGCGTAAGGGTAACCTCGCGGCCATGAAGACGGTGGGCCCGCAGCACGAGCTGTTCATCGTGACGGAGGGCGCGACGGTCATTCGCGTCAAGACCGACGAGATCAGCCAGACCGGCCGCGCCACCCAGGGCGTCAAGATGATGACCGTCGACGACAACGACCGCATCTGCGCCGTAGCCCGCATGACGGCCGCCAAGGAGAAGCCCGAAGGCGAAGCCACAGAAGACGGCTCTGCCCCCGAAGAAACCCCTGTCGATCTAGGCGACGGCAACGACATGCCAGAGGATCTCCTAGACGAGTAAGAGGAACTAGCTGGTAGAAAATATCAGACCCCATATATCGGCGGTCGGCGCACCTGCGCGCCGACCGCTTTTTTGAAAACCTTGGGACCCCATGGTCGCTGGGCTGGCGAGATGGTTTTGGTTTGTCGCGAGTTCCGCACGCAAAGAAGGCCACTTAATGTGGCCTTCGTCTTGCGCAGGACTGTCCGAGCAGCAAACCAAAAC
>NZ_JAQLDQ010000017.1 GCF_028209395.1 Collinsella aerofaciens
GCGGCTGATCCGGTCCGACCGGGCCGCGCGGCAAGGAGATATATTGCCAGACCGGAGGGGCGCCGGGGGCGGGAATCTGGGTGTACACATTTCCTACACAATTTGGGATCCGACTAACGTTTGCCAGCCGTTAACTACCGCTCACCGAGCATCTCTTTATATAAGGCAGTCTCATGGTTAAAGCGGATACGTTCCCCTAGCTAAAGCACAGCCAGCATCGAGCAACTCATCACGTTCTTCCACCGAGAACCCCTCGGCGTAGACGCGCACCACTGGTTCGGTCCCGCTAGGACGGACCAGCAGCCACGTGTCATCCTCGAATGCCAAACGCAAGCCATCCATATGACTAACGTTTTGCGGCACCTTGCCACAAATCGACTTGGGGTTTACGCCCGGCAGCAGCGTTCGTAACGTTTCGGCATCTTCGGCCTCAAGGCGCAAATCGCGTCGACCGTAACTCGTCTTACCAAAACTGTCCTCGAGTTGGTCGACCAGAACGCCCAAAGGCGCGTCCGTCTTTGCCATAAGCTCACACAGAATCAGACAGGCGAGGATTCCATCGCGCTCGGGCATATGCGCGGCGATGCCGATACCACCGGCTTCTTCGCCGCCCATGAGGACGCCGCCCTTCTTCATCTCCGCCGCTATATATTTGAAACCGACTGGTTTGACGGTCACGCGGCAGCCAAGCGCCTCGGCAATGCGACGCACGAGCGTCGAGCACGAAAGATTGACGACGACGCGCCCCTCCAAATTACGAAATTGAACCAAGTCACCCAAAACGAGCGCCATGATCTGATGCGGATGTATATATCTGCCGCGCTCGTCAACCGCGCCGATACGGTCGGCGTCGCCGTCGGTCACCAGGCCAGCGCAAGCTCCGTCCTCGATAACCGTATGCTCGCAAGCGTCCACCCACGGCTCAACGGGGTCGGGGCAGATATCTTCTTGGTCAGGCGCCTGCCCGGCGTGAATCTCGTGCACCTCAACGCCAAGCTCGCGCAGCAAGTCGGCTAGATAGCCCTGAGCTGCGCCGCCCATGGGGTCAACAACCACGCGCAGGTGCGCGGCGCGGATGGCTTCGGCATCGACAAACGATGCCACCGCTTGCATATAGTCAGGAATGATATCCGCGGTGCGATATTGCCCCTCGATCCCCATTGGCTCGGGAGCCATGGTCTCTTCGAGCTCTTCGATGACATCCTGGTTGGCGGTCGAGCCGTCACCCATGCGAATCTTGAGACACAGATAACCCTGCGGATGATGGGACCCCGTCACCATGAGCGCGCCGCACGCCTCACCGTCATAAGCCGCCGCCCACGTAAGAGCAGGGGTCGGAACAGGTCGCGAAGCGAGCACGGCGTCTAGCCCGTGCGCTGCTAGCACACCCGCCGCAAGCTCAGCGAACTCGCGCGCCAGGGGCCGAGTGTCGAACCCTATATATACCGTTTTGCCCGGATTGGTCTTTTGCCACAACTCGCCGACGGCATCGGCGATACGGGCAACGTTATCGGCAGTGAAGTCCTCATCGACGCGAGCGCGCCAACCGTCAGTTCCAAAATGAATTATCGCGCACACGCGCAGACACCTCACAGTGTTTGGATCATGGTACGCATGAGGTATACCCGCGATACACACTCGGCAACCTGCCGGCACCAGCATTCACCATTTGGGCAAATGCTGCCGAAGACATGCAGGCAATAAAAAAACCGCCCCGTATGGAGCGGTTTTGCCCTTTATATATCGAGCGCCTCGGCCATCGCTGCCGTAGTGATTGCCGTGGTTCCACAGCAACTGCCCACCATTGCGGCACCGGCATGTCTCCATTCGATGCATGCGCGCGCGAAAGCTTCGGGGTTCTCGTGCCATACGGGGCCATCCTGAGTCTGGACCGGATCGCCCACGTTGGGACGCACCGTGACGGGAGTAGTCGCCGATGCAACCATCCTAGGCACCGCCGCGTTCGCGGCCGCAAGCGAACAGCAATTAACACCAACCGAGTTTGCGCCGTGTTTTTCGGCGTACAAAACGGCTGCCTCGATGTTGAGGCCATCGCCCAACAGGTCGCCCTTGTCATCAACGACAAAACTCACCAGGACAGGCATGCCGTCAGCGGCATCTCGAGCGCCGGCAAGCATGGGCTGCAAATTACGGATAGACGTCACCGTCTCGATCAGCAGACCATCAACACCAGCATTGAGCAAGGCGTGCGCCTGTTCGCGCGCAATGCCTCGGATCTCACGAAACTCGGCAGAGTCCTCGGCAAACCACTCAATACCGATCGGACCCATCGAGCCCAGCAGCAGCTGAGGGTGCGCCTGGCGGGCATCGTCGACGGCTCCGCGATTGACCTCCGCCACGGACGGCGCAATCTGGTCGTGCTTGAGGGCATAGCTTGATGCCTGAAAGGTATTGGTAATGAGCACCTGCGCACCGGCGGCGACATACAAGCGATGGATACGAGAAACGGTCTGCGGCTCCGCCAGATTCCAAAACGCCGGTGGAATATCGGCGGCGTCGTACTCACTCAACAGAACACTGCCCATGGGGCCCTGCGCCAACAAGGTCTCGCTCGACAAGCGGCGCGTAAGTTCCTCGGCACCAAAGCGGTTGTAATAACTCGTATCCATATATATCCCGCTATTCCTCGACGCTGATTCCCTGCTTTTCGAGATAGGCGAGCCAGCGGCTCATCGTGTCCTCGGATAGCGCATGCTCCATCATGCAGGCCTCGGAATCGGCTCGCTCAAATTCGACACCGAGCTCCTGAACCAAAAACGTGCGGATGAGGCGATGACGGTACCAGATAGCCGTGCCAACCTCGCGGCCGCGATCGGTCAGGATTACCTTGCCGTAGTGCGATTGCTCGACAAGCTCGGATGCCTTGAGCGCCGAAACCGCTTTATTGACCGATGCCTTGGAGACGCCAAGGCGCTGCGCGATGTCGACCGATCGCACGCCGTTGGTTTCCCCCTCTTCGCTTTCAATGCGAACCATGCACTCCAAGTAGTCTTCGTTCGCCACCGTCAGATGTAGTTCGCGCGAGCTATTTGTCGTATCCATGATCTTCCGTCCCTTCTGCATTCAATGGCTGATTCTACCCCATCCAAGCGTCGCGGTATGCCGTGGCATACCGTGCTAGAGTTCTTGTTGCACACGACGACCAAGATTGGAGCGGTCTTTATGGAAAACACCACCACGAACCCCGATGTCCTCGAGCGCTTTTTGCGCTACGTCCAGATCAACACGCAGTCCGAGGATGCAAACTGCGACCAGGTACCCTCGAGCGTCGTTCAGTTTGACCTTGCCAACGTGCTGGCTGAAGAGCTGCGCGAGCTTGGTGCGGAAGATGCCCACGTGACCGAGCATGCCTATGTCTGCGCGCATATCCCCGCAAGTGCGGGCGCTGAGGACAAGCCCGCCCTTGGCCTGATCGCCCATCTCGACACCACCGAAGTTGCACCGGGCGCCGGCGTGAAGCCGCACATCGTACACTACGAGGGCGGCGACCTGGTCTGCGGCACGGTTGACGGTAAGCCCGTTGCCATGAGTACCGCCAAGCTTCCCGCCCTGAACGACCTCGCGGGTGAGGACCTGGTCTGCAGCGATGGCACCACGCTGCTGGGCGCGGACGACAAGACAGGCGTCGCCGAGATCATGTCGCTTGTCGCGCGTATCGCTCAGGACCCTTCTCTGCCCCATCCCGCACTCGGCATTTGCTTCTGCCCTGACGAGGAGATCGGCCACGGAGCCGAGCTGTTGGATATCGATACCTTTGGCTGCAAGTATGCCTACACGGTCGACGGTGGCCCCATCGGCGAGCTGGAGTGGGAGTGCTTTAATGCCGCTGAGGCGACCGTCTGCTTTGAGGGCCAGTCCATCCACCCGGGCGACGCCAAAGGCCGTATGGTTAACGCAGGCAATCTGTTCTGCGACTTCAACGCGTTGCTCCCCTACGTGCAGCGCCCGGAGTATACGGAAGGCTACGAGGGCTTTTATCACCTTGAGGGTGTATCTGCAACCGTCGATCACGCCACAGCGCGCTATATAGTCCGCGACCATGACGCAGCCAAGTTCCAGCAGAAACTCGACCTTATTGATGCCGCCGCCTCGATGCTCAACCAGCGCTTGGGTGACAAGCGCGTGACGGTCGAGATTAAGCAGCAGTATCGAAATATGGCCGAGATCGTTCGTGACTATCCCGAGCTTATTGATGTTGCCAAGGAAGCCTACCTTGCCTGCGGCGTTGAGCCCCAAGTGCTGCCGATTCGCGGCGGCACCGACGGCGCGCAGCTGTCGTTCCGCGGTCTGCCCTGCCCCAACCTTTCCACCGGCGGCTATTGCTACCACGGCGTCAACGAGTTTGTCCCGGTCAGTTCGCTCGTCAAGATGACCGACGTCCTGCAGGAGCTCGTCGCCCGTTTCGCATAAGCCTGGCTGCATAAGCCCAAAAGACGAATCGCCCCGTCCTCTACAGAGAACGGGGCGGTTTTTGATACAAGGGGAGTAGTCAACATCGCAGGTTGAGCCAACGTCAGCGAGCGACGTCCAAGGCGAACAAGTTGGCATGAAAAAGGCAGGGCATTGACCTTCTGGTCATGCCCTGCCTTTTGAATGACAAATTGTCGCCTTGGGCGGCGCGCAGCGTCGAGTCGTTACGGCGTTTGGTAAAACGCCGTAACTTAGTAGTTGGCCTCGTAACCGTTGCCGTCGCCGGTGGGCTGTTCGTAGTAGTCCGAATCGCTCGAATCGCTTGAGCCATCGGAATCGTCAGAGCTGACCGATGAGGTTGCGGTGCCGTTTGCGTAGTCGTCAGACGTGTTGTTGCTGAGGTCGCCGATCGTAGAGCTGGAGCCGTCGGAAAGACCCATGGTGTTGGGACCCTTGGGATCCTTGCCGGCATCGACGCGCTCCATCATTTCCTTGAGCTCGTCCTCGTAGACAAAGACGTAGCTCACACCGTCAATCATGGTGCTGTCGTCGGCGTACGAAGGCAGGTTGGCCGAGTAGATACCGTCGACATCCATACCGCGCATGGCGTTGACCGTAGAGACGATATCCTGAACGCTCATATCGGTCACGAGCATATCGGACAGCGAATTAACCAGGCCAAAGATCTTCGTGGCATCGAAGTTATTGAGAATCTGGTTGGCAAGGGCGCCAAGCACCTGACGCTGGTGGCGCATGCGCGTGTAATCGCCGTCGGCATAGGTGTAGCGGCAGCGGGCATAGGTAAGGGCGGTGGCACCGTCCATATGCTGCTGGCCAGCGGTAATCTTAATATCCAGGTGCTCGGGGTCGTCAACATCATCGGTTGCGTTAATGTCGATACCGCCAACCGAATCAATCAGCGCCTGCATACCGTCGAAGCTAACCTCGGCATAGTGGGAAATCTGAACACCGCACAGCTCGTTGACCGCCTCGACCATGGCCTCGGCGCCGCCAACGGTATGGCAGGCGTTGATCTTCATGGTCTCGCCCTTGTACTCGACCTTGGTGTCGCGCGGAACGGAAATGAGCGTCGCCTGCTTTTGCGTGGGGTCGATGCGTGCCAGGATAATCGAGTCGGCACGATACGTATCCTCGCCCGGACGGCCGTCGGTGCCAAGAAGCAGCACGTAGAACGGATCCTTTGCCTCATCGGTGTCAACCAGAACCCGACGCAGATTGTCAGTAATGACATTAGAATCGCCGAGCTTGCCCATAATGGTGGCAAACCACAGGCCGGCAGCGGTAGTGGCACTCAGCAGCACGCCAAGCACGACAATGAGCGCGACGTGACGAATCGTGTGGCTACGGCGACGTTGACGAGCGCGCTCGGAATAGCGAGCCACGTTATCGCGACTGTAGATCTTGGCCTGCGCACCAGTTGAGGGTCTTCGGGTGGTGGTATCCGCGAGGGGCTTTTTATTAAACATAGGCAACCTGTATTAGTAGATGACGGGATCGGGGACGGTAGCATGCTCGACATGCGCGCCAAGCGCCTGCAGCTTTTCGACAAACTGCTCGTAGCCGCGCTTGATGTGATGGATAGCCGAAACCTCGGTCGTCCCGTCGGCGATCAAGCCCGCTACGACGAGGGCCGCTCCGCCGCGCAGATCGGGCGAGGTAACCTGTGCACCCGAGAAGCCCTTGACGCCATGAATCATGGCATGATGGCTCTCGATACGAATGTCGGCACCCATGCGCACCAGCTCAGAGGCAAACATAAAGCGATTCTCGAAGATGTTCTCGGTAATAACGGAACTGCCGCCGGAGAGGGCGGAGAGCACCATAATTTGTGCCTGCATGTCGGTCGGGAAGCCGGGGAACGGAAGCGTCTGGATGTCGACAGGCTTGATACGCTCGGCACGGTTCACATGGACGCCATCCTCGACGCGCTCGCAGTCGATACCCATGAGCTCCATCTTCTTGAGCACCATACCCAAGTGAATGGGACAAAAGCCCGTGACATCGACACCGCGATCGTCTGCCATCAACGCACCGGCGACGATAAAGGTACCGGCCTCGATGCGGTCGCCCACTACGCGATGGGTAACAGGATGCAGCTCTTCCACGCCCTCGATGGTCACGACAGGCGTACCGGCGCCAACAATCTTGGCACCCATTTCGTTGAGCATGTTGGCGAGATCGACGATCTCGGGCTCGCGGGCGGCATTGTCGATAACCGTGGTGCCCTGCGCGCGCACGGATGCCATAATGAGGTTCTCGGTCGCACCGACACTGGCAAACTCGAGCGTGACGGTGGTACCGCGCAGGCCCTGAGGCGCGCTGGCGTTGATGTAGCCGTGGGCGGTATCAAACTCGACGCCCAGGGCCTCGAGACCCAGAATATGCATGTCGATCTTGCGGGCACCTAAGTTGCAGCCGCCCGGCATGGCGATCTTGGCGCGATGGAAGCGACCCAGTAGGGGCCCCATGACGGCGGTGGAAGCACGCATCTTAGCGACGAGCTCATAGGGAGCCTCCCAGGAATCGACCTGAGAGGTATCGATCTCGAGCGTGTGCTCGTCGAGAACATCGATCGTAGCGCCCATGCCCTTGAGCACCTTGCCCATCACGTGGACATCGGAAATATCGGGCACGTTCTGCAGCGTCGTCTTGCCCGGCGCCAGAAGCGTTGCCGCCATGAGTTTGAGCGCGGAGTTCTTAGCACCCGAGACGGGCACGGAGCCTCCGATGGCGTGGCCACCCTCAACGCGGATAATATCCAAGGTCTACCCTTTCAAAAAGCATGCCCGGGGTGGCCAAGCCATCCCGGGCATGATGTGTTCGCAAATGGTCGAACGCTAAATCGTTTGACTATTGGGCAAGCTTGAGCTTACACCATGCGATTTCATTATAGAGGTAGGCGCGGCGTGCATCATCCTCCGACAAATTACCCAGCTTCTCTTCAAAACCTTGAATATCAGCTTTAAGCTTGTCGGCATCGACGGTCGCCAAATCGCAAGCGCGCTCGGCGAGAACGGTCACGACATCGTCCGCAACCTGGGCATAGCCGCCGGCCACGGCAAACGTGTGGTCGACAGTGCCCATGGCCTTATCGGAAACGCGAACGTAACCGCGGTCGATCGTGCAGATCTCGCTGGAGTGAGCAGGCAGAACGCCAAACTCGCCATCCGTGGACGGAATCGACACAAACGCAGCGTCGCCCTCATAGGCGCAGCTCACGGGGCACACGATGCGGATACGCATAACCTACTTCTCCCCCATCTTGCGGGCGCGCTCGCGCACGTCCTCAATCGTGGAAGCATAGCGGAAAGCCTGCTCGGGCAGGTCATCGGCCTTGCCGTCGACAATCTCGGCGAAAGAGCGGACGGTATCCTCGACGCGGACGTAGACACCGGGGTTACCGGTGAACTTCTCGGCGACGTGGAAGGACTGCGAGAGGAACTGCTGAATCTTACGGGCACGGTTGACCGTAAGGCGCTGTTCCTCGGACAGCTCGTCCATACCCAGAATGGCGATGATGTCCTGAAGGTCGGAGTACTCCTGCAGGAGCTCCTGGACCTTGACGGCGACACGGTAGTGCTCCTCGCCGACGATCGAGGGATCGAGAGCGTCGGAGGAAGACGCGAGCGGGTCGATAGCCGGGAACAGGCCGAGCGACGAAATACTACGCGAAAGAACCGTGGTGGCGTCGAGGTGCGTAAACGTCGTGGCAGGCGCCGGGTCGGTCAGGTCGTCTGCGGGGACGTAGACAGCCTGGACGGAGGTAATGGAGCCCGTCTTGGTCGAGGTAATGCGCTCCTGGAGGTCGCCCATCTCGGTTGCCAGCGTGGGCTGGTAACCAACGGCGGACGGCATACGGCCCAGCAGTGCGGAAACCTCGGAACCCGCCTGGGAGAAGCGGAAGATGTTGTCGATGAACAGCAGAACGTCCTGGCCGCGATCGCGGAAGTACTCAGCGGTGGTAAGGCCGGCCAGACCGATGCGCAGACGCGCTCCGGGCGGCTCGTTCATCTGACCATAGACCAAGCAGGTCTTGTCGATAACGCCAGACTCGCTCATCTCGAGGAAGAGGTCGGTGCCCTCGCGGGTACGCTCGCCGACGCCGGTGAACACCGAGGTGCCGCCGTGCTCCTGGGCGAGGTTGTTGATGAGCTCCTGAATCAGAACGGTCTTGCCGACGCCGGCGCCGCCGAACAGGCCCGTCTTGCCGCCACGGATGTAGGGCTCGAGCAGGTCGACGGCCTTGATGCCGGTCTCGAAGATCTCGGTCTTGGTGGTGAGCTCGTCGAAACGGGGCGCTGCATGGTGGATGGGGTAGAACTCCTCCACCTCGGGCATGGGCTTGCCGTCGACGGGCTTGCCCATAACGTTCCAAATTCGGCCGAGCGTCTTGGGGCCAACGGGCATCTTCATGGGCTCACCGGTATCGGTGGCGATGAGGCCGCGCTGCAGGCCGTCGGTCGAGGACATGGCGACCGTGCGGACGACGCCGCCCGGAAGCTGGCTCTCGACCTCGAGGATCGTGCTCAGATGACCGATCGGGGTCTCGGCCTCGACCGTGAGCGCGTTGTAGATCGGGGGCACCGCGCCGTCAAACTTGACGTCGACGACAGGGCCGATGATTCGCACGATGCGACCATCACCGGCAGTCGTCTTCTTGGTGGCTTCCTCGACCGCAAGCTTTACGGTGTTATTAGCCATTACTGTTCCTCCAATGCTGAGGCTCCGCCGACGATCTCGTTAATCTCGGTCGTGATCGAAGCCTGGCGCACGCGACTATACGTGCGGGTAAGGGTCGAGATGATCGCGGTGGCGTTTTCCGTCGCGGAGTGCATGGCCTTGCGGCGTGCACCCTGCTCGGCAGCCGCCGAATCGATCAGGGCCTGGTAGATGACCGTCAGGATGTAAGACGGCACAAGCTTGCCGAGAACATGCTCGGGAGAGGGCACGAACTCGAACGTGGACGAGATGCGCTTAGGGGCGTCGGTCTCGTTCTTACGCGGACCGTGGGCCATAGCGATCATCTCGGGGTCGAGCGGCAACAGATGCTCGACGCGAAGCTCCTGATCCACGCGGTTCTTGGCGTGGTGGTAGACAAGCTCGACACGGTCAAGCTCACCGGCACGATACGCATCGCAGATATGAGAGGAGATCATGCGGGCCTGATTGAAATCGGGCTCAGAGGAGTTGCCCTCAAAGTGCATGACAACGTTTGCGCGGTCACGGAAATACGTGGCCGGCTTACGCCCGCACGCGATGATCTCGCACTCGATGCCGTCGTTCGCCCAAGAAGCGGCGAGCTTTTCGGCCGTGCGCTCCACCGTCGTATTGAAACCGCCGGCAAGGCCGCGGTCCGAGGCAATAACGACAATCAGGCCATGCTTGACGCTCTCATGCTTCTGCAGCATGGGATCGGTGCCCGAACAGGAGGCGTCGCCGGCGACCGTCAACATGACGTCGGTCAGCGCCTCCTTATAGGGCTCGGCCTGCTTGGAGCGATCGAGGGCACGACGGATCTTGGCCGTAGAGACCATCTCCATCGTGCGCGTGATCTGCTTGGTCGTGGTAACCGAGGAGATTCGCTTCTTAATGTCGCGAAGGTTAGCCATGGGGCTTAGTTCTCCTCTGATCCAGAAACATCCGAATGGTGCTTGGCCATGAACTGCTGCTTGAAGTCGCCGATGACGCGCAAGAGCTCAGCCTTGGTGTCATCATCGATCTTCTTGGCGCGAACCTTGTCGAGCAGCGAGCCAAAGCCATTGTCCATGTACTCGATGAGCTCGGCACGGAAGGGCAGCACGTCGGCGATCTCCAGGTCATCCAGGAAGCCCTCGTTGCCAGCGAACAGCGTAACGATCTGCTCGCCAACCTCAAACGGCTTGTAACGCGGCTGCTTCAGGAGCTCGGTCATGCGAGCACCATGGGTCAGTTGCTTTTGCGTGGCCTCGTCGAGGTCGGAGCCGAACTGCGTGAAGCCGGCGAGCTCCTGGTACGAAGCAAGGTCCAGACGGAGGTTGCCGGCGACCTGCTTCATGGCCTTGGTCTGCGCATCGCCACCGACGCGGGACACGGAGATGCCCACGTCGACTGCCGGGCGCTGACCCTGGAAGAAGAGCTCGGACTGCAGGTAGATCTGACCATCGGTAATGGAAATGACGTTGGTCGGAATGTAGGCCGAGACGTCGCCGTCCTGGGTCTCGATGATCGGCAGTGCCGTCATGGAGCCGTAACCGTTCTTCTTGGACATCTTGACGGCACGCTCGAGCAGACGAGAGTGCAGGTAGAAGATGTCGCCAGGATAGGCCTCGCGTCCGGGCGGACGATGCAGCGTCAGCGACATCTGACGGTAGGCCACAGCCTGCTTGGACAGGTCGTCGTAGATGACGAGCACGTGGCCGCCGGGGTTGGTCTCGCTGGCGGGCTTGCCGTCCTCGCCGTTGTACATGAAGAACTCGCCGATAGCGGCACCGGCCATAGGCGCGATGTACTGCATAGGGGCGGAATCGGCAGCTGTGGCCGAAACGATGATGGTGTAGTCGAGCGCACCGTGCTGAGCGAGGGTCTCGCGGATGTTGGCAACCGTGGAGGCCTTCTGGCCGATGGCGACATAGATGCAGACCATGCCCTTGCCGCGCTGGTTGAGGATAGCGTCGATGGCGATGGCGGTCTTACCGGTCTTACGGTCGCCGATAATGAGCTCACGCTGACCGCGGCCAATAGGCACCATGGAGTCGATAGCGAGCAGACCGGTCTGAACCGGCTCGCACACCGGGGTACGATCGATGACGCCGGGAGCCTTGAACTCGATGGGGCGACGGTGCGTGGCGACGATGTCGCCCAGGCCGTCGATGGGCTGGCCGAGCGGATTGACGACGCGGCCGAGCATGGCACGGCTCACGGGGATATCCATAATGCGGCCAGTGGTGCGGCACTCGTCGCCTTCCTTGATGGAGTCGACGGCACCGAACAGAACGGCGCCGACCTCGTCACGGTCAAGGTTCTGGGCAAGGCCGAAGACGGTCTCACCGGTATCGGAGCTCTTGAACTCCAGAAGCTCGCCTGCCATGGCGCTCTTGAGGCCGGAGACGCGCGCGATGCCGTCGCCTACCTCGTCGACCGTTGAAACCTCATGCGTATCGACCGTCGCGGAGAGGCTCGTGAGCTGCTCCTGCAGTTTCTTGGCGATATCCTGGGCATTGAGGGTTTCGGACATTAGGCTTCACCTCCGTACGAATTAGCAGAGTTTGCGAGGGTCTCCTGCGCGATGCGCAGCTGCGTCTTGACGGAAATATCACGACGCTCGCCGCGGGCCTCGAGCACCAGGCCGCCCACGATAGACGGGTCGACCCGCTCGATAAGGAATACCTTGCGGCCGAAGTCCTGCTCGCATTTCTTAGTGATGGTTTGACGCAGCTCGTCGTCGAGCGGGATCGCCGTGGTGACGGTCACGCCCACTACATCCTCGTCTTCCTCGGCAACATACTTAAAGGCAGCTGCCACCTTGGGAAGAAGGTCGAGCTGGTCGCGCTTGGACATGGTGTCGAGCACGGCGATGATCTCGGGGCTGGCAGAAGCCAAGCGCTCGATCATCTCGAGGTCCTCGAACACATGGTTCTCGGCCTTAGCGGCTTCCAGAAGGGAGCGCGCGTAGGTCTCGAGCACCTTGTCCTGATAGCGGCTAGTCGGCATTCAGGCTACCTGCTTCCTGGATGTAGCGCTCGATGAGCTTCTTCTGCTCGGCATCGTCCTCGAGTGCCTCGCCTACGATCTTGGTGGCGACGGCAACGGACAGGTCGGCGATGGAGCTCGCGGCACCGGCGTAAATGGACTTGCGCTCGTCCTCGACGGTCGTATGGGCCTTGGCGATGATCTCCTCGGCCTCCTTGTGAGCAGCCTCGATGATACGGGCGCGCTCGGACTCGGCGTCCTTACGGGCCTCGAGAACGATGTCGGCAGCCTGACGACGGGCGTCGGTGACGATCGAGTCGGACTCAGCGCGCTTGGCGATAGCCTCCTGCTTGGTCTTCTCGGCCTCGTCGAGGCTCTCCTCGATCTTCTTGCCGCGCTCCTCCATGGTTTTCATGATGCCCGGCAGGGCGACCTTGGCCAGCACGATCCAGATAATCAGGAAGGCGATAAGCGCCGGGATGAACTCCGCCATCTTAGGGATGAGGATGTCCGCACCGGCAGCGCCGTCCTCAGCGAACGCGGAAACCGGCATGAGCAGCGCGGCCGCGGACGCGGAGAGTGCGATCGCGCTCTTCTGGGATGAAAGATTCATACTTGACGCTCCGTGCTATTTAACGATCAGCGCGACAACGAAGCCGATCAGAGCCAGAGCCTCGCCGAAGGCGGAGCCCATGATGAAGACGGTGAACACGCGGCCCTGGACCTCAGGCTGACGGGCCATAGCACCCGTAGCACCCAGAGCAGACAGGCCGATAGCAAGACCAGCGCCGATAACACCGAGACCGTAACCGATAACTCCCACGATTCCTCCTTTGTCGTGCGTGTCTTATTTCACGCAGGATAACCTTTTTTATAACTGCCGGGCTCCATGGGTACGGGCACCGGCGGTTTAACGAATTGCTTACCTTTAAGGCGCGAGCGGAAGGCTACTCCTCCTCCGCGACCTCCTCTGCCTCGGAGACATACACGGCGGTAAGGACCGTGAAGACGTAAGCCTGGATGGCGCCGACCACAAGCTCGATCGCATAGATCAGGATGAGGATGGCAAGCCAGGCTAGCGAAGGCAGGGCGCCAACGGCGTGGGCCGCGGAAACCTGCTGAAGCAGCGGCTGCATGAACATGCTCGCCATGATGGCGAACGAGCCCATGACCACGTGTCCTGCGAACATGTTGCAGAACAGACGGACGGCAAGCGTGATGAGACGCAGGAAGGTCGAGAAAAGCTCGACGACCCACACAAGCACGTTCATCGGGAAGCTTACGCCCTGCGGGGCGAGGCTCTTGATGTAGCCGATCACGCCGTGAGCCTTGCATCCGTAGTAGATGAAGTACACGAAGGCGAAGATGGCGAGCGCGGCGGTGGAGCCGATTGCGCCGGTGCCGGGCTTCATTCCCGGAATCAGGCCGATCATGTTATTGATCAGGATGAACAGGAAAAGCGAGCACAGGAACGGGAAGTGCTTCTTCCAGTTCTCACCCACGACGCCCTTGCCGATATCGTTCTCGACGTACTCGATGATGTACTCGAAACCGTTGACGAAGAAGCCCTTGGGGACCAGGGTCTGCTTCTTCTTGAACACGGCCAGGACGATCAGGAGCACGATCGTGGAGACGATCAGCCAAAACGAGTACTGCGTGATGCCGCAGCTCAGATCGCCCACGACAGGGGTGGAGCTGAACTCGCTGACCAGATGATTAATCTCATCAGGCAGCTTTTCAAAAATTTCCACGACTTACCTTTCGACCTCATGAGGATCTCGCAGCGCCTTGACGACACGAACCGTGCAGGCAGCCATAAAGGCCACGAAGCCGATCGCCTCGCCCAGGAGGAACATGCGAAATGCCTCTCCGAACAACACAAACACAACCAAGGTAAAGACGAGCAGGGCGATTGCCGAGACCGCCAGACTCACCATACCCTTGAGCATGTCCGCATTCTGTTTATCGTCAAGAACCGGCTTGAGCGTAAAGACAAAGGGAAGGAAGGCAATTGCGCCCGCGATGGCGCCTGCAACGATAGCGAGCAGATCGGCTATCTGAAACACTGGCGTCCTCACTTTCCTTTTTAACGCTTCACAGAACAGTTCCCGCCAAACATTGGTGACTATTGTACGAGCCAATCGCTAAAGTACAACCGAAAAAGCATCGGTTAATACGCACCTGTTCGTTTTCTTAAGACCTTCTTTATGCCGCAGGTACGGTAATACGTTTTTCTCGAACCCTGCAGGGCAAAACGTCCGTTAACAGAAGTGCGCGCGGTCGCCTTTTGTTCGTCCGCGCGCACCGTTTCTTCGTATTTGCAGCCGCGGCCGTTTAGCCCAGCGACTAGAGCGTGCCGTAGATGCGGTCGCCGGCGTCGCCGAGGCCGGGAACGATGTAGGCAGCCTCGTTGAGATGGTCGTCGATGGCGCAGGTATAGATATGTACATCGGGATCCTTCTCGGTCAGCGACTTGAGGCCCTCGGGGGCCGCGACGATGCACAGCATGCGGATGTCCTTGACACCGCGCCCGCGCAGGTAGCTGATGGCCATCTCGGCCGAACCGCCCGTGGCGAGCATGGGGTCGACAACCAGGCAGATGCGCTGGTCGATATCCTTGGGCATCTTGCAGTAATACTCGTGCGGCTCGTGGGTGACCTCGTCGCGCTCCATGCCGATGTGACCCACGCGAGCGGAGGGCACCAGGTCGAGGATGCCGTCGACCATGCCAAGGCCCGCACGCAGGATGGGCACGATGGCGAGTTTCTTGCCGGCAAGCTGTTTGAACGTGGCGGTAGTGATGGGGGTCTCGACCTCGACGTCTTCCATAGGCAGGTCGCGCATGGCCTCGTAGCCGTCAAAAAGCGCGAGTTCGCGCACGAGCTGGCGGAACTGGTTGGTGCCGGTGTTTTTGTCGCGCAGGATCGACAGCTTGTGCTGGACGAGCGGGTGATCGACAAGCGTCACACGGGACGCATCGTAGGTGACGGTCATGGATTGATTGCCCCTTTCGTTGCGGCCGCAAAACGGCCTTGCTGACAAGGCGCGCAGCAATGTTGCCGCCGCACGCCATGCATTAGTTTAGCGGTTTGTTGTATCGAGCAGCCCATCGCAGCCCTACTGTGAGGTGCTGAGCGAGCGCCTGACTGCATCACGCCAGCCCGCAAGGTTTTGCTCGCGGCGCTCGGCGGACATGTGGGGAAGGAAGGTCCTAACGATCTGGGCATTTTGCTCCAGCTCTTCCAGGTCTTCCCAATAGCCGACGGCAAGACCCGCCAAGTACGCGGCACCGATTGCCGTGGTCTCCACCGTCTCGCATTGCAGCACGGGGATATCCAGCAGGTCGGCCTGGAATTGCATGATGAACTCGTTGCGCGAGGCACCGCCATCGACAGACAGGCGCTCAATCGAAAGCCCCACGTCCTGCTCCATGGCGCGCAGCACGTCGTAGCTCTGATATGCCATGGATTCGCAGGCGGCACGTACGATGGTCGCACGGCTCGAGGCGCCGGTCAGACCGCACACGATACCGCGAGCATGCGGGTCCCACCAGGGAGCACCCAAACCCGCAAAGGCGGGAACGAAGTAGCAGCCCTCGTTGTCGCTAATCGAAGCAGCGAGTTGTGCCGACTCGCTCACGCTCGAGATGATGCCCATGTTGTTGCGAAGCCAGTTCATCGTTGAGCCGGCGGCAAAAATAGAGCCCTCGAGCGCATAGCTGACTTTGCCGTCCGCAGCGATACCGATGGTGGAGACCAGGCCATTCTTGGATTCGACGATCTCGTCGCCGGTGTTCATGAGCATAAAGCAACCCGTGCCATAGGTGTTTTTGGTCTGGCCGGGACGGAAACAGCAGTGGCCGAACAGCGACGCCTGTTGGTCACCCGCCACGCCCATGATGGGCGGCATGTTGGTCATGATGTCGCTCGCGACGCGGCCGTAGTCGCCCGAGCTCCAGCGAACCTCGGGCATCATGGAACGTGGAACGTCAAAGAGTGCCAGCAGGTCGTCGTCCCAATCGAGCGTATGGATATTAAAGAGTGCCGTGCGGCTGGCATTGGTGTAGTCGGTGGCAAAGACCTGGCCGCCGGTGAGGTTGTAGATGAGCCAGGTGTCGATGGTGCCAAACATGAGGTCGCCCGCCGCCGCGCTTTCGCGTGCGCCGTCGACGTTGTCGAGAATCCACTGCACCTTGGAGGCCGAGAAATACGGGTCGAGCGTGAGTCCCGTGCGGGAGCGCACCAGCCCTTCTGCGCCCTGCTCGACAAGCTCGTCGATCAAAGGTGCGGTACGGCGGCACTGCCATACGATAGCGTTATAGATCGGCTGACCGCTCACGCGATCCCAGACCACCGTGGTCTCGCGCTGGTTGGAGATGCCGATGGCAGCAATGCGGTCGGAGTGGATACCGCTCTTAAACTGGACTTCCATCATGACGGCGATCTGGCTAGCAAGGACCGCCATGGGGTCTTGCTCCACCCAGCCGGGACGCGGGAAGCTGGTTTTGACGCTGCGACGTGCCTGCGCGACGATGCATCCGTACTCGTCGACGATGGTCGCAAGTACCGAGGTGGTGCCGCAGTCGAGCGCCATGATGTAGGAACCGCCAAAGTCAAACGAGGCATCTTCCATGCCCAGGCTGCCCAGATTCAACGACATCGCTTAAACCTTTCTATTGCATCGGGTCGGACAGGACCCATTCGATCTCTGATGCGGGAAGTGCGCCTTGGCGCAGGATCTGGAGCTCGCCGTGCTGAAACGACACGATGGTCGAGGCGTCGCGACACGGGGTCTCACCGGCGTCGACGGCAACATCGACCCCCTCCAGGATGCGACCCTCCACCGTGATAAAACTTGCCGGCGCGGGCGCGCCATGCGTGTTGGCGCTGGTGCAGGCAAGGGGGCTGCCACAGGCGCGGATGAGCGCCTGCACCACGGGCGAGGCCGAAGCGCGAAGTGCCACCGTGTCGTCGGCGGCGCGCATGAAGGTCGGCACGCAGGGGGCTGCCTTGACCACGATAGTCAGGGCTCCCGGCCAGCATCGTCGCGCGAGTATGCGGGCATCTTCCGGGATATCCACGCCATAGCGGTCGAGTGCTTCGACGCCATCGACCAGCCAAGCGACGGTTTGCGTGAGGTCACGTTGCTTGAGAGTGAAGATACGGCGATAGCCGGTGCCGAGCGCAGGAACTGCGGCGCCATTGACGGCAGCCTGCGGATCGCGCGGCCACGATGGGAATTCGCTTGTATCTTGGGGCACGGCGTCCGAGAAGGCGTTGACTGCCACGGCGACACCGTAGACGGTCTCGGTCGGGATCAAAGCCAGGCCGCCGCGGCCGAGCACCTCGGCCGCGCGCTCGACGGCAAGCCGATGCGGCTCGCGCGTTCCCTCGTATACCCGATAGACCGTCTGCATGTGTATGCCAGCCCCTTACGCTCTGGTGCAAGTTTGTTTACTGTGGGGCATTCTCGCACGAAACGTTCAACCTATTTGCCCAGAGCGCATGTTGGTTTGGTGAGCGGCTCTAGTAGTCGGTGAAAGTGAGGGGGTTACTGGACTGCGACGAACTTCTTTGGCCTGCCGGCGTGGCGTTCTTGGGCGGCGTAGCGCTCGATGCTGTCTATCGTTATCATCCGACGGCCGTCGACGAGTTCAACATCGAGCTTTCCGGCTTTGACCAGCGCGGTAATCCGCGGAGCGGAGACTTTGAGGTCCAGCGCTGCGTCTTTAAATGTTCGGCACGCCGCTTCCCGAGCGTCCTCGTGGTCGATTTCGACTGAAAGGGCCACGACCTCGGCCGAGCGTTCGTACCCCGCCGGAGTCAAACCGTTGTTGAGGTCGTCGGCCAAAAACGCCATCAGTGCCTCGGTAGCATGGGCAATCGCTTCTTCGCGCGTATCGCCATCGGCAAAGGCGCCGGGAATCTGCGGGAAGCTAGCGCAGTAACCGTCGTCTTCTTTTATGAGAACGCAGTCATAGGTAAATCGCTGCCTCATTTTGCCTCCAACTACCATCCAGCTTGGCGACGAATACTTGCCCACGTGCCCTTCTTTGGTCGATCACCACCAGAGCCGTTCACGGTGACAACACGGTCACCAGAAACATACTTAGCATGACTACCGACTTGCGCGACCTTCACGAATCCATCGTGCTTGAGTAGGGCAATGATTTCCCGAAAGGTAGGAGGTTGCATGGGCCGACCTCTTTCAGCCGTCCTAATTATAAACTAATTTATAATTTTTGCTAACCAGTTAATAAATATTACTGGCGCTGTTTGGGCTCGGTGACGATGGCTCGGACGATGCGGGGGCGATCGGTGAGGTCGTGGACGATGCGCACGTCCGACAGACCCGCTTGGCGGCAGAGCTCGGCCGCAGCGTCGAGCGCGCCCTCGTAGAGCTCGCAGGCAAAGAGGCCGCCGGCACGCAACATGTAGGGCGCCGCGTTGAGCAGGCGACGGAAGATATCGAGGCCGTCGGCGCCACCCTCGAGCGCCAGATCGGGCTCAAAGTCCTTGACCTCGTGCGGCAGCGAGCGCATGACATCGGTGGGGATGTAGGGCGGGTTGGAGACGAGTACGTCAAAGGTGCCCCACTCTTCACGGGGAATGGAGCTCACCAGGTTCGTGAGGCTGAAGGCGACCTCATCGGACGTGAGGCCAAGCGCATCGCGGTTTTTGGTAGCAAGGTCGATGGCGCGCGGCTCGATATCGGTAGCAGTGCAGGTGACGTGGCCGCGACGCTCCCAGGCGATCGAGAGCGAGATACAGCCCGTGCCGCAGCCGACCTCGAGAACGCGGGCAGTGCGGGGCTCGGCTGGGGCAGACACAGCGGCATCCTGAGCTGAAACCGTCTCCTGGTCGGCGCCCTCGATGGCGATGTCGTATTCGTCGAGCTCGGGCTCGGCGGCTTTTGCGGCTTCGGCTTCTGCTGCTTGCGCGGCGGCTTCCTCGGCCTCGCGATCGGCAAGCTCCTCGGCATAGGCGCGGCTACCGAGCACGTCGCTACCCAGCGCAGCCTCATCGGCGGCCGTCAGGTTGGCAGCACGGCGCTCGGCGGTCGCGCGTTCGTCGGCCAGCGCCGCCTCAGCTTTGCGGGCCTGCTCGACCTCATCGTTCCAAGGCAGCTCAACACGCTGACGGGCAGCGGCCTCGGGGCTCAGCACCTCGGTATCCAGATAATTGAGGACTTCCTCGACGAGCATCTCGGTCTCGGGGCGCGGAATGAGCACACCGGGGGCGCACGCGACGTCGATCATGCGAAACTGCGTGCTGCCCGTGATGTATTGCAGCGGCTCGCCTTTGGCGCGACGAACGACGGCCGCGTGCATGGTCTCGAGCTGGGCTGCGTTAAGCGTCTCGTCCATGCGCATATACAAGTCGATACGCGCCAGGCCCGTGGCCGCGCACAGCAGCCACTCGGCAGAAAGACGGGGATGCTCCTCGCCGCGCTCGGCCAGGTACTCCTTGGTCCACTCGAGACAACGCTTGATGGTCCAAATCTCGTTTGCCATGGGGCCCTCCCCTCTTAAGCGCCGGGCGGCGCGCGAATGTCGGAGCAGATTGTAAGCGAGGCCAGCGCTTGGCAAGGGACGATTGAAGGCGATTATCGAGAATCAGCCCAGAATTTTGCACCGGGCTCGCTCAAAGTGTTCATTCGCCGACGTCTAGATTTGCATTCGTCAAGCTTTTGGCAAGGTTGCCCCAAAACTGACCAATATCTAACCAAATACTTGCCACATCGCTTGACGCGCGACGCACCAAAAAGGGCCCCGCGACTTCTTGGACGATTTTTTGAGCATTATTTTCGGTAGCGGATAGATATCGTTAATTGCTTTTAGCAGGCAAGCAGCTCAAAGGCCATCAGAACCGATTGAATAACATCTCAAAGCAATGTCACCAATGACTCCCTACGGATCATTTGACAACCAAGGAAACGCCGATGTTTTGGCAATGTCAGCGAGCGACGTCCAGAGCGAACAAGTTGGCATGAAAAAGGCAAGGCATAGACCTTCTGGTCATGCCCTGCCTTTTGAATGACAAATTGTCGCTCTGGACGGCGCGCAGCGTCGACTGGTCCGCCGTTCGGTAGAACGGCGGAACCTAAACCGCCTGTGCCAGCTTCTCGGCTCGCTCGGCGGCGGCGAGCGCCTCGATGACGGTGCCGAGCTGATCGCCCAGAAGGACGCCGTTGTAGGTGGAGTTGAAACCGATGCGGTGATCGGTCACGCGGTCCTGGGGCTGGTTGTAGGTACGGATCTTCTCGGAACGGTTGCCGTGGCCGATCTGGCTCTGGCGCTCGGCACCGAGCTCTGCCTGCTGCTTCTCGAGCTCCATCTCGTACAGACGGGCACGCAGCATCTGCATGCAGACTTCGCGGTTCTGGATCTGGGAGCGCTGTTCCTGCGACTGCACCACGGTGTTGGTGGGCAGGTGGGTGATGCGCACGGCGGAATAAGTGGTGTTAACGCACTGACCGCCAGGGCCGGAGGCGCAGTAGGTGTCGATGCGCAGGTCGGACTGGTTGATCTGGACGTCGATCTCCTCGGCCTCGGGAAGCACGGCGACGGTTGCCGTGGAGGTCTGGATACGGCCCTGGGACTCGGTCTTGGGAACGCGCTGGACACGGTGTACGCCGGACTCAAACTTCATGACGGAGTAGACGCGGTCGCCCTCGACCTTGAACTCGATGGACTTAAAGCCGCCGGCCTCGCTGGGGCTGGAATCGAGCACGGTGGTCTTCCAGCCACGCGACTCGCAAAAGCGCTGATACATCTTGTACAGGTCGCCGGCGAAGATGGCCGCCTCGTCGCCACCAGCGGCGGAGCGGATCTCGACGATGGTGTTCTTGTCGTCGTTGGGGTCGCTCGGGATGAGCATGTACTTAATGTCTTCCTCGAGCTGGGGAAGCTTGGCCTCGTTTTCGGAGATGTCCATCTGGAGCATCTCCTTCTCATCGGCATCGGTAGTATCGTGGAGCATTTCCTTGGCAGCCTCGATGTCATCGAGCGCGCCGATGTACTCGCGCGAGGCGGCGATGAGGTCGGACTGGTGAGCGTACTCCTTGTTGAGACGCGTGAACTCCTTGATGTCGGAGGCAACGGCCGGGTCGGAAAGCTTCTTCTCGAGCTCCTCATAGGCCTTGATGATCTTTTCGAGCTTGTCGCGCATGGCGGGACTCCTTTATATGCGTGAAGGTGAAAATCGGCAGAATTGATGGGGCGCATGGCGCCACTGCGGGGGTAAGCCCAGCTAGAGCATGTCGATCTTCAGATACATGCGCATCCCTTCGCGTGTGGGGTACATAGTTGCGATCTAACCCATACATGATAGCGTGCGCAGGCAAACCTGCATATAACCCGCACGGAATGAGTGGACGTAGCCGTTGGGTACGTTCCTTAACGACTAGTCGTTTAAGAGCGTCCCCAACGGCTAACAAAGGGACTGTCGCTTTGTCACATTCTAGAGCGTTTGAAGCAGAGCGACGAAAAAGCGTACGCCCTGGAGGTAGGCGCGGCGGGTGATGCGCTCGTTGGTGCCGTGGACACCGCGCTCGCACTCGTCATCGTCTACCACAAAGGCCGAGAAGCGAATGCACTCGGGGCAAATGCGCTGGTAGTTGGCAGCATCGGTCGCGCCAATCACGGTCGAGGGAACGATACCGATAGGAGCTCCGCCCGCCGCTGATGATCCGTTTTCCTCCGTCCCCTCTGGATCACGGAAATAGCGGGCGGCGATGGCGCGGACGGTCTCGAGTCCCGGTCCGCCGATGCGCGGAGACGGCGAGGGTTCGGAGCTGCCAGGACCGAGCTCGATCTCGACACGGTCGGCGAGCCCCGCCTCGGCAACGGCGACGCGGCAGCAGGCCACGACATCGGCCACACTCGTGCCCTCGAGCATGCGGAAATTGATATTGGCCCACATATCCTGTGGCATCACATTAGCGCCAGTGCTGCCGCCTTCGATCTGCGTGGGCGCGCAGGTGGTGGTCACGAGCGGATAGAGCTTCTTGCTGGCGAGGCAGTCGCGGACAATGACGCCCCCGTTGGCGGCAATCTCATCCGCCGTGTAGAGCCCCAGCTCGACGAGCTGTGCGGCAAGTAGATCGGTCACACGCGTCGGCCACTCGATATCGCAGATTGCGGCGATAGCGCGGCTCAGTACCTCGAGCGATGTGCCGCCGTAGGGGTTGGACGAATGCCCGCCCTCACTCTTCGTCTTGAGCACAATATCGGCGTAGCCCTTCTCGGCAAGGTCGGCATGCATAAGCCAGCCCTCGCCCGCGCCGTACTCGGCAGCCGAAACAATACGGTAGTCACCCTCGTCGATCAGGTATTCAAGTTCAACACCGCGCTCCTCGAGCACGCGGCCGATAGCTCCAGCGCCGTACTGCGTGGTTTCCTCGTCCTGGCCAAAGGCGAGCAACAGCGAACGCTTGTGCTCCCAGCCGTGCGCCAACGCATACTCAACCGCCTCGAGAATGCCTGCGACCTGATCCTTCATGTCGATAGCGCCGCGACCCCAAATGTAGGTGTCGTCCACCTGTCCGCTAAAGGGGGCGTGCGTCCAGTCGGCCTCGGTACCCGGCACCACGGGGACCACGTCCATGTGGCCCATGAGCATGACGGGTTTGAGGGCGGAGTCGGAACCGCCAAGCGTCACCAACAGCGAGTGGTCGATAAGCTCGACCTCGCCCGCCGCAAACACGCGCGGCCAGGCCTGCTGCATATAGGCGCGCAGGTCGTCGAAGGGCTGCCAGTCCACCGCCTCGGCATCCATGCTCGAGATGGTCGGAAACGACAGCACGCGGCCCAAGCGCTCGCACGCGCCGGCCTCGTCCATATCGGCAAAATCGTCCTCATGCGCAAAGAAGCGCCAAACCTCGGCCATGACATCCTTTCGATTGTGACGACAAAGGCCGCCCCACGGGAGCGGCCCTGCAACGCAGGCGTTTGCGCCGGTTATTTGTCCTCGAGATAGCGAGAGAGGAACTCGCGAGTGCGCTGATGTTTGGGGTTGCCAAAGAGCTCGGCCGGCGCGGCGTCCTCGAGCACCACGCCCTTGTCCATAAAGACCACGCGGTCGGACACCGTGCAGGCAAAGGCCATCTCGTGCGTGACGACAACCATGGTCATGCCGTCGGCCGCGAGCTTGCGCATGACCTCGAGCACCTCGCCCACGATCTCGGGGTCGAGTGCCGAAGTCGGCTCGTCGAACAGCATGATCTGCGGACTCATGCACAGGGCGCGAGCGATGGCCACGCGCTGCTTTTGGCCACCGGACAGGCGACCCACGGCGGCGTGCGCGAACTTTTCGAGTCCCACGCTCGCCAGATGCTCCATCGCGACCTTCTCGGCCTCGGCCTTGCTCATCTTTTTGAGCGTGACGGGCGCGAGCGTGCAGTTGTCGAGCACATCCATGTTGTTGAACAGGTTAAAGCCCTGGAACACCATGCCGATGTCCTCACGCAGCTTGTTAATGTTGCAGCGCTCGGCCGTAAGGTCCTGGCCGTGGAACCAGATGTGGCCCGCGTCCGGGGTCTCGAGCAGGTTGAGGCAGCGCAGGAAGGTCGACTTGCCCGAGCCCGAGGCGCCGATGATGGTGACGACCTCGCCGGGGTTAACGGACAGGTCGATGCCCTTGAGCACCTCGAGCGAGCCGAAGCTCTTGCGCAGGCCCTCGACGCGGATGAGCGGCTCATTGGTCCGTGCGGCGGCCGCGGTGCCGGTAGTGGCGGTATCTGCCATGATGATTCTCCTCGTCTTGAGCCTAGTTGGAGCTGGGCAGCGTGGCCGGGGCCTCAGCGCCCAGCTTTTTGCCAAAGGCCTCGAGCAGGCGGCCTGCCACGAACGTCAGGATCAGGTAGACCACGAGCGCCACGCAGTAGACCTCCATCTGGCGGTAGTACACGCCGGCGACGGTGGTGGTGGCGTACATGAGGTCGAACACGCCGATGACCGAGAGCACCGACGAGTCCTTGATGTTGATGATGAGCTCGTTGGTGAGCGCCGGGATCGCGTTTTTAATGCCCTGGGGAAACACGACTTTGCGCATGGCCTGCCACTGCGACAGACCCAGCGAGCGCGCTGCCTCGGCCTGGCCGGGGTCGATGGACTCGATGCCACCGCGCAGGACCTCCATCATGTAGGCAGTAGAGTTGAGCGAGATGGTGACGAGGCCCGCGGTAAAGGTACTCCAGATCTGGTTGGCCTGGGCGGTCTCGAAGCCCATACTGCGCAGAACGGTAAAGCCCGCGTAATAGATGAGCAAGCCCTGGACCATCATGGGCGTGCCGCGCACGACGGTGGAATAGACGGTCGCAAAGCCTCGGCCAATACTCTTAAAGAAACGCACCAGGTCGTTGTCGACGCGATCGAAGGTCTGGGTGCGCAAGAATACAAAGAGCAGCGCCAAGAAGAAGGCGATGACGGTGCCGAAGGTGGCAAGCGCGATGGTGATCTCGATGCCGCGGATAAAGAAGTCGCTGCTCTTGTAGGTCATGTAGACCAAGCTCGACAGAAAGTCGCTGGGATTGGAGTCCGAGACAATGCTCACCTGCACCAGGTCGATAAACGACATGACGCAGCGGTCGATAAAGAAGATCGCCGCGATGGCAACCACGACATAGCTGCCCAGGCGCGCGCTACGACGGAAGCGCTCAGATGCAAACGGCGACTTTTGGCGATAGTCGTTCCAATGCATGAGCTTGGTGACAAGCGCTGCCGCCGATACGACAATCCAGACCCACAGAATCGCCCAGAGGCAGTCCTGGAACGCGCCCGTGGGCGCCAGGAAGCTCAGCGGCGTGGGGTTGCGCTGGCTAAACGCCAGCCCGAGCGCCGCGATAACACTCGTGCCTAGATACACATAACGGTGGTCGGCCTTGATAAAGGAGGCCAGACGATTGATGGCTTTCATGCTGTCTCCCTATGCCGGCTGACGGTCGAGGCATGCGTCCCACATCTGGTCGCGCTCCTCTTGGCTAATGCCCTTGAGTGTCTTGTCGATGAGCTTAAGCAGTTTGTCCGAGCCCTTGCGGCAACCGACATTTGCCGTGACCTCCTGCTTAAAGCCCTCGCCCTCGGCAAAGTGGATGGGGACGATACCGGGATTTTGGGCCATATAGCCCTTTTCGTTCTCAGTGTTGTAGGTCACGGCGTCGCACGTGCCCTGCAGCAGATTCGAGAACACCGTGGGGACCGAATCGACCGGGTTCTTGTGCACAACGCCCGGAATCTCGTCGATGACGGTATCGAGCATGGTGTCCTTTTGGCCGAGCACCGTGGCACCGCTGAAGTCGCTGAGCTTGGTGGCGTTTTGGTAGGGCGAGCCCTCTTTTACGAACAGGCCAAAGTAGCCAATGAAGTACGGGTCGGAAAAGCCGACGGACTCCTCGCGCTCGGGCGTGGCGCTCATGCCGGCGATGATGAGGTCAATCTGGCCGTTGTTGAGCGAGTCGATAAGGCCCGAGAAGCTCTGCTTGACGGCAACGGGCTCACCGCCAAGGGCCTTGCAGACGATCTTGGCGATCTGCACGTCGTAGCCGTCGGCATAGGCGCCCTGCACGTTATCGATGGGGATCGTGAACTCGCTGGCCTCGGAAACCTGCCAGTTGTACGGGGCGTAGGCCGCCTCCATGCCAATGCGGATCTTATCCTTGCCGATAACGGAATCGGACAGGTCATCGCGACCGCCGCCCGTCGTGGGCTGGACCACCTTGAGTGTGGACGGACGCTGGCAGCCGGCAAGCGCGCCGGCGACAACGGTTGCGCTCGCAGCGAGGGCGCTACCCAAGAAGATGCGACGACTGCACACCGGCTGGGTCTGCGCGTCGCGCTGTAGTCGAGGTTGCATCTGATGCCTTCCCTATGTCGTTTTGCTGACAATAAGACAGGATATACGTCAACAACCAGCAGC
This sequence comes from Collinsella aerofaciens, assembly GCF_028209395.1. Classification (GTDB taxonomy): domain Bacteria; phylum Actinomycetota; class Coriobacteriia; order Coriobacteriales; family Coriobacteriaceae; genus Collinsella; species Collinsella aerofaciens_AZ. Next base: position 26,037 of record NZ_JAQLDQ010000017.1, read on the forward strand.
GCGGCATGTGCGCGAAAAAATAATAGACACACGAAGACGATTGGCGCAAAGCAGCCTGCCCCCATGTACCACTTGGCATGAAAAAGGCAAGGCATAGACCTTCTGGTCATGCCGTGCCTTTTGAATGGCAAATTGTCGCTCTGGGTGGCGCGCAGCGTCGACCGGCCCGCCGTTCGTCAGAACGGCGGAACCTCTAGAGCAGGGTGACGCTAAAGCTGCGGACGTCCGTCTCGCCCGGCGCCAGCGTAATGGTATTGACCTTGTGCTCAAAGACATCGTCCTCGGTGTCCATGGTGGTGTGGCCGGTCCAGGGCTCGAGCGCCACAAACGGAGCGTCGTTGGCGGCAGACCACACGCCGATGTACTTAAAGCCCTCAAAGTCGATCTTGACGCCGTGGCCCGACTTGCGACCGCGCAGCGTGAGCGTAGAGCCCGGAGTATCGGTGAACATGATGGCATCGTTATCGAAACTGCGGTGCGCGATGGGCAGCACGTCCGAGTTATCGGGAGCCTTGTAACTACCCTCGAACGTCATAAGACCGTCGGGCGTGATGACGGGGGCCTCGTTAGTCCAAGCCTCGGTAAACGCCAGCTCGTAATCCTCGAACGCCTCGTCCTCGGCACCGGGAGCCGGTACGTTAAACGCGGGGTGGCCGCCCACCGAGAACGGCAGGTCCACGTCGCCGGTGTTGGTGACGGCAAAGGTCTGCGTGAGGGTGGCGTCGCCGGTCAAGGCATAGGTCATGCTGAGCTTAAAGTGGAACGGGAACGCCTTGAGCGACTCGGGCGTGTCGGTGATCTCGTACGTTACCGAGGAGCCGTCCTCCGAAACCTCGACCAGCTTGTGTTCGACGATGCGCGCGAGTCCGTGGCGCGGCATCTCGCAGGTGCCGGCCGCAGACGTCGCCGTGTTGTTGCGCAGCGAGCCCACAATGGGGAACAGGATGGGCGCATGCTTGCCCCAAAAGGCGGGGTCGCCCTGCCACAGATACTCGTTGCCGTTGAGGGCAAGGCTCGTGAGCTGGGCACCCATGGAATCGATGGCCGCGGTGAGGCCGCCGCGCTTGATGGTAGTGACGGTGGACATGCTACTTCCTCCAAAAGTAAACAACAGTGTCGAGGGCTATTGTCCCACTCTTGGCGGCGGGGTTGAGCGACAGGTGCAGTTATTGAGCAATAGCGTAAAGGTCAAACCCGCCCTGCGGCGTGCTATCGACCGTATCGGGCGCCTGTGAATTAAAACTCACCGGAACCATGCGCTTTGAGGCACGGTAACGCGTGCCGTCGGTGGCGACGGGCGGCTCATCGACCGTGAGCTCGTAGTCGCCGGGCTTGAGCTCGATGCCGTCACCTTCGGAATTGACGTATTGATACTCGTCGATTGCTTGTCCCTTGAGTGTGCGGCCCACGATATGGACGAGCATCTGGCTGTCGCCGCGCGCGGTGTCCCACGTCGCGCCGTCCTTGACCTCGACCGATACATGCACCGAGCGCGTGCGGCTGAGCGATTGCTCGACAGACATCTCGACCTTGGCGGCGTCTTTGCGCTGTTGTTCAACATGGCTCCAGACGTTTCCAATTACCGAGCATGCGATAACGCCGGCCATAAAGGCGATAAGGATGGGGCCAAGCGGAGAGCGACGTCCCGCATCTTCCTCGCGAGCCAGATCGGGGCGATGCGTGGGCGCAGGCGCCTGGGCACCCTGCGAGGGCACGTCGAGAATGCTGAAGGATGCCGTGCTGTCGGGATCGATAGTGTGACGCGGCTGCGGGGTCTTTGCCGGCGAGATGGACATGTCGGCTGGCTCACCCAGTGTGGCCGTGGCATCGGCCTTTGCCTCGTCGGCCTCAGCCTGGGCCCAAGCCTGCTCAAAGGTCAGAGGCTCGGCGGCATCGGAGGCGGCGTCAGGCTCGACAGCAGCATCGCTGCCGGTCTCGTCCTCGTCGCTCGACACGTCACGCGGCGCGGGCTCGTCCAACTCCTCGTCCGGAGCCTCGCCCTCGCTATACCACCATTCAAAGTTATCGATATCCATACGGGGCGCCCCTTAGGCCTCGCAAATAAAACACTTGCTAGCCTTATACCCCCAGACGGCGCTGGAGCTCGCCGGCACAGACAGGAAAACCGTCACAACATTCGACGCTTTTCCTCGTTTTCGAGATTTTCATCGAATGTTGTGATGGTTTGGGCGGCAGTCCCCTTGTCACATCTAGAGGGCGACGGGGATTTGGATGCAGCAGAAGTCCTCTTGGTGGGACTCGTCGTAGCTCGTGGTGTCCAAGTAGCAAAAATCGAAAGCGTTGCCGATGGGCTGGAGCGCATGTTTGTCCATGCAGGCGACGATGGCGCGGATACCCTCGGGCTCGTACGGCATGCCCCAGCGGCTCATGCATAGATACGTGCCCTCGGGCAGCACCTCGACGCCAATCTCTGTCAGCTCGGCAGGATCGCTCGGCAGCGTTTCCTCGGCACCGCGCGGCAGCACGGCAAAGGAGCCGGCGCCGGCGACGGGGTCGTCGGAATGCAGCGCCTCGCGACGCAGCATGGCGCCCCAGCCGCGCATGGGACGCGTGCCCGTCAGCGCACGCATGCGCAGGATTGCCCGCATGAGCGTGGGGTGAAGCATCGAGCGGCCGCGCTCTATATCGCCCGGAAACTCCTCAAAGACCACGTAGCGGCGCTCGAATTGCTTGAGCTCCGGCTTGCCCTCGCGCTCGCGCCAGTAAACCGCCTCGTCGTAAAAGCTTAGACGCTCCTGTACGCTCGCGCGCTCGGCTTTGAGCTCAGCGATCTGTTCATCGAGCGCCTGCACCCGCGAGCGCAGGTGATCGGTCATCTCGCCAATGTCGAACGTCGAGGTCAGACGGTCGATCTCGTCGAGCTCAAGCCCCAGGTCGCGCAACATGCAGATCAGACGCATAAGCGGGATCTGCGTGGGCGAATAGAAACGGTAGCCCTTCTCGTTAACCACGGCGGGCTTAAACAGACCGATCTTGTCGTAGTAGATGAGCGTTTGACGCGAAACGTTAAACAGGCTCGCCATCTCGCTAATCGCATACATGCCCGTCTGCATGGGTCCTCCCGACACACCAAAGCCCGCCGCCCACAGGGGCAGCGGGCTCAAACACTACTCGTATCCTACCCTAAAAGCGCCTATGACCAGCGCTTATAGTTTTCGCACGACACGCCAACGGCCTCGAGCGCCTTGGCAGCGATGTGATGCACCGCATCGTCGAGCGTTGCGGGGCCGTTGTAAAACGTGAGCATGGGCGGCATAAGCATGACGCCCGGCACGCGTGCCAGGCGCGCCATGTTGTCGACATGGATCGCACTGAAGGGCGTCTCGCGCACCATAAGCACCAGGCGGCGCTGCTCTTTCATTTGCACGTCGGCCGCACGCAGCAACAGATTTTCGCTGTAGCCGCTCGCGATGCCGGCGAGCGTCTTCATGGAGCAGGGCGCCACGATCATGCCGTCGACCGGATAGGTACCGCTTGCGATGGCGGCGCCGATGTTCTTGTTGTCGTAGACCACATCGGCGTGCGCGGCAAACTCGTCGAGTGTCATGCCAAGCTCCTGCTCGATGGTGATCTCTCCCCCGCGCGTGACGACAAGCGCCGACTCAGCACCGGCCCGGCGCAGGCATTTGAGGCACTCAAGGCCCAGCGCTGCACCGCTGGCACCAGAAACGCCAACGACAATGCGACGAGGACGGACAGAAGACTCAGGCATGACGGCTCCTTAACTACTTGGTAGGGCTACTTACTAGAAAGCAATCTCCTTGGCCCACTTGTCCTGGTCGATCTCCATGAACTGCGAGCGGATGAAGTTCTTCTTGAGGTTGAACGGGACCGTGCAGTCGAAGATGGCCTTGCAGGCGATACCGTGCTCGCGGATGCTCGGGTCAAACGCCGGGTCGTTGGACGGGTCGAGCACGTGGCAGTGGCAGCCGGGGATGGTGATGAGGTCCACGTCGGCCTGGAAGCGCGTGGTCATGGCCCACATCACGTCGCTCATGTCGAAGATGTCGACATCCTCGTCGACCAGGATCACATGCTTGAGCTCGGAGAATGCCGAGAAGGCGAGCATGGCGGCGTTGCGCTGACGGCCCTCGTCATTTTTGCTCGACTTCTTGAACTGCATGATGGCAACGAACTTGCCGCCGCCGCAGGGAGCAGCGTGGACGTTGAGCAGGCGGCCCGGGATAGCGGTCTCGACCATCTTGTAGATGGAAGCCTCGGTGGGGATGCCGGCCATGGACACGTGCTCGTGCGAAGGGCCAATGCAGCTCTCCATGATGGGGTTGGTGCGCGTGGTGACGGCGGTGATCTTGATCACCGGGCAGACCTTGGCACCACCGGTGTAGCCGGGGAACTCGGGCATGGCGTAGCCATGACCGTTGACATCCTCGTTGATGACCTCGTCGTGCATGAGATAGCCCTCGAGCACGTACTCGGCATTGGCGATGCACTTCTGCGGAACGGTGACGCAGTCGGCAAGCTCGACGGCATGGCCGCGCAGGGCGCCGGCGATCTGCAGCTCGTTGAAGCCGAGCGGCGTGGTGGGAGCCTCGAAGCCGCAGCACATGTACACGGCGGGGTCCAGGCCGATGGAGATGGAGATGGGCATATCCTCGCCGCGCTGGCAGTACTCGTCAAAGAACGCGCCCAGGTGACGGCTGCCCGGAGTGATCCACATGGCGAGCTTGTCCTTGTCGACACAGGAGAAGCGGTGGATGGTCACGTCGGACTGGGAGCCGTCGGGGCTCGTGCCGTAGGCGAGGCCCATGGTGATGTAGGGACCGCCGTCGACGGGCGTGTTGGTGGGAGCGGGAACGATCTTGCGCAGGTCAAAGCCCTCGTCGGTCGCCTTGTACACAACCTCCTGGCAGTCGATGTGCGCGCCCTCGGCGATCTGCTTGGGCGCGATCAGGCTCTCGAAGCGCTTGCCGATCTCGAGACCCAGGTGCTCCTCGTCCAGGTCGAGCAGGGCGGCAACGCGCTTGCGGCTGGCAAGCATTCCGATGCAGACCTTGGCATCGTCAAAACCCTTGACGTTGTTGAAGACCATCGCAGGACCCTCTTTGGTCGGACGCATAACGGTGCCGCCGGCACCGACGTGGCGATAGACGCCCGAGACCTCGGCGTCCGGGTCGACCTGGGTGTCGGTCTCGAGCAGCTGGCCCGGCATCTCACGCAAAAAGTCGAGCGCGGAGCGCAGGTCGTGGATCTGGGAAGCATCGGTAGTGGACATAGCGTGCTCCTTTCGGGAGAGTGTCCGGCGGCGGGAGTGCCGCCGGCTTGGTAACGTAATGGGGCCGCAGCGCTCATAGATGGGGCGCTCGGGCACTCGCAGTTCAAGCACTCGGCTAATTACAGCCAAGCACTCGACTGCTTACATCAGGCCAAAGAGGTGGAACCAGGCGGCCTCGACCAGCACGACGATAAAGACGACCGCGGTGAGGGGAATGCCCATGCGCATGGCTTCTTTGGAGGTGTAGCCGCCGGCGTCCTTGCCCTCGCCGATAAGGATCGGCAGGTTATGGAACGGCAGGATGTAGTGGATGTTGATGGACGTGAAGACGATGAGTGCCACGGCGAGCGGGCTCACGCTGGAGCCGGCCGCGAAGCTGATGAACGCCGGCACGCACACGCCGAGTACGGCCATGACCGAGCCCATGAACATGTGGATGATCATGGAGAGCGCAGCGACAAGCAGGGCGAACAGGAAGATGTTCTCGGGCACGGAGCTGGGAAGCACGACGTCGGCGATCCAGGCGTTCATACCGGTGGCACCGCCCACGGAGCCCACGGCCATGGCGGCCGTCAGGAACATGAGGGACTTGATGTCGACAGCATTCCAGCTGGCGGGGGTGAGGACCTCGCCGATGACGGGCATGGCGAGGCAGACGCCGATGGCCAGGGTGACCCAGCCGATGTAATCGCCCGAGACGGTGAGCCACAGCGCGATGGCGATGATAAGCCACACGATGGTGCGGATCTCCTTGACGGAGAGCTTGCCGAGCGCAGCCTGCTTGGCCACGATCTGCTCGCGATCGTAGACGAGCTCCTTGCTGGGCTTAAAGAGGAAGAGACCCAGGAACAGGGTGCACAGCAGCGCGACCAGCATGGGCACGCTCATGTACAGGAACCAGTCGACAAACGACGGGCTCATGCCGCCGGCCTCGGCGCTGTACTGCGCAACGAGCGGATTGAGCGTGGAGTCGCCCGTCAGGAAGAACATGGAGCCCGGGGCGGCAGCGGCAAACACGAGGAAGCCGAGCTTGCCGCGGTCGTCGTCACCGTAGCCGGCGGACTCGGCGATGACCGAGACGACGGCGAGGATGAGGAAGGCGCGGGGGAACGGATGCGGGATCAGCAGCGACAGCACGAAGGTGAGCGCGAAGATCGAGATGATGAGCGACTTGGCGTCGCGCACGAACTTGAGCATGAACGCATAGGCGATGCGCTCGCCCAGGCCCGACTCCTTGACTGCACTGGCGATGAGGTAGGCACCAATGACGAGCCACATGGTGGCTTTGGTCCACGAGCTAAACGTGGAGGCGACCGTCGCCGAGATGCTCGCGGCACCCGTGTCGTCCACGCACACCTTAAACAGAACGAGCAGCGCGCAGTAGAGCAGGCCCACAAAGCCCGGCTGTGCCACGCCACATGCCCAGAACACCACCGTGGCGAGCGTCAGTGCCAGACAGGTCTGACCGCCGACCGTAAGCTCGACCGTCGAGCTCAGCTCCGCCAAAGGAAGAAACTTCACTAGCAAAAAGACAACGATACCCAGCACAAAGCCAATTTCGCGCTTGGTGATCTTAAATGCCTTCTTTTCCGCTTCCATCTCCCCACCTTTCTTGTTGGGGGCGCTCCGGATTCGCAGCCACGTTGCCACTTAAAAAGGGGCGCCCGTTATCGGACACCCCTTACGTTGCGCTGTGTTGTTGCAATACAGTCAAGCGGATTTTTTTGGATGAGAAGCGATCCTCTGGGCAAAAACCGTCACAACATTCGACGCTTTTCCTCGATTTCGAGATTTTCATCGAATGTTGTGACGGTTTGGATGTGGCAAAGGGACTGTCTTTTGTTTCACATAGCGAGATCCGTACGGATGGATGGGTCGCTGAGGGCCTCGCGGAGCCAGGGGGCCAGCTGCTCGGGGTGACCCTGCAGGTAGCCTTTGAGCTCGGACGGAGCCACGCGGCGCACTTCCGAGATCTCCTCTTGGTTGATATGCAGCTCGCCCGGCTCAACATGGGCTGCGAACACCTCGCACCATTCGCACTCGCAGCGGCCGTCGCCATGGTCCTCGCGGTACACCACGTGACCGAGGTGCTTGAGCTGATCGGGCCCGCGCGTAACGCCAAGCTCTTCGTTGATGCGACGCGCCGTGGCGGCGGCAACGTCTTCCCCGGGGAGCGGATGGCCGGCGCAGCTGTCGGCCAGCACCCCGCCCCACAGGCGCTTGAGCGGACTGCGACGGCAGAGCAGCAGGCGCGCGCCCTCGCCCCGCCCCTCGACCAGAAGCGTCAGAAATGCCTGGTGCAGGACGCCCTCCCCCGTATGGGCTTCGATGCGATCGACGGGGCCAAGCGCCTCGCCGGTCGCGGCATCAACCGCCACGACTTCGGCGCCCGCGCCGCCCTCATCCCAGCCGGCGCGCAGAATGCGGGCGGCGGCTTCCTCGAGCGCGGCGATGAGCTCCTTGGTGGTGTCGAGCACGCGCTGCAGGTCGTTCCCGCTCGCCTGTTCAACATGAAAACCCGTGCTTGCAACTACCGGCACACTAAAGCGCGTGGCCAGCGCCGCCGCGATATCGTGCGCCGGGATCTCGTCTCGATGGCACGGAACGGCCAGGATGCTCACCGTCGCCGTACGGCCGGGCTCGGGACGCGGAATGGCCTGTGCCGTGGCGCCCAGGTGCGCAAATTCCGGCGAGCAGGCGTAGACCGCCATGCCTCGCGGTGTCACCGTCAGCTGGGCCTCGAGCGCAAACTTGCCCTCGCCCACTGCAACCTTTGTCGTGTGCATACCCATGGGATCTCCTGTCGCCCGCGATGTACCTGAGACCATTTTCACCTGTATTGCGACTATACAGGCAAGCGCAGCCTGCGACAAAGGAACTGTCCCTTTGCCACATTCTGTTAGAATTGCAGGGATTGAATCCCGCTTATTCATGCGACATTGGAGTGACAACCTTGACCGCCGCAACCACGCCTAAAAGCAAGTCAACCGCCGCCGCGCTCTCCCCCGCGCGCACCAAGCTCTGCCTAGCGCTACTCGTGCTGTTGGGATTCTCACTCGGCTGCTCCGAGTTCGTGGTCATCGGTATCGAGAGCGACTTGGCAACGGAGCTCGGCGTATCACTTGCCACTGCGGGCCAGCTCATCAGCGTGTTCGCGCTTGTCTACGCTATCGCTACGCCGGTGCTTGCGCTCAGCACGGGGCGATTCCGCCGCTACCAGCTGCTCGTGTGCTACAGCATTATCTTTGTGCTCGGCAATCTGGTCATGGCGTTAGCGCCCAACTTCCAGGTGCTGTTTATCTCGCGCATCATCCTAGGTTCCGTCTCGGGCGCACTGCTCGCCGTGGGTGTGACGTACATCCCCGAGCTGCTGTCCCCGCAGCAAACTTCGCTTGCCATCTCGGTGGTATATGGTGCGTTTTCCGTAGCAATGGTCTTTGTCACTTCGATCGGCAAGCTTGTGGCCGACACGCTCGACTGGCACGTTGCCATGTACGGCACGCTGGCCTTTGCCGTTCTGATCTGCGCCGCGCTCGTGGTGTTTATGCCGCGCGCCGGACAGACCGACGAACCCGCCACCTTCCGCGAACAGGCGGGTCTGCTGCGCGAACCGAGTATCATCACCGGCATGCTCATCTTTTTGTTTGGCGTAGGATCGGTCTATGTGTTCTACGGCTACGTGACGCCCTATCTTGAGCAGGTGCTGGGCATGGGCACTGTTCAGGCGAGCACCACGCTTATGGCCTACGGCGTGTTCTGCCTGATCTCGAACATCTTGGGCGGATGGATCGACGCGCGCTTTGGCATGAAGGCGCTGCTCGTGACGTTTGTGCTGCAGGCTGTGGCGTTACTCGGGTTGTTTGCTGTGGGCGGCACCATGCCGCTCGCGCTGGTCTTTGTCTTTAGCTTGGCGATGCTCATGTACCTGTTCTCGGTGTCGTGCATCACGCACTTTATGGACGTGGCACGCAGTCGCCATCCCAAGTCGATGGTACTCGCAAGTTCGGTTGAGCCCATGGCGTTTAACGTCGGCATCTCGTTTGGCACTGCAGTGGGCGGCGCCGTGGTAAGCAGCATTGGCATTGCGTACGTGGGCGCCGTGGGAGCCGCGTTCTCGCTTGTGGCCTGGGCGCTTACGCTGGTGACGATTAAGTTGGCTCGCTGGGAGCGCAAGCGGGCGAGGGCGAGGGCGTAGGCTTAGGCTTAGCTGCGATACTCGAGTTCGATGATGGCGATTGAAAGGAACCGCGCATGCAACGCGTACTGTTTATCTGCTATGGCAATATCTGCCGCTCGACGATGGCTGAGTCGGTGTTTACCGAGCTCGTGCGCCGCGCCGAGCGCGAGGACGAATTTGTCATTGACTCCGCCGCCACCTCGACCGAGGAGATTGGCAACCCGCCGCATCACGGCACTGTTGCCAAGCTTGCCGAGGTCGGGATTCCCGTTGTCGCACATCGCGCGCGTCAGGTACGCCGCGCGGAGTATAGCGACTGGGACCATATTGTCTATATGGATTCCGAGAACGCCCGCGGCCTGCATCGCATCTTTGGTAAGGATCCCGATGGCAAGGTCTCGCGCCTGCTCGATTGGACCGATCGCCCCGGCGATGTGGCCGACCCCTGGTATACCGGCAATTTCGATGCCACCTACCGCGATGTGCTCGCCGGTTGCACCGCTATGCTCGAGCAGCTGTAGGCAAGCGAGCGCACGGGCCGCGCTATCAGCATACATCGAGCGAGGATTTTCTCCCCCATACAAATCGAGCGTGGATTTTCTCCCACTTTGAGCGCGAAATAGCTCCAAAAACGGGAGATAATCCACGCTCGATATTTCGACGGCAGAAAATCCTCGCTCGATACTCACCGACGAGCTCAATGTGACAAAGGGACTGTCCATTTGTCACATTCCTAGACAGGTTTGACCTCCAGCTTTATCCCCTCGACACGGGAGTCGCCCAAAACATCCGGAAGGGTCCAAGTCGCATACAGAGGCAGATAGAGAACGCCCCCGTCACGCTCAACGTTGCCTCTCGAGAAAACAATCCCGCGCTTTACGCCATACTCGGCCGTTTCTAGCACATGGTTCAACGCGGCGTGCGCATGGTAATACGTCCCCAATTTAACCTCGATGGGCACAGCCGTCCCATCCGGGCCGTCAATCACGAAATCGACCTCGCCCCGTTTCTTGGTCTGGTAGTAATACAGCCCTCTTCCCTGGGCAGCCAGCTGCTGAGCCACCACGTTTTCGTACACGCCGCCGAGGTTGGGCTCCTTGCTGTCGAGGTACGCCGCCTGGGCGACCCCGATAGGATAACGGGCCATCAGCATCCCGATATCGGACTGGTACAGCTTGAACTGGGACGCCCGTGCCGTCTTAAGCAGTGGGGACTTGGGCTCGGTCACGATGTCGGTCTTGAGAGCGACGCCGGCATCGACAAGCCAGACAAAATCTCGCTGGTATTTCTCGTAATGCGCCTTGGGATCTATGGAGTTGAGCACGAAACGCTTGTTCTCGCCCTCCAGCATGACAGGAAGCTGGTCGAAGATACTCTGCACCTGGAGCGCGCGCCCGTTCGCGTATTTCGAGATATCCCGACGGTATTGCCCGTTCAGCTCGGACTGGAGCTGGCGGACAGATGCCAGATCACCCTGCGTGTCGAGGAAGCGCTGCACGATCTCCGGCATACCGCCGACGACGATATAGGTCCTGAAGTTTGCCATCATTGCGTCGTGAATATAACCAGGAACCGGCGTCTCGTTGCGGCACGCATCGCAAATCGAGCGCCGCGCCTCTTCGCTCACCCCGATTGCCCAGCTGAACTCCTCAAAATCCAGCGGGAACATCCTGAGCTCATGGACGTACCCCACGGGATAAGACCTGACGCCCTTGAATTGGGTCCCAAGCATGGACCCCGAGAATGCCCAGCGACAACGGCCGTCCTCGACAAGGAACTTGGCCATCGTCATGATGTCCGGCGCCTCCTGCACCTCGTCGATAAACACGAGGGTCTCGCCCGGCGCTATCGACTTTCCCGAGAGAAGCGTCACCCTGCTAATGAAATCATCGGCATCTCGCGCCTCGAGGAGAGCGTCCCTTGCCTGGCGATTTTCCATGAGGTTGAGCTCGATGTAGGTTGCGTAGTTCGACTTACCGAACTCGCGAATCGAGTAGCTCTTGCCGATTTGGCGAGAACCCGTGACGAGCAGCGCCTTTCGTTCGATGAATCTCTGCCAACGATTAAGCTCGTCTGCGATTTTCCTGCGCAACATAAGCTCTCCCTTCGCCACGATAAATGAAATTCAGAAATTTATATCGACTATTATCAATGAAATGCAGAAATTTTTAGTACCGAAATTGGATGAAATGCAGAAATTTGACCTTACTCGCATACAGAATATAGACGAGAGCGCCTAAGCATAAGCGAGCTCATGATTCCCATATACAAATCGAGCGTGGATTTTCTCCCACTTTGAGCGTTCAATCGCGCCCAAAACGGGAGAAAATCCACGCTCAATGTTTCAATGGGAGAAAATCCTCGCTCGGCTACTCGTCGACGATCTCGGCGAGCCAGACGTTTAACGTATCGACCTCGGGGCAGCAGAACTTTGCCGTACCAGGCTCGTTGCCAGGTACGGTTCCGCCATAGCGCAGGATATCGATATAGGGAAAGCCCACATGGCAGGCCATGGCGCACATCTTGCCGCGGTCTCGGTCAAAGTCAAAGACGTCGCCCGGCTTGTGACCATGGTGGCAGCGGCACGTCCCCAGCTGGTCCACGCAGCTCACGCGGATACGCGGCCGCTTGCCACGCGGCGCGCCGAGCGGCCTGTTCTCGCCCGCAGGCTTGACGCCGCCCTCGCCAGCGTTACTCATGGTCAATCACATCCAGGCAGGCCTCGATGGGAAGGCCGGCCGACTTGTCCTCTTGGTCGGCATTGCGCTCGATAAGCTCAGCCACCACACGCATGGCATCGGACGTCGCGCGCTGCAGACTCCAACCTGCCATAACGCGGCCCATGAGCACCGCCGAGAACGTATCGCCCGTGCCCGGGAAATAGACCGGAATGAGCTCAAAGGGAATCGTGAAGTACTCCCCCGCCACATGGTCGTAACCGATAACCGCGTTCGTGCCATTTACCACGGCGCTCGTAATGACCACCGACTTGGCACCCAGCTCGCGCACGGCGTCCACAAGGGCGCGGGCCTCATCGGGCGTGATCTGCTCTGCAATAGGCGTATCGGCGAGCAGACAGGCCTCGGTGTAGTTGGGCACCGCGTAGTCTGCGCACTCCAGCAGGTGCCGCATAAGGCCAATCGTGGACTCGGGCACACCGGCATAGAGCTTGCCGTTGTCGCCCATGATGGGATCGACGAACACCTTGGTGCCCTTTTGCGCGCGGCGGTGGCAAAAGTCCGAGATGATACGCGTCTCTTCCTCGGTCACGATAAAGCCGGTCGAGATGGCGTCGAACTCAAAGCCGAGCTCCTCCCAGATGGCGAGGCTCTGGCGCACGTACTCGGTGGTGTCGTGGATGTAGAACTTGGGATAGTTGAGCGTATCGGACACAAGTGCCGTCGGCAGGTTATGGATACGGTAGCCCATGTGCGACAGCACCGGCAGCATGGCGGAAAGCGCGACCTTGCCGTAGCCGCACATATCGTTAATCAGCAGCAGCTGAGTATTCTTCATGAGGGTCTCCCTTGTTTCGGGCGCGGCGCGGCAGCGCCACAGTGCGACTAAGTGTAGCGCAGGGGACGTTGTGAACGGGCGCTGGCACCGCAGAGGACGAATTGTTGCGGAAAGGTTACGGGAAGGAGGAAGTTAGTCGTTGGGGACGTTCTTAAATGACTAGTCGACACAAGGAGTGTCCCCAAATGCCGGCACATAAGGAACGTCCCTAAGTGCCGCTCGAACATAATAAGTTTGGTACCTTGACATTTATTTACCGTGCTCCTAAATTGGTTAGGCACAAAACAATTCAACTACCTAACTAAAGAAAGGAGCGAAGCTTAGATATGTGTGTTGAACCACTCGTCCTTCCGCATGAGCCCAGCGGTGACCCGTCGCAACCGGTAGACATACCCGAAGCGGTCAGCGCCGAAGACAAACTCGCCAAGCGCATCCTGAGCGGCCTGGGCTTTTGCGGCCATTACATGCATTTTCATGGCGGAGGCGTGTCCGGCAAGGCGCCCATCATCTGCCTGCTGGCCAAGCAACCCGGCGGCGAGATGTCGCAGCAGGAACTCGGCATGCACTTTGACCTCAAGCCGGGGTCGCTTTCCGAGATCCTGTCCAAGCTCGAGCTCAACGGCCTCATCGAGCGCAGCCGTAACCCCAAGGATCGACGGCAGCTCACCATTCGCCTGACCGAAACCGGCCGGGAAAACGCCCGCATCGACCAGGCGGCCCGCATTCGCTTTAGAGAGCAGGCCTTTAGCGCGCTCACCCATGACGAGCGCGAGGACCTCGCCGAAATGCTCGATAAAATCCGCGTAACCTGGGAGGAACTGGATGATTAAAACCCTCATGGGCAGCATCCGCGACTATATGAAAGTCACCGTTGCCACGCCGTTGCTCGTGCTTGGCGAGGTGCTCTGCGAGATGCTGATTCCATTTATCACCGCCAACCTGATCGACGCCATCAAAGACGGCGCCACCGTAGCCGAGATGCTTCCCACCGCGGGCCTTTTGGTGCTCATCGCGCTGACATCGCTTGCTTTTGGCGCCGCGGCAGGCGTCACCTGCAGCCATGCGAGCTGCGGCTTCGCCAAGAACCTGCGTCACGACCTGTTCTACAAAATCCAGACGTTCAGCTTTGCCAACATCGATGAGTTCTCGAGCTCCTCGCTCGTCACGCGCCTGACCACCGACATCAACAACGTGCAGCAGGCCTTTATGATGATCATCCGTATCGCCGTGCGCGCGCCGCTGGTATTGATCTTCGCCTTTACCATGGCATTTATCATGGGCGGCAGCGTTGCCATGGTCTACCTGGTCATCATTCCGCTGCTGGGCTTTGGGCTGTTCTTTATCATCTTTAAGGTGCGCCCCATCTTCTCGCGCGTGTTCCACAAGTACGATGCCCTTAACGAGTCCGTCGAGGAAAACGTCACCGGCATGCGCGTGGTTAAGAGCTACGTACGCGAAGACTTTGAGAAGGAGAAGTTCGCGGCCGCCGCGCGCGATGTCCAGACGGACTTCACCCGCGCCGAGAAGCTGCTCGCCTTTAACAACCCCATGATGAACATCTGCGTCAACGGCGCGTTTGTCGTCATCATCTACCTGGGCTCCAAGCTCATCATCACGAGCCAGGGCACGCTGTTCGACGTGGGCCAGCTCTCCTCGACCTTTACCTATGGTTTCCAGATTCTCATGAGCCTGATGCAGCTGTCGATGATCTTTGTCATGGTGACCATGGCCGACGAATCGGCACACCGCATTGCCGAGGTGCTGGCCGCCGAGCCCACGATCGCCGATCCCGCCGAGCCCGTGCTCGAGGTTGCCGACGGTTCCATCGACTTTGACCACGTGAGTTTTAAGTATTCCAAGCATGCGAAGCGCCAGGCGCTCGACGATATCGACCTGCACATTACGAGCGGCGAGACCATCGGCATCATCGGCGGCACCGGCTCGGCCAAGTCCACGCTCGTTAACCTCATCGCCCGCCTGTACGACACCACCGAAGGCGCTGTGCGCGTGGGCGGCGCGGACGTGCGCGACTACGACCTGGACGCGCTGCGTCACCAGGTCGCCATGGTGCTGCAGAAAAACGTGCTGTTTAGCGGCACCATCGCCGAGAACCTGCGTTGGGGCGACCCGAACGCCACCGACGAGGAAGTCCGCGAGGCAGCGCATCTGGCCTGCGCCGACGAGTTTGTCGACGGTTTCCCCAAGGGCTACGACACCTGGATCGAACAGGGCGGCTCTAATGTTTCGGGCGGTCAGAAGCAGCGCCTGTGCATTGCACGCGCCCTGCTGCGTCGCCCCAAGATCTTGATCCTGGACGACTCCACCAGCGCCGTCGACACCAAGACCGACGCAAAGATCCGCGCAGGACTGGCAAGCTATCTGCCCAACACGACCAAGCTCATCATCGCCCAGCGCATCAGCTCCGTGCAGGACGCAGACCGTATCATCGTCATGGAGGGCGGCCGTATCGCGCAGATCGGCAACCATGACGAGCTGCTTAAGACAAGCGAGATCTACCGCGAGACCTTCACCTCGCAAAACAAGATGAGCGCCGAGGGCGAAGGGGCCGTCGAGGCCGACACCGAGGCATCCGCAACGCAAGCTCAGACTCAGGAAGGAGGCGAGGCCCATGAGTAAGGCAACGACCGCCGAGCGCGCGCTCAACCGCAAGGGCGGCACCATGTCGCGCCTCATCAAGACGCTCTTTGGCTTCTATCCCGTGCTTTTGCCCCTCGTCGTCGCCGGCGTGGTGCTCTGCGCCATCATCAACTCCATCGGCGCGACCTTCCTGCAGAGCGCCCTGCAAATTATTGGCGAATCGTGGCAGTCGGGCGATTGGGAAGCCGCGCAGCCCAAGATCGCACAGCTCGTGACCACCCTCGCCTGCATCTACGGCGTCGGCGTCCTGTCCTCGCTCTTCTGGAACCGCGCCATGGCTATCGTCACGCAGGGCTCGCTGGAGAAGCTGCGCGAGATGATGTTCAACCGCATGCAGGACCTGCCGATCCGCTACTTCGACACGCACCAGCGCGGCGATGTCATGAGCCACTACACCAACGACATCGACACGCTGCGTCAGATGATCAGCCAGTCGCTGCCCAACCTGCTCATGACGATCATCATCATCGTCACGGTGTTCTTTATCATGCTGTACTACAGCGTGTGGATGTGCCTGGTCATCATCGCCGGCGTCGCCTTTATGACCTTTATGACCAAGCTGCTCGGCTCCAACTCCGCGCGCTTCTTCATTGCGCAGCAGACCGAGCTCGGCGTGGTCGAGGGCCATATCGAGGAGGTCATGAACGGCCAGAAGGTCGTCAAGGCGTTCTGCCACGAGTCTGCCGCCGAGGCCGATTTTGACGAGCGCAACGAAAAGCTCTTCGAGGTCTCCCAGAAGGCCAACATGTACGCCAACATCCTCATGCCCATCCTTATGAACCTGGGCAACCTGCTCTACGTGCTGGTCGCACTGGCGGGCGGCATTTTCCTGGCGCTGGGCGCGCCCAACCTGAGCATCTCGGGCATGGCGCTGTCCATCGCCGTCGTGGTGCCGTTCCTCAACATGACCAAGCAGTTCTGCGGACAGATCGGCCAGATCTCGCAGCAGATCAACGCCGTGGTCATGGGCCTCGCCGGCGCCGACCGCATCTTTGAGCTCATCGACGAGAAGCCCGAGGCCGACGAAGGCTACGTGACGCTCGTCAACGCACAGGTGAACCCCGAAACCTGGGAGCTCGAGGAGGCCGACCACCACACCGGCATGTGGGCATGGAAACATCCGCACCGCGCAACCGGCGAGATCGAGTACGTGCCGCTGCGCGGCGACCTGGTCATGGACAACGTCGACTTTGGCTACACGCCCGACCACGAGGTGCTGCACGGCGTGTCCGTGTTTGCCAAGCCGGGCCAGAAGGTCGCGTTTGTCGGCGCCACCGGTGCCGGCAAGACGACCATCACCAACCTCATCAACCGCTTCTATGACATTGCCGACGGCAAGATTCGCTACGACGGCATCAACGTCAATAAGATCCGCAAGGCCGATCTGCGCCGCTCGCTGGGCGTCGTGCTGCAGGACGTGAACCTGTTCACCGGCACCGTGATGGATAACATCCGCTACGGCAACCTGGATGCGACCGACGAGGAGTGCATCGCGGCGGCCAAGCTCGCGGGCGCGGACGACTTTATCACCCGCCTGCCCGACGGCTACGACACCATGCTTACCGGCAACGGTGCCCAGCTGTCGCAAGGCCAGCGTCAGCTGATTTCGATCGCGCGCGCCGCCGTCGCCGATCCGCCGGCAATGATTCTGGACGAGGCCACGAGCTCCATCGACACCCGCACCGAGGCCATCGTGCAGGCGGGCATGGATAAGCTCATGGAGGGCCGCACGACGTTTGTCATCGCGCACCGCCTGTCCACCGTGCGCAACTCTGACGCGATCATCTGCCTGGATCACGGCCGCATCATCGAGCGCGGCAACCATGATGAGCTGATTGCCAAGCGCGGGTATTACTACCAGCTGTACACGGGTGCGTTTGAGCTGGAGTAGGAACGGTTACTGACGGAGGGTGCCCCGGGGCGGCGGGGTAATTCCTCCGTGCTCAAACATTCTCGCTTCGCTGCGAAACTGC
>NZ_JAQLDQ010000018.1 GCF_028209395.1 Collinsella aerofaciens
CGCCGCTGACCGGTGGACGGCACCGAGCCGTCTGATGACTTGAAGAAGGGGGAGGCCTCGCGGCCTCCCCCTTTTTTGCGTTTTATAAAGAGCTGTAATACAAGAACTCGCCTTCTTTTAGCTTGTCTTACTGTTTGGCTGTATTTTGAGTCCTTCTTTTGTATTTGCGCGATAATAACTCCCATTGGCGTTAGGGAGGACTTGATGTTTACCGTTTTTGTCTTGGGCAATATTGCTTCGGGTAAGTCGACTGCCTGCCGCTATCTCGAATCTCATGGCGCCATGCTTATCGATCTGGACGAGCTTGCCAAATCGCTGTATGTGCCAGGCTCCGATATCGTCAATGCCCTCGCGGAAGAATTTGGCTGGGATATTTTGGATGAGGAGGGCGGCATTCGCCGCAGCATCCTCGCTTCTCGAGCTTTCGCTTCTCCTGATTCGGTCGCACGGCTCAATGGCCTTGTGCACCCCGTTCTCATTGAACAGCTTTCGCTTAGGATTCTCGATCCGGTTTGTTGTACGGTTTCGTCCCCCCGTTATCCCTTTGCGGTTGTCGAGGTTTCTGCCCCGACTGGTTTTGAGGATGCTTTTGGCCTGGCTGATGAAATTCTGGTTATCAGTGCTCCTTTGGCAGTTCGTCGCGAGCGTGCCATTCATCGTGGTATGGAGTCCTCTGATTTTGATGCTCGCTCTGCATGCCAACCTGATGAGGCTTCGCTTTGCAATCTCGCTACGACGGTAATCGATAATGCGGGAGGCGATAATTCGCTCTTTGAACAACTGGACGCATGGCTTGTGCGCCATGGCTTCGGGGATGTAACGGATAAGGAGGAGGCCGATGCCTAAGACACGTTTCTTTACGTGGTATCGCGTTGCGCCACTTGCCGTTGTGCTCGTCTTCGGCTTTATTTCGCTCGTCTACTCGTATGCTCCTGCCGCCTTCTTTAAGCCTTTGTATCCAATTGACTACGAGGCGTATGTAAAGCAATCGAGCATTTCGCACAATCTTGATCCATATCTGGTGTGTGCTGTCATAAAGTCGGAATCGAATTGGGATCCCGAGGCTGAGTCGAATCAAGGCGCTCGGGGATTGATGCAGCTGATGCCCGAGACTGCCCAGGATATGATTGCCAAGGGTCTTGTCGAAGGTAGCGAGTATTCCGCCGACAACCTTAACGATCCCGCTACGAACATCGAGTTTGGCTGTGCGTATCTTTCGTATCTTCTAACGTATTTTAACGGGTCGACTGACAGCGCCATTGCCGCCTATAACGCCGGCATGGGCAATGTCGACGGATGGGCGCAGCAGAGCACGTCGCTTCATAATGCAATCACCTTTCCCGAGACGCAGGCGTATCTGATTCGTGTCAATAATGCCTGGGTTCGCTACAAGACCCTCTATCCCGATCGGTTCGTATAGGACTATGCCTGCCGCCTGCGTATACTGCAGATATATGAGTTAGGAGTATCCATGGCGGAATTTGAAGTTGAGCGTGTTGGAGGAGAGCTCAAACGTTTTGGCGTTGAGGGCTCTGAGGTGCCGTTTGAGGTCGTGTCTCCCTATGAGCCTGCAGGTTCTCAGCCTAAGGCCATTGAGTCGCTTGTGCAGGGTGTGAGGGACGGAGATCGCTATCAGGTTTTGCTGGGCGTGACTGGTTCGGGCAAGACCTTCACGATGGCTAAGACTATTGAGGCCCTGGGGAAGCCGACGCTGGTCATGGCTCCCAATAAAACGCTCGCCGCTCAGCTTGCGAGCGAGCTCAAAGAGTTCTTTCCCAACAACGCTGTGGTCTACTTTGTCTCGTACTACGACTACTATCAGCCCGAGGCGTATGTGCCGCAAAGCGATACATATATCGAGAAAGACTCCTCGATTAACGAAGAGGTCGAGATGCTGCGCCATCAGGCGACCGCGTCACTGCTCTCTCGACGCGATGTGATCGTTGTCGCATCGGTCTCGTGTATCTATGGCATTGGCTCTCCTGAGGACTATGCGGGTCTGGCTCCAAACGTCGACAAGAAGGTGCCGCTCGAGCGCGATGACTTTATCCATGCACTTATCGACATTCAATATGATCGCAATGACTATGACCTAGCGCGCGGCACGTTCCGCGTGCGCGGCGATGTTGTCGACGTGTATCCGCCTTATGCCGAGCATCCGTTGCGGTTTGAGTTCTTTGGCGACGAGGTTGAGCTTATTGCCGAGATCGATGAGGTTACCGGTGAGATGCTTCGTGAGTACGAGGCCATCCCCGTATGGCCGGCATCGCACTACGTGACCGAGAAGCCGAAGGTCAAGGCGGCTCTGAAATCAATCAGTGAAGAGTGCGAGAAGCGTGTGGCCGAGCTCAAGGCGACCGACAAGTTGCTCGAGGCACAGCGTCTGCAGCAGCGCACCGACTATGATCTCGAGATGCTCGAGACCATGGGTTTTTGTAACGGTATCGAGAACTACTCGCGTCATCTGGACGGTCGAAAACCGGGCGAGCCGCCGTTTACCCTGATCGATTACTTCCCTAAGGACATGCTCTGCATCATCGATGAGAGCCATGTGACGGTGCCGCAGATTCGCGGCATGCACGAAGGTGACCGCTCGCGTAAGGTGACGCTGGTGGAACACGGTTTTCGCCTTCCTTCGGCACTCGATAACCGCCCGCTTCGTTTCGATGAGTTTGAGGCAAGGATCCCCCAGTTCATCTACGTTTCGGCCACGCCGGGCGACTACGAGCTGCGGGTGAGCCAGAACGATGTTGAGCAGATTATTCGTCCGACCGGCCTGCTCGATCCCAAGATCGATGTGCGTCCGGTTCGCGGTCAGATTGACGATCTTGAGGACGAGATTCGCGAGCGCGTTGCCCGCAAGGAGCGCGTGCTGGTGACCACGTTGACCAAGCGCATGGCCGAGGACCTGACCGACCATCTGCTTGATGCGGGCATTAAGGTCAATTACATGCATTCTGATACGGCGACAATGGACCGTGTCGAGATCCTGCGAACGCTGCGCGAGGGCAAGATCGATGTTCTCGTTGGCATCAACCTGCTTCGCGAGGGCTTGGATCTTCCCGAGGTCTCACTGGTGGCAATTCTCGATGCCGATAAGGAAGGCTTCTTGCGCAACCGCCGTTCGCTGATTCAGACGATTGGCCGCGCGGCCCGTAACGCCGATGGCGAAGTCATCATGTATGCTGACGTTGTGACCGATTCGATGAAAGAGGCCATCGAGGAGACGCAGCGCCGTCGCGAGATTCAGATGGCATATAACGAAGAGCATGGCATTGTGCCCAAGACGGTGCGCAAGGCCATCAACGACATCTCAAGTTTTATTGCCGAGGCCGAAAAAACCGTGGGTTCCAAGGGACGCTCGAAGGGCGACTCTCTTGGCCATGGCGCATTCTATACGCCCGATGAGTCGGGCGAGGGTGGCGTGCCGGAAACGGTGGCGCCCGAGCAGACACTTGCGGAGCAGTTGGAAGAACTGCCGCATGACGAGCTCGTGCGGATCGTCGAAACCATGGAAGAGGATATGCGTAACGCTTCTGCCGCCATGGACTTTGAAGAGGCGGCGCGCCTGCGCGATGCCGTCGTTCAGATTCGGGCGATGCTCGAGGGTGCGTCTGAGGACGAGACGATCGAGCGCTTACGTTCGCAGGCTCGCAAGGGTTCCACGTTCGCATCGGGCAGAAAACGCCAGGGTGCACGGTTTAAGAAATAGCGAACATGCCCCGAGTTCCCTGCGGAGCTCGGGGCATGCGTCTTTTGCGCGCTGGAATTCGTGCGTTAGAGGTCTGCGATCAGGGCTTCGGCACAACGGATGCCGTCGGTGGCGGCGCTCATGATGCCGCCGGCATATCCAGCTCCCTCACCGCAAGGGTAGAGGCCCGGGGTCGACACGGCATGGCATGTTCGGTCTCGGGTGACGGTGACCGGTGAGCTCGAGCGAGTCTCCACGCCGGTAAGGACAGCATCGGAGCGGTCGTAGCCTCGTAGCTTTTTTCCAAGTAGGGGAAGTCCCAGGCGGAGCGACTCGACGATATGCTGCGGCAGGGCTTCGTCAATTGCCGTCCAGGTCACACCGAGCGGATAGGTGGGCTTTACCTTTCCGGGCGCCTTGCTGGCGCGTCCTGCGAGGAAATCTCCGACGAGCTGTGCCGGTGCGTTCCAGTTGGAACCGCCCAGGCGGTAGGCGGCCGCCTCGCAGGCGCGCTGGAGCTCGATGCCGGCGAGTGGGTCATCGTTGGGAAGGTCCTCAGGCGTGACGTTAACGAGCAGGGCGGCATTTGCGTTGCGTCCGTCGCGGGCATTGAGACTGGCGCCGTTGACGCACAAGTGGCCCTGCTCGGAAGAGGCGGCGACAACCTGCCCGCCGGGACACATGCAAAACGAGAACACGCTGCGGCCGTTGGGAAGATGGGCGACGAGCTTGTAGGGGGCTGCTCCGAGGGCAGGATGTCCCGCCGAGGCTCCGAATTGGGCTCGGTCGATGTCGCGCTGCGGATGCTCGATGCGAACGCCCATGGCAAAGGTCTTTTGTGCGAGGACCACGTTGTGGTCCTTAAGGAGCTCAAAAATATCGCGAGCAGAATGCCCGCAGGCGAGGATGAGGTGCTTTGTCTCGATTGGCTCGCAAGCGGTGTCTTGGGACGATTGGACATCAATACCGGTGATGGCGCCAGACGCGTCGATGCGAATGTCGACGAGCTTCGTTCGATAACGGACGACACCTCCGAGCTGCTCGATGCGCTGGGATATAGCGGTGACGACCGTGGGAAGGATGTCGGAGCCAATGTGCGGCTTGGCATCCCACAGAATATCGCGGGGCGCACCCGCCTCGACGAAGGTTTCGAGGATAAGGCGATGGGCGGGATTTTTGGTTCCCGTATTGAGCTTGCCGTCCGAGAAGGTCCCCGCGCCGCCCAGGCCAAACTGGATATTGCTCTCGGGGTCGAGGATGCGCTCCTTTAGAAAGAGGTCGATCGCCTGCGAGCGGCGAAATGCCGGGTCGCCGCGCTCGATGAGCAAGGGCTTAAGACCTGCTTCGGCGAGCGTAAGCGCAGCGAAAAGGCCGGCGCATCCGGCGCCGACAACGACAGGGCGTTCTTGAGGTACGTCGGAGGCGGGGGAGGGGAATGAAGGCTCATCGTCTTCTATCGCGCGTACGCGCGAGCGGTCACGCTCGGCAACGCTGTCGACCGCTTCTCGCTCGAGGTGGGGACTAGTCAGCTCAACACGAAAGCTCAGGATAAAATGGACGTCTCGTTTTTTGCGAGCGTCGATTGACTTGCGGTGGAGCTCGATGGACTTGATCTCGGAGTCCTTGCAACGTAGGACGCGCTTGGCGACTCGCTTGCCAACAATGAGACAGGCATTTTCATCGTCGGCTTCATCGAGCGACGCGTTGACTTGGGTGATTTCGATCATCGAGGTCTCCTTAGAGGCAAGAAAGAGGCCGTCCGGTATCCCAGACGGCCCGAATGCGTTTTTGATTATAGACTGCGCGGCTACAGGCTGCTTGCAGCGCGAATGCCCGAGATCCAGGCCCACGCAAGGTTAAAGCCTCCGCAATCGGCGTCGATGTCGAGCGCTTCACCGCAGACGTAAAGCGGGGCGTCGACAACGCTGCGCGCGCGTAGGCTGGGTGTTGAGATGCTCTCGACAGATACGCCACCACGCGTGACCTGCGCTGAGCGCTCCTCGGCTGTTCCCTTGACGAGCAACTTAAAGTGCTTGAGGATCGAGACCAGGTGGATGACATCGTTGGAGCCTGGATGGCACTGCTCGAACGCTGTGCAGACGACGCGGGAGAGTTGCGGGGCGAGCATGCCGTCGAGCCAACGGGGATCGCGGGGCGAAAAGCCGCCGAGCAGCTCAACGCGCCGGTTGAGCGTATCGAGCAACTCGTCTTTGGAGAGGTCGGGGAAAACGTCGAGCAGGATCGTATCGCCGTGCTGGATACGACGAGAGAGGTTGAAGACAGCGACGCCCGAGATACCGAAGGTTCGAAACAGCACTTCACCGTCTTCGTGCCAGAGCTCATTATGATTGCGGGCGAGCGTCAAGCGGGCGCGGACGCGCAGGCCATCCAACGTCTTGAGCGCCGCCCGATCGCCAAAGACCGTTGCCGATACGGGGCAGAGGATGGGGCGCAGCGAAGTGAGGGGGAGGCGAAACGTATCGGCGATACCGGTGGGGTTGCCGCCCGTGGCGATAATTACGGCATGTGCCTGCAGGGCCACGTTCTTGCGAGGGACATCAGCGAGCGCTTTCCGAAGCGAGCGGAGCTCCGATTTTCGGTCGTCGTGCTTTTTTGCCTTGAGCGCCCGCGCTGGACGGTCTATTTGGAGTGCCCAGCCTTCGGAAGCTTTGTGCGCCGAGGCAACGTAGGCTCCGCAGATTAAGGTGATACCTAGGCGGTCGCAAACGTTGAGAAGCGCGTCGCGCACCGATTCGGCGCGAAGGGAGCGCGGGTACAGCCGGCCTTCCTCGGAGGTTGTCATGATACCCAGCGAGGAGAAGAAACCCATAAGCTCT
Organism: Collinsella aerofaciens; assembly: GCF_028209395.1. GTDB lineage: Bacteria > Actinomycetota > Coriobacteriia > Coriobacteriales > Coriobacteriaceae > Collinsella > Collinsella aerofaciens_AZ. The sequence continues at coordinate 6,529 of NZ_JAQLDQ010000018.1, forward strand.
TGTTCGGGCTGGGGGCCCATGACGGATGTGACGAATGCTGGGTGGTTATACCGCTGAGGATCGATCGATTCGTTGGAGAGGTTGCAGCGGCCGTTACCGGTCGCAAGGAGCTTAAGGCCGCAGGCGACATCGCGCTCAACGATGCAGACGCTTTTGCCAACGCGTGCGGCCGTAATGGCGGCGGCGAGGCCTGAAGCCCCGCCGCCGATTACCAGGACGTCATAGAAGGCGCTCGCGTTCACTTAGGCCTCGTCGGTCTCGTGCGGGGTAATAGCCTCGACGGCAGAGACTGCCTTGGGCAACATGCCATCGGGCAGCGCGGTCTCGACCTCGCCCTTATCGCAGGCCTCGGCGAGTGCCGGATTAATGGGAAGCTGCCCCAAGATGTCGAGGTTATAGCGCTCTGCGACCTCGGGGAGCTTGCTCTTGCCAAAGACCTCGATCTTCTTGCCGCAGTCGGGGCACTCAATATAGCTCATGTTCTCGACAATGCCCAGAATGGGGACGTTCATCTTCTCGGCCATGTTGACCGCCTTGGCGACGATCATCGAGACCAGATCCTGCGGGCTCGTGACGATGACGATGCCGTCGACGGGCAGCGACTGGAAGACGGTGAGCGCGACGTCGCCTGTTCCCGGAGGCATGTCGACCAGCAGGTAGTCGATGGGGCCCCACGAGGTCTCGCTCCAGAACTGCCTAATGGCGCCTGCGATGACCGGACCGCGCCAAAGGACGGGGTCGGTCTCGTTTTGGAGCAGCAGGTTGGAGCTCATGACCTTGACGCCGTGCTCGGAGATTTCGGGCAGCATAAGGTTGCCAAGGGCATGGACGTGGCGTCCACTCATACCGAACATCTTGGGGATAGAGGGACCGGTGATGTCGGCATCGAGGACGCCGACCTTGTGGCCGTGACGGGCAAGCTCGGTGGCGATGGCACCGGTGACAAATGACTTGCCGACACCGCCCTTGCCGGAAAGCACGGCGATGACGCGCTTGACCTCGGACAGCGTGTTCTCCTCAAATTGCGACGGCGACGTTTGTCCGCCGGCGGCCTGTGCGTGTTCGCAACCCATGTATGACTCCTTTGTATATGCTGGGGCCGGGGCCCCGCGATGTGACACGAGCGTCATTGTACCCTCGTTTGCGAGCGGGAGTCATTTGCGATGCGTTTGGGCCGAGCGTGCTTGCAATACGATGGGCCCAAGCGAATGGGCGGGCTTACTGAACTTTGCTGGCGAACTCGAGGTATTGCATGCGCTGCAGCTTGTCGATCGTCGAGGCGTAGGGGCTGTCTTCCGATTCCAAGTCGTAGCGCAGCCCGTCGGCACCGAGATAGCCGGCGACATTGATGGTGGGCACATCTGACCTTGTCGCAAGCAGGGCCTTTTGGTAATTGGTGAGCGGGGCGCCGATCTTATTAAGGGTAATGGCTGCAATCTCGTTTGCCCCGACGGTGTCGTAGACGTTGAGCTCGGTATTGCCGGCGATCTCATAGTTAGCCCAGACGAGATATGTCGACTGATAGATACGGAAAGCGTGGCTTGCCGTATCTTCCTGAGGGTACAGCTCGTCGTTGAGAGTCGTTGCGGCGCTCGGCTGATGGTCGCCAAAAAAGACAAGAACAACCGGTCTGCCGATGTTGCGGAGCTCGTTGATAAAGTACTCGAGGTCCCGGTCGGATGCGTTGATGCAGGTGAGATAGGTGTTGAGCGCGCTGTTGGCGCCTTCGCTGGCTCCCTCGACCCAATAGTTTGTCAGCTCTTCGGCGGGAACGGTGCCATAGTCGTAGCCGCCGTGATTTTGCATCGTGACGTCAAAGATGAACTGCGGCGCTTCGTCGGTTCTAAGCAGGTCGAGTATCTTGTCGTAGGTGGCGTAGTCGCATACGCCGGCATGGTAATAGGGCGCACCTTCGAAATCGCCGATTGAAAGAAAGTCTCCAAAGCCCAGCTGCTGATAGATTTTATCTCGATGGTAGTTGACGGGGTTTTGCGGGTGCATAGCGGTAGTGGTATACCCAAGCTCTTTAAGGTCCTTTGCCAGGCTGTTTACGCCATTCATCTGATACAGCTGATAGGGGATCTTGCCTAATCCGACAAAGGCCGTTGTCGCTCCGGTCAAAAATTCGAATTCGGAGTTCGCCGTTCCGCCACCGGCGACCGAAGCGAGCATGGTGCCGCGAACAAGTGTGTCGGGAAGCGAGTTGTAGAATGCGGGGCCGGAGTACCCGGCCGCCTGGAGCTGCTCAAAGCACGAAAGGTCGCTAAAACTCTCGTTCATGATGGCAACAATCGTCGGCTTGATTTCATTGAACTGGGCAACGGCCGCCGCGCGCTGTTCGCTCGAGCCATATGTGCTGTCGTAGACGGCGGCGAGCTCCTGCTCGATGCTCTGCGCCTCATCGGGCGTATAGTCTTCGGGCTTCTCAATGGGCAACTCGTTGACCATTTCGGTGAACGAAGTGATAAAACCCTGAGACGCATACGTGGTGATGGGCTGCCAACGGTCAAATCCAAAATCCAGCGCCTGCTCCAAGTCGATGTTGGAAAAGCCTGAGAGCCCCACAACGGTCACTAGCAGAAAAGCACAGAGGTTAGCGGCGATAGCGGGGAAGACATGGGTGGGCGTACGGAGCTTTCGCGGTCGGATGAGCGAAAGAAGCCCCAGGGAAATCTCCAGCAGGGCGAGAGAGGTTACGATTCCGGCGGTAAAGGTAAACTCGTATCCCTCGCTCACTTCCATTGCGGTGCCAAGGGCCAAGATATCGCTTGGCAGGATGGCTTCGCCTTTAAACGTTATGACGAAGTGCTCGGCAATGCCAAGGACGCAACAGACGACGGGCACGAGGACCATGACGCCTCCATGACGCTGTCCCAGCAAATAAAGGGAGAGCAGAACCGTCGCGAGCAACCCGACGGAAAACCCGAATGAGTTGGCGGGAATGCGATAGAACGTTTCGTTGCAGGCAATTTCGATTGAAACGAACGAGAGCGCTGAAACAGCGGCGATGACAAGGATGTCGCGGCAAATACAGGCAACCGTTCCCGTCGCAAGGTCGGTTTGGTCGATAAGTCCCGAAACCAAGGGCTCGACAAGAAGTATGACGGCGGTAGCACCGAGCGCCGAATAAGAAAGGACCCATAGGGAATTGTCCTCATTTACGAGCAATTGATTCGTAATCCATGCAGCTACCATGCCGAGCGGGATGAGGAGCGTCGCGCACCAAAAGACGCGGGCAATGGGCGGCTTTTCATTGTGTTTGATTGAAAAATATACGCGCACCACGACGATGGCCACGATAAGGACGGCGATGAATATGGGCAGATTGGCCATGTCGCTCGAAGTGATTTCAAGGGGGATATCTTCGGTCATGGACGTTCCTCTGTTACGGCAAATTAAGTTCAGTATTAGATTACTGTAACCTTTCCACGGCATTTCGAGAAACAAAGCGCCCGATACGCAAAGCTAAAGGTCTGCGAATCTTGTATTACGAACATCTGTGCGCGTCGAGTGCGCTAAACTCATCGGCAGTATGATTCGATGCAATAGGAGGCAAGGAGCTTCCATGTCTGATTCTTCTATCGTTATTCGCGGCGCTCGTGAGCACAACCTCCGTGATATCGATGTTTCCATTCCGCGTGACCAACTCGTGGTCATTACCGGTCTTTCTGGCTCGGGCAAGAGTTCGCTGGCATTTGACACTATCTATGCCGAGGGCCAGCGTCGATACGTCGAGAGTCTTTCGAGCTATGCGCGCCAGTTCTTGGGCCAGATGGACAAACCCGACTTGGATTCAATCGACGGCCTTTCGCCGGCGGTGTCGATCGACCAAAAGACGACGTCTAAAAACCCTCGCTCGACGGTTGGCACCGTAACCGAGATTTATGACTATCTGCGCCTGCTGTTCGCCCGTGTGGGCACCCCGCACTGTCCCGAATGCGGCCGCGTCATTGAGCGTCAGACGACCGACCAGGTTGCCGACAAGGTCTTGGCGGCGGGGGAGGGCCGTCGCGCGTTTGTGCTGGCACCGGTGGTGCGCGGGCGAAAAGGCGAGTACACCAAACTGTTTGAGGACCTTCGCGCCGAGGGCTTTAGCCGCGTGCGTGTCGACGGTGAAGTGCGCTCGCTCGACGATCCGATCGATCTGGACAAGAAGTTCAAGCACGATATCGAGGTCGTGGTCGATCGCATCGTGATCCGTGAGAACTCTCTGGGCCGTATCGCCGAGTCTGTTGAGCAGGCGACCGCGCTGGCTCACGGCAATGTAAACGTGTACATGCTGCCCGATCGTGATGCTCCCGAGGGGACCGAGGGCGAGCTGCTGGAGTATTCGTTGACCTTGGCGTGCCCGGAGCATGGTCACTCCATTGACGATCTTCAGCCGCGTGATTTTTCGTTCAACGCTCCCTATGGCGCATGTCCTGAGTGCGACGGCCTGGGCTTTAAGAAAACCGTTGATGCCGAGGCGCTGATCGAGGACCCCTCGAAGTCCATTGCCGACGGAGTCTTTGGTAGCCTGTTTGGCAATTCGAACTACTATCCGCAGATTTTTGCTGCGGTCTGCAAACACTTTAAGGTGAGCACCGATACGCCGTGGGAGGACTTGCCCCCTCGCGTGCGTCGTGCATTCTTGGATGGCCTGGGCGATACGAAGATCTCGGTCGACTACCAAAAGCTCGACGGACGTCGCAGCCAGTGGGATACCAAGTTTTCGGGCGTTCGCAACATCCTGTACGAACGCTATACCGAGACGACGAACGAGAACACCAAGGCGCGCTTGGAGAAGTACATTCGCGAGGAACCGTGCTCGAGCTGCCACGGCGCTCGTTTGCGCCCTGAGATGCTCGCCGTCACCGTGGGTGGCAAGTCCATTTACGAGGTTTGTTGCCTGTCGTGCCGTGAGTCGCTCGAGTTTTTTGAGGGCCTGGAGCTCACCGAGCGCCAACAGTTTATCGGCGGGCGCATCGTCAAGGAAATCCTGGAGCGCTTGCGTTTTCTGGTCGATGTTGGACTCGACTATCTGACGCTCGATCGTGCCTCGGCGACGCTTTCTGGTGGCGAGGCACAGCGTATTCGCCTGGCAACGCAGATCGGCGCGGGTCTCATGGGCGTGCTCTATATTCTGGACGAGCCCTCGATCGGTCTTCATCAGCGTGACAACGAGCGCCTGATCAAGACGCTCGAGCGCCTGCGCGATATCGGCAATACCGTTATCGTCGTCGAACACGACGAGGATACAATCCGTGCCGCCGATTACGTGATCGACATGGGGCCCGGCGCCGGCGTCAACGGCGGACACGTAGTCGCGGCGGGAACGCCTGCCGATATCATGGCGTGTCCTGAGTCGATGACGGGCGCTTATCTGACCGGCAAACGAATGATCCGGGTGCCTGATGAACGGCGCAAGCCCGGTCGCGGCTGCCTTAAAATTACGGGCGCTCGAGCCAACAACCTCAAAAACGTTACTGCCAAGATCGAGTTTGGTACGCTTACGGTTGTTACCGGCGTGTCGGGATCGGGCAAGAGCTCCCTGGTTACCGACACCATTGCGCCTGCCCTTACGAACGCCATTCACCGTTCGACGCGCCCTGTGGGTCCGTATAAGAAAATCGAGGGCATCGAGTGTATCGATAAGGTTATCGATATCGACCAGTCGCCGATTGGCCGCACGCCGCGTTCCAACCCTGCTACCTATATCGGCCTGTGGGATGATCTTCGCGCGCTGTTTGCGAGTACGCCGGAGTCGAAGGCGCGCGGCTACTCGCCGGGTCGTTTCTCCTTTAATGTGAGTGGCGGGCGCTGTGAGGCGTGCAAGGGCGACGGACAGATCAAGATCGAGATGCACTTCCTTCCCGATATCTACGTTCCTTGCGAAGTTTGCGGCGGTAAACGCTACAACCGCGAGACACTCGAGGTCACCTACCGTGGCAAGACCATCTCGGACGTACTTGACATGAGCGTGGCCGAGGCACTGGCTTTCTTTGGGAATATCCCGCAGATCAAGCGAAAGCTCCAGACGCTGTACGATGTAGGCTTGGGCTACGTGAGCCTGGGCCAGCCCGCCACGACGCTTTCGGGCGGCGAGGCACAGCGTGTGAAACTCGCCAAGGAGCTTCATCGACGCCAGACGGGCAAGACGTTCTATATTTTGGACGAGCCGACGACCGGCCTTCATTTTGAGGACGTCCGCCAGCTGCTCGATGTGCTGCAGCGCTTGGTCGATGCGGGCAACACAGTGCTGGTGATTGAACACAACCTTGATGTCATCAAGGTTGCCGACCGCCTGATCGATATGGGTCCCGAGGGCGGTAACGGCGGCGGAACCGTCGTGGTTTCGGGCACACCGGAGCAGGTTGCGGACTGTCCGCAGAGTTATACGGGCCAGTTTTTGGCGCCGTTGCTCAGGCGTGACCGGGAGCGTCAAGCTCAACTTGATGCTCAATAAATAGGCGATTCAGTTTATGGGCGCCATCGACTCCTTGTGATTCGATGGCGCTTGCTGTGCCGAAGTGACGTATGCAGCCGAATTGGACATATACTTAATCCTTGCGTCCGAATGCGAGGGAAAGGATATGTCATGGCAAAGGCTGTAAAGACGCCAAAAACCAATGCGATGCGCGAGCTGGAAAGCGCCGGCATTTCCTATGTTCTACATACGTACGAAGACGATGGCGATGAGTCGGTGGGCCTGGGGGTCGCGATTTCGGAGCAGCTTGGCGAGGAGCCCGGTCAAGGATTTAAGACTTTGGTCTGTGTGACACCGTCCAACGACTATGTTGTGTGCTGCATCCCTGTTGCCGACGAGCTCGATTTAAAGTCCGCCGCGCGTGCCGCTGGGGAGAAGTCCTTGGCCATGATGCATGTGAAGGATTTGCTTGCAGCGACTGGCTACGTTCGCGGCGGCTGCAGCCCGGTCGGTATGAAAAAACGCTACCGGACGCTTATTGATGAGACATGTGTCCTTTGGGATACCATTTTTATTTCGGGAGGCAAGCGTGGTTATCAGCTCGAGCTTGCACCCGATGATTTAATTGCATTTTGCGGGGCGACGGTTGCCGCGATTACGAGAGAGGACTGAGCGATGCCGCAGGAAGAATTGAAGCGCGGAGCTCATTTTGCAAAAGAATCTGCGCCTCAGACACCCTCATCCGAAGCTTCTTCGTCGCGAGACGACACTGACGACATGGGCTCGTCGGACTACTCCACGGTTGGTCGTTCCGCCGGGCTTATGACCATCCTGACCATCGTGTCTCGCGTCACCGGTTTTATCCGCACGTGGGCAATGGCGGCCGCTATCGGCATGTCGCTGCTCTCGTCCTCCTATCAGGTCGCCAACAACCTGCCCAATATGCTCTACGAACTCGTGATGGGTGGCATGCTCGTGACGGCGTTTTTGCCCGTGTACATGGGCGTGAGGCGTGAGCAGGGTCGCGAGGCCTCGAACGAGTACGTGGGCAACCTGCTCGGCATTCTGCTTTTGGTGCTGGGTGGCATTTCGTTGCTGGGGACCGTGTTCGCCCCGGGCTTTATCTGGACGCAATCGTTCCTTTCGGGTGACGGCGGCAGCATGGATACCGCTGCGTTCATGTTCCGTTTCTTTGCCATCCAGATTCTGTTTTATGGTTTGGGCTCGGTGTTCTCGGGCGTTCTCAACGCACACCGCGACTACTTCTGGTCGACGTTTGCCCCGGTCCTCAACAATGTGATCGTCATTGCGAGCTTTATGGGTTTTGCGCCCGTGTCCGCACAGTTTGGCGAACGTGCCGGCATCATCTTGATTGCGGCCGGTACGACCCTCGGTGTCTTTGTTCAGATGGCATGTCAGATTCCCGCGCTTGGCAAGCACGGCGTGCATCCCCATATCCATATCGACTTTAAGGACCCCGCGCTTCGCCAGACGATTGCGCTCGGTATCCCGACGCTGCTTGCCACAGTGTGCATGTTTGTCTCGACTTCTATCACCAACGCTGCCGCGCTGGTTGTCCAGCCCGAGACTGGTCCTTCCGTCATCGCCTATGCGCGCCTGTGGTACACGCTGCCCTATGCGCTGATTGCCGCCTCGCTTTCGACGGCGCTCTATACCGAGCTCTCTCATGACGCACAGGAGAAGGATTACGACAGCGTTCGCACGGGCATTTCGCGTGGCGTCGCCCAGATGCTGTTCTTCCTGATTCCGTTCGCGCTGTACCTGATTGTCTTCGCGCGTCCGCTCAACATGATTTACTGTGCCGGCAAGTTTGATGAGTCCGGCGTGGCGCTGGTGTCCGAGTTCCTTGTCTACCTGGCGTTCTCGCTGCCGCTCTACGGCGTGGTCGTGTTGATGCAGAAGAGCTTCTCTGCCTTGCTCGATATGAAGCCCTATAGCCGCTATTGCCTGTATTCCGCCATCGGCCAGGCCGGCTCGGTTCTGCTGTTTGGCGTTGTGCTGGGCTTCGGTATGCCGGCAATCGCGCTTTCGTATGTCGTCGACTACGTGATCTTGGTCGGCTGTTCGCTGTGGTGGCTGCGTCGTCGCCTGCGTGGTCTTCAGGTCAAATCTATCCTGCATGGCGGCTTCTTTGGCCTTTTGCTCGGTGGCCTGGGCGCTGCCGCAGGCGCCGGCGTCATGTGGGCGCTTGAACTCTTTGTCGGGGCACTTGGTGGCTCGATTCTGATTACTCTTGGCTACGTTTGCGTTGCGGGTGTCGTCTCGCTTGCTGTTACCTTTGGCCTTGCCGTCGTCCTTAAGATGCCCGAGGTCTCGGCGTTGCTTCGTCGCAAGTAGGTGCGCGTGGCCGGTCACGACAACATTCCAACGCTTGCCGAGCAGGTTTCGCGCGTTCCTACACAACCCGGTTGCTACCTTTGGAAAGATGCCAAGGGCGATGTCATCTATGTGGGCAAGGCAAAAAACTTGCGTGCCCGTATGCGTCAATACGTGACGCTGCAGGACGAGCGTCAAAAGATCCCGCTCATGATGCAGCTGGTGGCGAGCTTCGACTATATCGTGGTGGAGACCGAGCACGAGGCATTGGTGCTCGAGCGCAATCTGATCGGCCAGTACCATCCGTACTTCAACGTCGACCTTAAGGACGATAAAAGCTATCCCTTTATCGCCATCACTAAAAGCGATCTATTTCCCGCTATTAAATACACGCGCGAGCGCCATAAGCCCGGCACGCGCTATTTTGGCCCCTATACCGATAGTCGTGCGGCGCGTGAGACCATCGATACGCTACGCAAGGTCATTCCTATTTGCTCGGCATCCTGTGCGGAATGGCGCCGCTGCCGCCGCATCGTCGAATCTCATAAGGGCGAAGAAGACATCGTCAATATGATTTGCGCGCAAAACGGGCGTCCCTGCTTTGACTACCATGTCGGGCGCGGCCCGGGTGCGTGTGTCGGCGCGATTTCCCCGGCAGACTATGCCAAGAACGTCAAGCGTGTCGAGCGCTTTTTGTCGGGCCATCGCAAGGATGTCGTCGATGAGCTGACCTCCGAGATGACGGATGCCGCCGAGGCGCTCGACTTTGAGCGCGCGGCACGCGTCAAACGTCGTTTGGAGGTCATCAGGGGTCTGGACGATCGTCAGCAAGTCGTTTTTCCCTCCAGTGTCGATATCGATGTCATCGGTTTCTATCGCGAGGAGACCATCTCCGCCGCTTGCGTCTTTGTCGTGCGTGAGGGTCGAACGGTTCGAACCTGCGAGTTTATTCTCGATAAGGGTTTGGATGTCGACGAAGAGGAACTTCAATCGGGCTTTCTTAAGCGCTATTACGACGAGACGGCTGATATTCCAGCTGAGGTCAACCTTTCCGTCGAGCTTGAGGATGCGGAGGCGCTGGGGGAGTGGCTTGCGGGCAAGCGTGAGCGTTCCTGCCATCTCCATAGGCCGCAGCGTGGCGAAAAGCACCGTCTGCTCGATATGGCATCCAAAAATGCGCGCCATGCCCTCATGCGCTACATGATGCGAACGGGGTACGCTGACGACCGCACCAATCAAGCGCTCCTGGAGCTCGAAAGTGCGTTGGCGCTGCCATCGCCGCCGTTGCGTATCGAGTGCTTCGATATCTCTACACTGCATGGCACCTTTACGGTCGCCTCGATGGTGGTGTTTACCAACGGGCGCGCCGACAAGAGCCAGTACCGTCGTTTTAAAATTCAGGCCGAATTGGACGAGGCAAACGACTTCGTGTCGATGTCCGAGGTTTTGGGACGACGCTATGCTCCCGAGCGCATGGCCGACGAGCGCTTTGGCTCGCGCCCCGATTTGCTCGTTGTCGATGGCGGTAAGCCGCAATTGACCGCTGCGATCAAGCAACTTGAGGCTCTTGGGCTCGATATACCAGTTTGTGGCTTGGCGAAGGCCGACGAGGAAGTTTTTGTGCCTTGGGACGAGACTCCTGTCGTGCTGCCGACCGGGTCTGCTTCGCTCTATCTAATTAAGCAGGTACGCGATGAGTCCCACCGATTTGCCATCACGTTCCATCGCGAATTGCGCGACAAAGCCATGACGGTTTCGGTACTCGATGACGTTCCAGGCGTGGGACCCACCAGAAAACGTGCCCTTATGCGCCATTTTGGCTCGATGAAGCGTTTGCGCGCGGCGAGCGAGCAAGAGATCGCGGAAGTTCGCGGCATACCTGCCGATGTTGCCAAGGCGGTCCACGAGGCGCTCGTTGCATGGAATGCCGAGCGCGCCGAGGCGGCGGCTGGCCATTCCGATAGCTAAACACGAGCCTAAACTACTGATATACATGATTGCGTGATTTTCAACCATTTATTTCGCCATGATTGCATGCTGGTTTCGGGTTTTATTAACGCTAAAACGTTTGACTAGTCATGGTGAACAACCCTGCTATCCTGCGGGTTGACGAAGACTGATATCTCACCTCGTCGATACATACTGTCTGGCGAATCATTTGTCAATGAATTCGGTGAACGGTAGTAAATACCGTTCAAGCGTATGTATGTATCGGTCGCCGAGCGCGGCACCTCAGTTGGGTTCGTCGGTAGGTAAGGTATATATCGTCCGCAAGTTGCGCGGGGGCACGTCTAGGTGCTCCCGAGTAAGATTCTCTATTGATAGGAGAAGACATGGCCATCATCAACAAGGGTATGTCCAGGCGTTCGTTCCTCGGCCTCACCGGCAGCGTCGCTGCTGTCGCCGGCCTTGGTCTCACTGGCTGCGGTGGCAGCTCTAGCGACGAGGGTTCCGCTTCCGGCTCCACCGATTCCGCCAACCGTGGCGGCGGCGTGATCACCGCTGGTTCCGCTTACGCTCCGTCCAGCTTCGATCCCGCCAGCACCGGCTCCGCTGTGGGCCTGGGTGCTAACTGGCACGTCGTCGAGGGCCTCTACGGCATCGATTACCACGACTACAGCACCTTCAACGAGCTCGCCACCGACGATCCCAAGTCTGTGGACGACACCACTTTCGAGGTCACCATCCGCAAGGGCGCCAAGTTCTCCGATGGCACCGAGGTCACCGCTGATGATGTCGTTGCCTCCTACACCGCTTGCGCCGCTTCCGCTACCTATGCTCCGTTCTTCCAGCCCTTCGAGTCCATCGAGGCCAAGGACGCCAGCACCGTGACGGTCAAGACTAAGGTCCCCAACTTCTCCCTGCTCAAGGATCGTCTGGCCATCGTCCGCGTTACCCCGGCCACCCAGACCGAGGAGGATCGCGCCAAGCAGCCGATCGGTTCCGGCCCCTGGATGTACGACTCTATCTCCGATACCGAGATCACCTTGGTTCCCAACCCCGAGTACAACGGTGAGTATGCTGCCGAGGATAAGAAGATCCAGTACAGCATCCTGACCGACCCCACCGCTCGCGTTACCGCTCAGCAGGAGGGCTCCACGCTCGTTATGGAGCTCGTTACCGCTGACGCCGTCGACCAGCTCGAGAGCGCCGGCTGCAAGATCGATAACGTTCAGGGTTTCGGCACCCGCTTCATCATGTTCAACGTCGCCAAGGAGCCTTGGAACAACGTCAAGGTCCGTCAGGCTGTCATGTATGCGCTCGACACCGAGAAGATGGTCAGTAACACCTTCGCCGGCCTTGCCACCGCTGCCAGCTGCTACCTGCCCAAGAGCTTCACCAACTATCATGAGGCTTCCACGGTGTACAAGACCGACGCCAAGAAGGCTAAGAAGCTCATCGAGGAGTCTGGCATCACCCCGGGTGCCATCACCCTGCGCACCACCGACAACGAGCAGATTAAGGGCATGGCCGCCCAGGTCAAGAACGACCTAGATGCTCTCGGCTTCGATGTGACCATCCAGACCGATACCTCGCCGGCTACCTACGCTGCCATCGACGGCGGCGAGGCCTACGATATCCTTCTTGCCCCTGGCGATCCTTCCTGCTTCGGCGCTGATCCCGACCTGCTGCTCAACTGGTGGTACGGCGACAACGTCTGGATGCAGACCCGTTGCCCGTGGAAGGAGTCCGCTGAGTGGCAGAAGCTCCACGGTCTCATGGACGAGGCTCTTGCCGCTGAGGGCGATGAGCAGCAGAAGAAGTGGAACGAGTGCTTCGACATCATTGCCGACAACGCCGTTCTGTACCCTGTTGTTCACGTCAAGACCGTCTCCGCTTTCTGGGACGATCCGTCCACTGCGCCCAACGGCGAGGCCCTCGATGGCTTCAAGGGCATCGGCACGACGAGCATGTCCTTCAGGGGCGTTGCGACCGTCAAGGCGTAAGACTCGCTTGAGTCTGTATGCAGGATGTCGGTCGTTGGGACCGTATCCTCATAGTTGAAACAAAGACCCGGGCGGCCTCGATGTCGCTCGGGTCTTGTAATGAGTATCCATACTCATATACCAGTTGGTCCTACCGACAAAAGAAAGGGGAGAGAACGTGAACAACTTTCTACGTTTGATTGGAAGGCGTCTCGTGGCGCTGCCGATCATGGCATTGGGCGTCACCGTCCTGGTGTTCTTCCTTATGTCGTTCTCCAAGACCGACCCCGCCTATACGGCGTTGGGTGACGGTGCCTCGCCCGAGGCGGTTGCCGAGTACCATGAGAAGTATGGTCTGGACGACCCCTGGCCCGTGCGCTACGTGCGCTATATGGGCGATTTGATCCATGGTGACATGGGCACCTATGGTGCTGCTCGCAACTCCGTTGCCAAGCGCATCTCCACGGCCCTGCCCGTCACGATGCAGCTGACCTTCATCGGTCTTGCCATCGGCGCGGTCGTCTCGTTTTTGCTCGGCGTCATCGCGGCACTGTATCGCGATAAATGGCCGGACCAAGTGATCCGCGTCTTCTCCATCGCCGGCTTGGCAACCCCGTCGTTCTGGCTTGCCGTCCTGTTGATCCTGCTGTTCTCTTCCTACCTTAAGGTGCTCCCGGCGTCCGGTGCTCTGCCTCACTTCACCACTAACCCGGCTGGCTATCTGGGACGTATGATCATGCCCGCTATCGCCCTGGCATTCCCGCTGACGGGCCAGATGACTCGTATCGTGCGTACCGCCATGGTCGAGGAGCTCGACAAGGACTACGTCCGCATGGCCCGTGGCGCCGGCGTTCCCGAGAAGGTCGTCGTCGGCATCAACGTTTTGCGCAACGCGCTGATCACCCCGGTCACCACCCTCGGTCTTAAGATCGGTTACCTCATGGGCGGCGCCGTCGTCATCGAGGTTATCTTCAACCTCCCCGGCATGGGCACTGCGATTCTGCAGGGCGTTCAGGGCAACGAGGCGAACCTGGTTCAGGGCGTCGTTATCGTCGTTGCTCTTGCCTTCATCATCATCAACATCGTGGTTGACATGCTCTACCTGCTCATCAACCCGCGCATCAGGACGGTGTAGATTATGGTAAAGATTCGAGAGAAGCAAACCGAGCAGCTCGAGAAGGCTGCCTCCAAGGGGCTCAAGCTCGGTGGCTGGAAGAAGATGACGTTGTCTTCTAAGATTGCCGCCGTCGTGCTGGTGCTGGTCGCCCTGACTGCGATTCTGGCGCCCCTTCTTGCCCCCTATAGCCCGGTCGAGATCTTTACGGCTCGCCAGGCTCCCGGCAACGGATTTATCTTCGGTACCGACGATAAAGGTCGCGACATTCTGTCGCGCATGCTCTACGGTGGTCGTTACTCGCTGATCATCGGCTTTGGCGCCACTGCCATGGCTCTGGTCTGCGGCTCGGTCGTGGGCGCCCTCGCGGCGGTTTCGCGTAAGTCCGTTTCCGAAGCGATCATGCGCATCCTGGACATCATCATGTCCATCCCGGGCATCGCCCTCGCGGCCGTCTTCGTCTCCATCCTGGGCAATTCCGTGCCGTCGATTATCTTCGCCATCGGCTTTATGTACACTCCGCAGATTGCCCGTATCGTGCGCGCCAACATCGTGTCCGAGTACGGCGAGGACTATGTCCGCGCGGTCATCGTTTCCGGCGCCAAGGCTCCGTGGATTTTGATCAAGCACGTCCTGCGCAACTGCATCGCCCCGATTATGGTCTTCACCGTTACTCTGGTCGCCGATGCCATCATCTTCGAGGCCTCGCTGACCTTCATCGGCGCTGGTATTCAGGAGCCTACCGCTACCTGGGGTAACATCCTCGCTGACGCCCGCGGTGGCGTGCTCGCTGGCCGTTGGTGGCAGGCGCTGTTCCCGGGCCTGGCCATCATGATCACCTGCCTGGCACTCAACATCCTGTCCGAGGGCATTACCGACGCCATGGCCGCTGCTCCCTCCGCCGCCCTGGATCCGACCGACTCCTCCAAGCGCCGCGAGGCCGACCTGCTGGTCTCCGACCCCGTTCGCGCCTACAAGGAGCAGGCTCAGTCCCTCTCCGCTCGCCTTGGCGCCCTGCGCGATGTCGAGCTCAAGCGTGACGATCGCCATGTGCCCGACGAGTCTGTTGAACCGATTCTCTCGGTCCGTGACTTCTGCATCCAGTTTGAGCATCACGGTGATATCAACGTCGTCGACCATGTCAACTTTGACGTCCGTCCTGGTCAGACCATGGGCCTGGTGGGCGAGTCCGGTTGCGGTAAGTCCATCACCACGCTGGCCATCATGGGCCTGACCGACGATGACGAGCATCTTTCCGGCGAGGTTCTCTGGGAGGGCCGCGACCTGCTCAAGATGAGCAAGAAGGAGTGGTTCGGCCTTCGCGGTACCGATATCGCCATGGTCTATCAGGACGCCCTGTCCTCGCTCAACCCCTCCATGCTCATTTCCGCCCAGATGAAGCAGCTCACCAAGCGTGGCGGCACCCGTAGCGCCGAGGAGCTCCTGGAGCTCGTGGGCCTCGACCCCAAGCGTACGCTCGAGAGCTATCCGCATGAGCTTTCCGGTGGCCAGCGTCAGCGCGTTCTGATCGCTATGGCCCTTACCCGCGACCCCAAGCTGGTCATCTGCGACGAGCCTACGACCGCTCTGGACGTTACCGTCCAGAAGCAGGTCATCAAGCTGCTCAACGATCTTCAGGCCAAGCTCGGCTTTGCCATGATCTTCGTTTCGCATGACCTGGCGCTGGTCGCCGAGGTTGCCCATAACATCACGGTTATGTACGCTGGCCAGGTTATCGAGCAGGCGCCCACCAAGGAGCTGCTCACTAACCCGATCCACGAGTACACCCGCGGTCTTCTGGGTTCCGTTCTGTCCATCGAGAGCGGCTCGGGCCGTCTGCACCAGGTCCCCGGCGCTGTTCCCAGCCCGCGCGATTTCCCCAAGGGCGATCGCTTCGCGCCCCGCTCGAGCCATCCGCGCATTGGCCTGGACACCCGTCCGGTCTTCAAGCGCGTGCCCGGCACCGAGCACTTCTATTCCGAGCTCCCCGACGAGGTGCTCAAGGCAAATGGTTTGACCCCTCACGCGGAGGTGATGTAGATGAGCGAGACCGCAGTCAACGGCGTCGAGCCGATCATCTTCCTTGATGACGTCCACGTCACCTTTAGGACCCGTACCGGCTCGATTCTGCACCCCAACCTGGTTCACGCCGTCCAGGGTGTAACGATTAAGCTCATGCCCGGACAGACCATCGGCATCGTCGGCGAGTCCGGTTGCGGAAAGTCCACCACCGCCAACGTCATGTGCGGCCTGCAGGCCCCCACGAGCGGCAAGGTCTACTTTAAGGGCAAGGACGTTACCAAACGTACCGCCGAGGACCGTCGCCACATGGGTCGCGTCATCTCGGTCGTGTTCCAGAACCCGGCCACGGCGCTCAACCCCCGCATGGTTGTTCGCGAGCAACTGCTCGACCCCATGCGCGTCCACAACCTGGGTACCGAGGCCGAGCAGGAGAAGCGCGTCAAGGAGCTCTTGGAGCTCACCGGTCTGCCCAGCTCCGCCGCCGAGGTTCTTCCCGGCCAGCTTTCGGGCGGCCAGCGCCAGCGCGTCGCAATTGCTCGTGCCCTGTCGCTGAACCCCGATGCCATCATCGCCGACGAGCCCACCTCGGCTCTGGACGTTTCGGTCCGTGCGCAGATTCTGAACCTGCTGACCGACCTTAAGAAGGAGCTCGGCCTGGCCATGGTGTTCATCAGCCATGACATCCAGACGGTCCGCTATATCTCTGACGACATCATCGTTATGAATGGCGGCAAGATCGTCGAGCAGGGCGAGGCCAAGCAGGTCTTCCAGCACCCTCAGGATCCCTACACCAAGATGCTGCTCGGCGCTGCGCCGTCGCTGCTGCATCCCAAGCTCGGCGAGTAGCCTCGCTTTCCCTCCCGTGCGCCCGGTTCCCTTACCGGGCGCACCTCCGTTGCGATTTCGAAAGGTTGGGTTCACGAGCCATGCCAAGTGCTCAGGAGCTACAACAGCAATTTGGTGAATATCGAGGCGCTATGCCCCGTCCATCGGATTTCGATCTCTTTTGGAAGGACCGCATGGCCGAGGCCGACGCCGTCGGGCTTGACTATGCGATCGAGGCGGCATCGGTCGCCGATGCCGCGACCTGCCAGCTTTTCGACCTCTGGTATACCGGCATGTGTGGCGCGCGCCTGCATGCCAAGTACCTTAAACCCGTCTCGGACGAGCCCGCGCCATTGGTGCTTCAGTTCCATGGATATCCGGGTGCAAGCCGCAGCTGGTTTGAGCAGGCGTCGTTTGCGGGCATGGGCATGGCACTCATCGCCCTCGACTGCCCCGGCCAAGGAGGTCCCTCCGAGGACATTGGTGGATTTGAGGGCACAACGGTTGCCGGTCATATCGTCGCCGGTATCGACGGCGACCCGGCCAACCTCTACTATGTCCGCTTGCACCAAGATATTCGCATCCTGTGCCGCATCGTTCGCGAGCTCGAGGGCATCGATCTTGCGCGTGTGTTTGTGAACGGCGCGTCGCAGGGCGGCGGTTTGGGCATTGCGACCTGTGCGCTTAACAGCGAGCTTATCAATCGTGCCGCCATCCTCTATCCCTTCCTGTCAGATTTCCGCCTGGTCTGGGATTTGGATGCCGACGACATTGCCTACGAGGGCCTGCGCTATTGGTCTCGCTGGTTTGACGAGGACTCGACTCGTATTGACGAAGGCTATGCCAAGCTGGCGTACTTCGATTCCAAGAACTTTGCCCCTATGGTCAAATGCCCCGTGCTGTTTGGTACTGGCACAGCCGATATCGTCTGTCCGCCAGCGACGCAGTTTGCGGTCTATAACAACCTGACCTGCGAAAAGCGTCATGAGTTCTTTGAAGGCTTTGGCCACGAGGAGATTCAGGATTTTGACGATTTGATCATTCCGTTTTTCTGCAAGGGAGGGGAGGCTCATGTCTAAGTGCGAGAGCAATGTTGACGAGCTGATTGTCCCCGGACTCGTGGGAATTCCTGGAACGGTTTCGTCAAGGCTCGCAGAATATCGGGACTGGCGCGGTGATGTCCAAGCAGATGTTTCTGATTTAGAGACATGCGCTTCGAATCTTGAGATTCAAGGCCTGGCCATTACGGCGATTGACTTTGTTAACCCCTGCGCCCGTTACTCGGAGGTCTCCTTTGAGCTCGGTGACGATGCGATTCACGCTCGTTTGATCGAGCCTGTCGGTCGTGCCCGAGTATCTGAGCGCGTGCCGTTGTGCCTGATGTTCCACGACATCGATCGGCCTGTGCGCGGCTGGCATCACATGACGAGATTTGCCGCCATGGGGTATGCCGTCCTCGCGCTGGATGACGATGTTGCTGGTGCGGACGACCTGCAGCGGGGGATTTCTTCGCCCGCTTTTGTCGAGCGCGTCCGTTGGGGTTGCGCGCTGGCGAAGGTGGCGCGCAATCTTGATGGCATGGACCCCGACCGCATCTTTGCATGGGGCGAGGGTCTAGGCGGCGGAGTCGCGCTGGCGGTTTCTGCTCTGGACGAGCGGGGTCTCGCCTGCACGGCGGTTGCCAATCCGCTTCCTGGCGGCCTCGAGGCGCTGTCGTCTCGGGTGCGCGGATCGGTGCTCATGGGCACATCGCTCATGGATACCGTGAGCGATCCCAAGGATCAGTTTGCCGTATTCAACGGTCTTGAGTGTGACCGGAGACATATCATCTATGCCAAATACGCTCACGAGCGCATCAATGCGTTCGAAAACGAAGTCGTCGACTTTTTTAACCAAACGTTCTACTCGTGTTCTTTGGCCTAGACGGCCTGGACACTGCCAACAAGAGTGGGCGGCATAGGGCTGCCCACCAGACAACTAAGGAGATTCTTGTGGCAACTCAGAAATTCACCGGCGTTATCCCTCCCGTCGTTGTTCCCGATACCGAAGACCACCAGCTCGATGTTGCCTCCTTTGAGCGCAGCATCAACCGCATGATCGATGCCGGCGTCGATGGCTTGTTCTTCCTGGGCTCCTCGGGCGAGGTCGTCTTCTCCACCGACGAGCGTCGCCGTCAGATCATCTCCGAGGCCGTCCGTATCGTCGACCACCGCGTTCCCGTTCTGGTCGGCATCATCGACACCGAGACCGAGCGCATGATCGAGCACGGTAAGGTCGCTCAGGAGCTGGGCGCTGATGCGCTTGTCGCCACCTGCCCGTTCTATGCCCTGCAGGGCATGACCGAGGTCGAGGAGCACTTCCGCATCCTGCATGAGGAACTCGACCTGCCCATCTTCGCCTATGACATCCCCGTGTGTGTCCACACCAAGCTCCCGTGGAAGCTCCTTGCCAAGCTCGGTGCCGAGGGCGTTCTGGCCGGCGTCAAGGATTCCTCGGGTGATGACATCTCGTTCCGCTACCTCGTTCAGGAGAACGAGAAGAACGGCCATCCGATGAGCATCCTCACCGGTCACGAGGTTGTTGTCGACGGCGCCTACCTCGGTGGCGCCGACGGTTCCGTTCCGGGTCTCGCCAACGTTGAGCCCGAGGGCTACGTGCGTCAGTGGAAGGCCGCTCAGGCTGGTGACTGGGCTACCGTCAAGGCCGAGCAGGATCGCCTCAATGAGATTTCGCACATCTGGGATGTCACCTCAGGCGTCCAGGGTTATGCCGGTGGCGTCGGCGCCTTCAAGACCGCTATGAACCTCATGGGTATCTTCGACAGCCCGACCATGCCGCGCCCGGTGAAGGCCATGACCGGCGAGAACGTCGAGGCGATTAAGAAGGTCCTCCAGGACAACGGCCTCCTGTAAAGCTTCCCCGGGCACCCGACCTCGCCGTTCAACCGTGCGGCCATGACCCATTAGATCAATGGTCACACGGTTTCTTGGCGATCTCGGGCACCTGGAAAACCTTTTCCGCGCTGTGACGGCTAGCCTGACGGCGCATTTCCTGTAGTTGTTTTTTATCTCCTAAGGAGAGCGACATGGAGAACAAGTACGTCTGCTCTGTCGATATCGGCGGAACTAAGATCGCGACTGCCATCATGGAGTACCCGGCTGACGGTAGTGTGCCCCATCCTGTTTTTGAGGCCGAGGTTCCCACCGAGGCCCAAGAGGGCGGCGAGGCCGTCTTCCAACGTATCGAGGCGTCCATCAAGGCTGCTCTCGAGGCGAATCCCGATGTCGAGGTCCTTGGCGTCGGTATCGGTGCCGCCGGCGTCGTCGATCCCAAGACGGGCGCCATCGCGTATGCCAACGAGATCATGCCCGGCTGGTCCGGTGTTCAGTTGGGGCCGCGCCTGCGCGAGGACCTCGGTCTTCCCGTTGCCGTTGTAGGCGACGTGCAGGCTCATGCTCTGGGCGAGGCCCACTGGGGCGTCGGCAAGGGCAAGTTCTCCGTCATGTGTCTTGGCATCGGTACGGGCATCGGTGGCGCATATGTCGAGAACGGCCGCGTGATGCAGGGCTTCCATGGTGCTGCTGGCCATATGGGCCACATCGAGTGCTCGGCTGCCGCCGGTATTCCCTGCGCCTGCGGGCGTTCCGGCCATCTGGAGTCGGTTGCTTCGGGCACTTCCATTGGTCGTATGTACGATGAGCGCTTTGGTCGCGTCGACCCCAGCCGTCCTTCGGTCGGTCGCGATGTGAACGACCTGTGCCGTGCGGGCGACGCAAAGGCGACCGAGGTCATCCATGACGCCGGCTTTGCGCTGGGTGCCAGCTTGGGCTCGCTCGCTAACATCCTGGACCCTGAGGTCATCGTGCTTTCGGGTGGCGTGATTCACCAAGGTCCCGATTGGCGTTCACAGACGTGGAAGGATTCGGTACACGAGGGCTATGCCAGCCAGGCGCTCGATCCGCTTCAGGACACGCCGATCCTCATCGGTTCTCTGGAGGGCGATGCTCCGCTCATCGGTGCCGCCGAACACCTTCTTGCGTCGTTGAAATAAACATAGCTACCAAGTGCGCCTTCTGAGGTGCCGCAGATTGACGTGAAAGAGGAGCGAAGCGTACTTCGGTACGCGAGCGACGGTTTGAACGTCAAGGTGCGGTGTCTCAGAAGGCTGTTTTTGAGAAAGGTTGAGTCGAACATGACCGTTGATCCTTTGATCCAGTCCCTGAAGGGCAAGCTCGTCGTGAGCGTTCAGGCGTATATGGGCGAGCCGCTTCGTACGCCTGAGACCATGGCTCAAATGTCTCGCGCTTGCGAGCTCGGCGGCGCCGCCGCCATTCGCTGCCAGGGCCTTGCCGACATTGCCGCCATTAAGGGTCGCTGTGAGGTTCCTGTTATCGGCCTGTGGAAGGATGGGCACGAGGGCGTTTACATCACGCCGACGCTGCGCCACGCTCGCGCCTGCGTTGCTGCGGGTGCCGATATCGTGGCGATCGACGCCACCGATCGTCCGCGTCCCGATGGCAAGACCGTCGAAGATACTTTCCGTCCGCTGCACGAGGAGGGCGTGCTCCTGATGGCCGACTGTGCCACCATCGAGGATATTCGTCGTGCTGTCGACATGGGCTTCGACCTGGTGTCCACCACGCTGTCTCATGGTGTTGCCGCCATCGACTGCACCATGGCCGATGGCCCCGATCTGCCGCTCCTGCGTCAGGCGACCGAGGAATTCCCCGGCCTTCCCATCATTTGCGAGGGTCGTGTGCATACGCCCGAGGAGGCTCGCGCCGCGATCGATGCTGGCGCCTGGGCCGTTGTCGTCGGCACCGCCATCACGCACCCCACGAGTATTACGAGTTGGTTCAAGGCTGCGCTTGAGGCGTAAGACAGGCCTCGTATCCGCTCGGGGCGGTATACTCAATATAGGCAATTGACCGCGCGGGATCCGGGTTGCTGGGTCCCGCGCTTGTTTTCGGGAGGCAACACATGCAAAAGGGAGATGCCATGGATGCGGCGGAGCGCTCGGAGCGCATCCCCGATATCGTCATCATCACCGGAATGTCCGGATCAGGCCGCACACAGGCCATGCACGTGTTCGAGGACATGGGCTATTTTTGCATCGATAACCTGCCTCCGCGTCTCATCGCCCAGCTTGCCGAGCTCGTCGGCATCAATACGGGCGTGGGCAGGCATCTCGCCGTCACCTGCGATTTGCGTAGCCAGGGACTGTTTGACGAGTTGCTCGATGCGGTCGCCGCTCTCGAAGAGCGCGAGATGAGCTGCGACATCGTGTTCCTGGAGGCTTCTGACGAGGTGCTGATTCGTCGCTACAGCGAAAATCGCCGCCGTCATCCCATTGCCAAGCCGGGGGAGACTACGGCCGATGCCATTCAGCGCGAGCGCCTTCAGCTGCAGGGCGTGCGCGACCGAGCCGATATGATTATCGACACGAGCCGTCTGCGCACCTCTGCGCTGCGCAACAAGCTGCGTATGGCATTTTCCGAGCTGTCCGACCAGCAGCTTATGGATGTCCACGTGTTCTCGTTTGGCTTTAAGCACGGCATGCCCGTCGAAGCGGATATTATGATCGACGTCCGCTTCCTGCCCAATCCGTTCTACGATCCCGAGATGCGCACGATGACCGGTCTCGATAAAAAGGTCTCCGATTTTGTTCTGGACCATCCCAAGACGCAGGAGTTTTGGAAGGCTTGGACACAGCTGCTCGATACGGTCATGCCCGGTTATATCGCGGAGGGTAAGCCGCAGCTTTCTATCGCCATCGGCTGCACGGGCGGCCAGCACCGCAGCGTTGCCATTGCCGAGGCCACGGCCCGTTACCTGGAAGGCGCTCAGTATCATGTGAGCATCTCCCACCGCGACCTGTCGCGCGCCAACACGAAGGCATAGGCCTGCATGTCGTTTACCGCTGAGGTGCGCGACGAGCTTGCGCGCTGCGAACCCGAATGTGAATACTGCGACTTGTCGACGCTTGCCGCCCTCACGCGCGTGAGCGGTACGCTCTCGCTTACCGGCTCTGGGCGGTATCGTTTGACGGTTGCGACTGAGACGGGAGCCGTCGCGCGCACGATGATCACGCTGACGCATCGTATCCTTAAGCTCAAAACGGAGTTCACCGTCCGTAAATCTGTATTGCATAAGGTTCGAAACTACCTCATCACCTTGCCTGATCAGCCAGACCTGGATAAGGCCTTGGTTCTGCTGGGTATCCTCGAACGTAGGGGAGGACTTGTCGCCGGCGTACCCCGACATATCGTTGCCCGTCCTTGCTGTAGACTTGCCTATATCCGCGGCGCGCTCATCGCGGGCGGCTTCGTGGCCGATCCACGCGGCGATTTTCATTTGGAGATTGCTGTGCAGGGCGAGCAATATGCCAAGGGGCTTTGCGATCTGTTGGAGCAGATTGGGGTCCATGCTCGTGTTAATGCACGGCGGGGGTCATATGCCGTGTACATTAAGAGCGCCGAGGAAATCGAGCATCTATTAAAGCTGATTGGCGCCAAGCGCAGCGTTGCCGAGATTGAGGAGGCGCGCGCGGTCAAGTTGGTTAAGAACGATGTGAACCGTCGCGTGAACGCCGAGCTCGCCAACCAGACCAGAAGCGCCGGTGCCGCCCAACATCAGCTTGCGCTTATCGATGAGCTCGAACAGCGGGGTTTGCGCGACACGCTTCCGGACGCCTTGGCAGTCTTTTGCGACCTGCGCGAGCGCTATCCCGATCTGTCGCTGCGCGATCTGGGCGAGATGGCTGACCCTCCCTTGTCGAAGTCTGCCCTGTACCATCGCGTTTTGAGGCTTGAAAAGCTCATTGAAGCAAACAAGTAGTTTGAAGTATCGACTTATATACGGATTTAGCTGCTATTTTATTCTTTAAAACGTTTTAACGTAAATTTGATTTTCAATTTCGAGCATTCTCGTGAAATTCAAGTCAAAAAAAAGGTATATTAGGCGAGTGGTTAGTTTGTGGGCCTCAACGGCGGGCGCTGTAGCTCGCGGGGGCCTTACGAAAGGAGACACAATGGCAGTAAAGGTTGCTATTAACGGCTTCGGTCGCATCGGTCGTCTGGCTTTCCGTCAGATGTTCGGTCATGAGGGCTCCGAGATCGTCGCTATCAACGACCTCACCTCTCCCGATATGCTCGCTTACCTGCTGAAGTACGACTCCACGCAGGGCAACTACGCTCGCGATCACGAGGTCGTTGCTGGCGAGGATTCCATCACCGTTGACGGCAAGGAGATCAAGATCTACAAGGAGGCCGACGCCAACAACCTGCCTTGGGGCGACCTCGACGTCGACGTCGTTCTCGAGTGCACCGGCTTCTACACCAGCAAGGCTAAGGCTCAGGCCCACATCAACGCTGGCGCCAAGAAGGTCGTCATCTCCGCTCCGGCCGGCAGCGATCTGCCCACCATCGTGTACAACGTCAACCATGAGACGCTGACCGCTGAGGACAACATCATCTCCGCTGCTTCCTGCACCACCAACTGCCTTGCCCCGATGGCCAAGGGTCTCAACGACTTCGCTCCCATCGTGTCCGGCATCATGACCACCATCCACGCCTTCACCGGCGACCAGATGCCGCTCGACGGCCCGCAGCGCAAGGGCAACTTCCGTCGCTCCCGCGCCTGCTCCGAGAACATCGTCCCGAACACCACGGGCGCTGCCAAGGCCATCGGCCTGGTTCTCCCCGAGCTCAACGGCAAGCTCATCGGTGCCGCCCAGCGCGTCCCGACGCCGACCGGCTCGCTGACCAACCTCTACGCCGTCGTTGACAAGAAGGTCACCGTCGACGAGGTCAACGCTGCCATGAAGGCCTACGCCGAGACCATCCCCGAGACCTTCGCCTACAACGAGGACCAGATCGTCTCCCGTGACATCGTCGGCGAGACCCACGGCTCCATCTTCGACGCCACTCAGACCATGTGCTCTGACCTCGGCAACGGCCAGACCCTCGTTCAGGTCACCTCTTGGTACGACAACGAGAACTCCTACACCTCTCAGATGGTCCGCACCATCAAGTACTTCGAGAAGTTCGTTGCTTAATTTAGCTTTTAGCGAATAGCTCGTTGAGCGTCTAAAGAAGGGCGCGGCCTCATAGGGCTTACACCCTAGGGTCGCGCCCTTTTTATAGGAAATCGTCTGCCGTAATGGGAGGCAGACACGTACGAAAGGTAGAAGCAAACATGGCCTTTACCAAGAAGACCGTCCGCGACATCGATGTCGACGGCAAGCGCGTTCTCGTCCGCGTTGACTTCAACGTGCCTATCAAGGATGGCGTCGTTGGCGACACCACCCGTATCAAGGCTGCCCTGCCCACCATCAACTACCTCGTTGAGCACAACGCTCGCGTCATCCTCATGAGCCACCTCGGCCGCCCCGAGGGTACCGGCTTCCAGCCTGAGCTCTCCCTTGAGCCTGTCGCCAAGAAGCTCGCTGAGCTCTCTGGTCTCGACGTTGCCTTTGTCGCCGACACCTACGGCGAGAAGGCTGCTGAGGCTGTCGCCGCCGTCGAGCCGGGTAAGGTCCTCGTTCTCGAGAACGTCCGTTTCGACAAACGTGAGAAGAAGAACGACCCCGAGATCGCCAAGAAGCTCGCTTCCTATGGTGACGTCTTCGTTCTCGATGCCTTCGGCACCGCTCACCGTGCCCAGGGTTCCGTCGTGGGCCCCGCCGCTTACCTGCCCGCAGTCGCCGGCTTCCTGCTTGAGAAGGAGGTCGACACGCTGACCGGTATCTTCGCCGAGCCCGAGCGCCCCTTCGTCGCTATCGTCGGCGGTTCCAAGGTTTCCTCCAAGATCGGCGTTCTCGATCACCTTATCGACTCCGCTGACACCCTGATTATCGGTGGCGGCATGGCCTACACCTTCTTCCTGGCTCAGGGCCTTTCCGTCGGTCAGTCCCTCAAGGAAGAGGACTGGGTCGAGCGCGCCGGCGAGATGCTCAAGAAGGCCGAGGAGAAGGGCGTCAAGATCCTGCTCCCCATCGACAACCGCGTTGCCGATCACTTTGGCGAGGACGCTGTTCCCGAGGTTGTCGCTTCCGACGCTATCCCCGACGATCGTGAGGGTATGGACATCGGTCCTAAGACCGAGGAGCTCTACGCCGAGGCCGTCAAGGGCGCCAAGACCGTGTTCTGGAACGGCCCCATGGGCGTCTTCGAGTTCGACAACTTCGCTCACGGCACCCAGGCTATCGCCGAGGCTGTTGCCGAGGCCGACTGCACCTCGATCATCGGCGGTGGCGACTCTGTCGCAGCTGTCAACAAGTTCAACCTGGCCGACAAGATGAGCTGGATCTCCACCGGTGGTGGCGCTTCCATGGAGCTCGTCGAGGGTAAGGCCCTGCCCGGAGTGGAGGCGCTTCTCGATGCCTAATCGCACCCTTCTTATCGCTGGTAACTGGAAGATGAACAACGACGTCGCCGAGGCCGCCAAGCTCGCCGACGAGCTGGCTCAGGCTCTGCCCGAGGTTCCGGCTGGCGTCGAGGTGCTCGTCTGCCCTCCGACCATCGACATCACCACGGTTCATGACCGCATTCAGGCTGCCCCCATCGCCCTCGGTGCACAGAACGTGTACTGGGAGGCCAAGGGTGCCTTCACCGGTGAGTCCTCTTGTGACATGCTCAAGTCCGCTGGCTGCACCTACTGCATCATCGGCCACTCCGAGCGTCGTGACTACTTCCACGAGACCGACGAGGACCAGAACAAGAAGGCCAAGGCTCTCGTTGCCGCCGGTCTTGTTCCCGTCTTCTGCTGCGGCGAGTCCCTCGAGGTCCGCGAGGCTGGCACCTATGTCGAGCACGTCGTGAACCAGGTCAAGGCTGGCCTTGCTGGTCTTGAGATCACCTGCCCCAAGCAGGTCGTCGTCGCCTACGAGCCCATCTGGGCCATCGGCACCGGCAAGACCGCTACCGCCGAGGACGCTCAGGAGGTCTGCGGCGCTATCCGTGAGACCCTCAAGGAGATGTTCGGCGAGGAGCTCGCCAACGGCATCCGCGTTCTCTATGGTGGCTCTGCCAAGCCCGGCAACATTGCCGAGCTCGTCGCCAAGCCCGACGTTGACGGCGCCCTCGTGGGCGGCGCTTCGCTCAAGGCTGCCGACTTCGCCTCTATGGTCGTCAAGGCAGGCGAGTAGGACATATGGCACAGCGTCATCTTCCCGCACTCCTGATCATTATGGACGGCTGCGGCCTGGCTCCGGCCGATGGCGAGAACGCCGTCGCCGCTGCCAAGACGCCCTTCCTCGATGGCCTGTACGAGAAGTACCCCCACACCACGCTCGGCGCTTCGGGCGAGGACGTGGGTCTTCCCGATGGCCAGATGGGCAACTCCGAGGTGGGTCACCTCAACATCGGTGCCGGCCGCATTGTGTTCCAGGAGCTTTCGCGCATCAACAACGCCATCAAGGACGGCTCCATCGCCAAGAACGAGGTCTTCGTCAAGGCTATGGACGACGTCAAGGCTGACGGCAAGACTCTCCACCTCATGGGCCTTATGAGCCCTGGCGGTGTTCATTCTCACATGAACCACGTCGAGGCTCTGGTCAAGATGGCTGCCGAGCACGGTGTCAAGACCGTTCGCGTCCACGCCTTCATGGATGGCCGCGACGTTGACCCGCAGTCCGGCGCTGGCTACATGAGTGAGTTCTGCGCCTTCCTGGCCAAGATCTCCGAGGAGACCGGTTGCGACGCTCGCGTTGCCACCGTCTCGGGCCGTTATTGGGCCATGGACCGCGATAATCGTTGGGAGCGCATCCAGCGCGCCTACGACGTCATGGTCAACGCGTCCGATGCCGATACAGACCCCGTTGCCGGCATCAAGGCCTACTACGAGAAGGACCCGCGCGGCGACGAGTTCGTCGAGCCCTTCGCTGCCCACAATGAGGGCATCCACGAGGGCGACGCGGCCATCTTCTTCAACTTCCGTCCCGACCGCGCTCGTCAGATGACCCGCGTGTTCACGGACAAGGAGTTTGACGGCTTTGAGCGCGAGCAGATCAAGCTTTCGCACTTTGTGACGATGACCGAGTACGATCCGACGTTTGACGTTGAGGTCGCCTTCCCCAAGACGTTCCCCGAGAACGTCCTGGCCGACGTTATCGCCGCCAATGGGCTGAAGCAGCTGCACACCGCCGAGACCGAGAAGTACGCCCACGTGACGTTCTTCCTCAACGGCGGCATCGAGGAACCCAAGGAGGGCGAGGAGCGCGTGCTCGTCGCTTCCCCCAAGGTTGCTACCTACGATTTGCAGCCTGAGATGAGCGCTCCCGAGGTTACCGAGAAGCTTGTCGCCGCCATCAACGAGGATCGCGCTGATTTCTACATCGTGAACTTCGCGAACTGCGACATGGTTGGTCACACCGGTGTCTTCGACGCCGCCGTTAAGGCCGTTGAGGCTGTTGACGATGCCCTGTCCAAGGTTGTCCCGGCGATTCTCGCCAAGGGCGGCTTTGCGCTGATTACCGCCGACCACGGCAACGCTGATCACATGTTTGACGTTGCTTCCGACGGTTCTAAGCATCCGTTTACGGCTCACACCACCAACCGTGTACCGTTCATCATCGTTGATGAGAAGGCCAAGCTCACCGGTATTGAGGACGGTCGTCTTTCCGATATCGCTCCGACCATGCTCACCATGGCTGGTATTGAGCCTTCCGCCGAGATGACGGGACGCGTGCTCGCCACCGAGGCCTAAGAGAAAACTCCAAGCGTTTTCTTGCAGGGGGTTGCCCATATTCGGGCAACCCCCTTTTTGGTATTTCTGCCATTTCCGCACCGTCCCCGAGTGGCAGGTAGGGGAGAGCGGGGGATTGTGGTACAGTACTGGAGTTTGAATTGTTCTATTAAGGAGCTTATCTATGGGTCCGTTCCAGATTCTTCTGTTTGTCGTTTGGGCTGTTTCTGCCGTGGCGCTGACGATTCTCGTCCTGATGCATTCCGGTAAGGGTACCGGCGTTTCGGATATGATCGCTAGCTCGCTGTATAACTCCAGCTCTGCCACAGGTGTTATGGAGCAGAACCTCGACCGCCTGACCGTCATCATGGCTGTCGTGTTTGCCGTGTGCGTCGTGCTGTGCATGTTCTTCTTCCCGCAGGGCATCGTGGGCTACTAATCACGAGCCGCATAAGTACTTGTAAAGGGTTCCGCAAGTGCGGGACCCTTTTTTGTTTACATATTCGTAACAGAGTCAAAAATATCACCACATACTGCGCCCAACTAAAGAAATTCTTGACCGTTAACCGGAATTAGCCCCAAATCGTGCATAAAATGCGCTACTGTATTGCAAAACGTTGGCCTGTTGTGCATAACCAGCCATAGCAGCGGGCAGCGTTTCGATGGTTCGGATCGGATTGTCTCGACATGTGTCCGACTGAACATTTCTTTGTCCTATCTCATAAGGAGGATGGCATGGCTGATTCTATGTTCCACCAGCCCGTTATGGGTCGTCGCGCCTTTGTTGGCGGCACCCTTGCTGCGAGCTCCATGGCTTTTCTTGCCGCATGTGGCAAGAAGGGCGGCGACGCTTCCGGTTCTGAGTCCGGTTCGACGCTGAACTTCTACATCAACAACCCGGTCTGCATCGACCCCTACAACGTCCAGGAGGACCAGGGTACTCAGGTCGAGTATCAGCTCTTTGACGCTCTGACCTCTTACGACGCCGAGAAGGGCGAGATCGTTCCGCTGGCTTGCGAGTCCTTTGAGTCCAACGACGACGCCACCGAGTTTACCTTCAAGATCAAGAAGGCCAAGTTCCACAACGGTGACGACGTTACCTCTAAGTCCTTCAAGCTCGGTTGGGAGCGTCTGGTCAACACCAAGTCGGCCATCGCTACCGAGTATGGCCCTTCCGAGGTCTCCTATCACCTTTCCATGGTCGAGGGCTATGACGATCTGCTTGCCGGTAACGCCACCGAGCTCAGCGGTGTTACGTGCCCTGACGATGAGACCCTCGTCGTCAAGCTGTCTTCCGCTTACGCCGACTTCCCCTTCGTCGCCTCTCACCCGGCTCTGGCCCCGGTTCCCGAGTGCGCCGAGTCCGATGTCAAGAGCTTCTACCTTGCCCCGGTCGGTAACGGCCCGTTCATGATGGACGGCAAGTGGGAGGATGGCCAGGAGATCAACGTCAAGAAGTTCGACGATTACTATGGCGACAAGGCCAAGATCGATGGCATCCACTTCCAGGTCATCAAGGACATGGAGACCGCTTACAAGGAGTTCCAGGCCGGTAACCTCGATGTCTGCGACGTTCCCGTCGCTCAGATCGATGCCGCCAAGAAGGATCGCGGCGTGTCCAAGGACGGCTACACCATGGGTGACGGCGAGCGCATGCTGCTCGGCGCCGAGCCTTCCACCTACTACCTGACCTGCAACAACACGGCCGAGCCGTTCAACAACGCTGACCTGCGTAGGGGTATCTCCCTGGCCATCAACCGTGAGGCCATCTGCAAGACCATCTTCAAGGGTACCCGTACCCCCGCCGACGGCATTGTTCCTCCGGGCATCGATGGCTACAAGGAGGGCGCATGGGAGTTCTGCGCCTACGACGTCGACAAGGCTAACGAGTACCTCGACAAGGTTGCTCCTGCCGGTGCCAACGGTGACCGTGGCATTAGTGTGACCCTTTCCTACAACCAGGACGGTGGCCACAAGGAGATCATGGAGTCCATCATCGGCGACCTCGCCAAGGTTGGCGTTACCGCTGTCTCCGATACCCCCGAGTGGTCTGCCCTGCTCGAGCAGTATCAGAACTTCAACTATCAGTTCGGTCGTCTGGGCTGGATTGCCGACTACCCGATCATGGACAACTTCCTGTATCCGCTGTTCCACTCCGACTCCCTCGGTGGCGACAACCGCTCTGGTTACAACAACCCCGAGTTCGACGCCAAGGTCGACGAGGCTCGCACTACGGTTGACGACAAGGAGCGCGTCGCTAAGATGCAGGAGGCCGACGCAATGGTCGCTGCCGACTGCCCGGTCATCCCGGTGATGTTCTACACGCACACCATCGCCGGCTCCGATCGCATCAAGCACCTCTATGTCGATCCGCAGAAGCACGCCGATCTGGGTACCGCTGAGCTCGCTTAAGAGTTTGCAGCTTCCGTGAGGGTCAAGTATTTACGTAGACCTCATGGGAAACATACAGTTCTCCCTAACCTGGGGTAAACTGGCTGATGGTAATTTTGGGATGCCGGTCTGGCGATCGGCATCCCATTTAGGTTAATCCCTAGATAGGGGAGTGGTATGGGTAAGTACATCGTTAAACGTGTGCTTCAGTTCATCCCGGTGTTTTTGGGCGTTACGCTGATTCTGTTCGCCCTCCAGAATATCGTGCCGGGAGATCCGATCAAGCTGATCGGTGGAGACAAGGCTCTGTCCCCCGAGGTGGAGCTTCAGCTTCGTGTTCGCTATCACCTGGTCCAGACGGACGAGGACGGCAACGCGATCCTTGACGAGAACGGCGACCCCGTTCAAACGTCGCTTGTGGACCGTTACTTGTATTACATGAACGGCCTGCTTCATGGCGATCTGGGCAATTCGTATCAGCGCAAGCTGCCGGTTACGGAAATCTTCGCCCAGAAGTATCCGTATACGGTCAAACTTGCCGCGTGCGCCATCGTACTCGAGGCGATCATGGGTATCGGTGCGGGTATCATTTCGGCGGTAAAGCGTTATTCCTTCTGGGATATTTTGGTAACGCTCACCACGTCGATCCTCGTTGCGGTCCCGGCCTTCTGGCTCGGTATGTTGTTGCAGCTGTTCTTTGGCGTCATCCTCAAGGACGCCACGGGCGGTGCATTCTCCATGCCGATTTCGGGTGCCGGTGGTTCCAGCTCTCAGTATCAGGATTGGATGCACTATGTGCTTCCGACCATTACGCTGGCTTCGGTTTCGACCGCTTACGCTGCCCGCATTATGCGCTCGCAGCTGCTTGACGTCATGAACCAGGATTACATCCGTACGGCAAAGGCCAAGGGTCTCTCCAATCGTGCGATCATCATCAAGCATGCGCTTAAGAATGCACTCATCCCCGTCGTTACCTATATTGGTGTCGACTTTGGTGGCATGCTTTCGGGCGCCATCCTGACCGAGACGGTCTTTAACTGGCCCGGTATCGGCTATGAGGTCTATCGCGCCATTAGCATGCGTGACTGGCCCATCGTTATGGGCGGCGTTACGCTCATCGTTGTCGTCGTCATGGTGATCAACCTGCTCGTCGACATTAGCTATGCATTCCTCGACCCGCGCATCCGCCTTGGCGGTCCGTCGGATAAGGCCTAAGGGAGGTACGTCTCATGCAGGAAACTGATTCTCAGTCTCAGGAGCAGGCTACCGCCACCAAGGTCGCATCTGCTCCCGCCAAGTCCCGCACGCTGTGGGGCGACGCTTTTAAGCGTCTTCGTAAGAACAAGCTCGCCGTTATCGGTGTCTGCTGGATCATCATCGTCGTTGTGGTTGCCCTGACCGCAGATCTGTGGGCTAAGCCCTGGCTCGGTTCTCCGACGGCTTCCGACTCGACCACTATGGCCGAGACGTCGCTGCTGGCTCCGTGTGCAGAGCATCCGTTTGGCACCGACGCCCTTGGTCGTGACATTCTTGTCCGCGTTATCTACGGTGCGCGCGTTTCGCTGTCCGTCGGAATTATGGCCACCGCGATCTCCACGCTGATTGGTCTGGTCATGGGTGCTCTGGCCGGTTTCTACGGCGGCATCTGGGATACGATCATCATGCGCTGTGCGGACATCTTCCTGGCGTTCCCGTACGTGCTGTTCGTTGTCGCCATGATCGCCGTTATCGGCCGTGGTCTTCAGAACGTCTTTATCGCCATCGGTATTCTCGGCTGGCCTTCGATTGCGCGCGTCTTCCGCTCTGCGATCTTGACCGTCAAGGAAAACGACTATGTTGATGCTGCGCGCGCGATGGGTGCATCTGATGCTCGTATCGTTGTACGTCATATCTTCCCGAACTCCGTCGCCTCCATCGTGGTCTACGCGACCATGAACATTGGTGGCGCCATTCTGACCGAGTCCGCTCTGTCCTTCCTCGGCATGGGCGTAATTCCGCCTACGCCTTCGTGGGGCTCCATGATTCAGGACGGTCAGCAGTATCTTCTGACTGCTCCCTGGATGATGATCATGCCCGGTCTGG
The DNA here is from genome assembly GCF_028209395.1 of Collinsella aerofaciens. Lineage (GTDB taxonomy): Bacteria > Actinomycetota > Coriobacteriia > Coriobacteriales > Coriobacteriaceae > Collinsella > Collinsella aerofaciens_AZ. The sequence goes on from NZ_JAQLDQ010000018.1 coordinate 39,317, forward strand.
CAATTCTCTCGACGGTGCTCGCCTTCACCCTGCTGGGTGACGGTCTGCGCGACGCCCTCGACGTCAAGATGAAGGACGCATAAGGATGAAGAAGAACAAGAACTATGTGGACCTGAAGGACCAGCCTGTTCCCGAGGGCCAGCATCTGCTCGAGGTCGATGACCTTAAGATGTATTTCCACACCGAGGACGGCGTTGTTCGCGCTGTCGACGGTGTCTCCTACACGCTCGATCGCGGCGAGACCCTGGGCGTCGTCGGTGAGTCCGGCTCCGGTAAGTCCGTGACCGCCATGACCATCATGGGTCTTATCTCGATGCCTCCGGGAAAGATCGAGGGCGGCGACGTTCGCTATCGCGGTCGTTCTATCCTCGAGATGACCGAGGAGGAGATGCAGCACATTCGCGGCAACGACATCGCGATGATCTTCCAGGATCCTATGACCTCCTTGAACCCGGTCTATAAGATCGGCAAGCAGGTGGGCGAGGGCCTTCGTCTGCACCGTGGCTACTCCAAGCAGGAGGCGCTCAAGCGCGCTACCGAGCTTTTGGACCTCGTGGGTATCCCCGAGCCCGAGAAGCGCGTCAATGAGTATCCGCACCAGTTCTCCGGCGGTATGCGTCAGCGTGTCATGATCGCTATGGCTCTTGCCTGCGATCCCGATATCCTGATTGCCGACGAGCCCACGACGGCTCTGGACGTTACCATTCAGGCTCAGATTATCGAGCTCATGCAGGAAATGCAGGAGAAGAACGGCAACGCCATCATCATGATTACCCATGACCTGGGCGTCGTTGCCGATATGGCCGATAAGATCATGGTTATGTACGCCGGCCGTCCCGTCGAGTTCGGTACTGCTGAGGAAATCTTCTACGAGAGTCGCCACCCCTACACCTGGGGCCTTATCCGCTCCATCCCGGAGCAGGCCATCGAAGAGAAGAAGCCGCTTACGCCGATTCACGGCAACCCGCCTTCGCTCATGAACCTGCCTGAGGGCTGCGTCTTCTCTCCTCGTTGTCCCTATGCGACGGACAAGTGCCGCAAGCAGCGCCCCGAGCGCGTTGTCACCGAGTCTGGTCATTACTCTGCTTGCCACTACTCCGGTGACTCCGAGTTCCTCAAGAACGCTCCTGAGACGTCCCGTACGCGTAAGGATTCCAAGAAGGGAGGCGAGGCGTAATGGCAGATACCAACGAGCGTACTCCGCTACTGAAGGTCGAGCACCTCTCTAAGGAGTTTCCCGCTGAGTCCGGCATGTTCGCCAAGCGCTTCTCCAAGCGTGTCGTCTCTGCAGTGAATGACATTTCGTTCGAGATTTATCCGGGCGAGACCTTTGGCCTGGTCGGCGAGTCTGGTTGCGGTAAGTCCACCACGGGCCGCACCATCATGCGCCTGACCAAGCCGACGGCCGGCAAAGTGTTCTTCCAGGGCAAAGACGTTGCCGAGATGAGCAAGCACGAGATCAAGGATATGCGTCGCGAGATGCAGTTCATCTTCCAGGACCCCTATGCTTCGCTCAACCCCCGTATGACCATCGGCGAGATTGTCTCTGAGCCCATGACCATTCACGGCGTGGGTACCAAGGAAGAGCGTATCGAGCGTGTTCGCGAGCTTCTCGACGTCGTCGGACTGAACCCCGAGCACATCAACCGCTATCCGCACGAGTTCTCGGGCGGCCAGCGTCAGCGCGTCGGCATTGCCCGCGCTTTTGCGCTGAAGCCCAAGCTGATTATCTGCGACGAGCCGGTTTCCGCTCTGGACGTGTCCATTCAGGCTCAGGTTCTGAACCTGCTCAAGGAACTTCAGGACAAGTTTGGCACGGCGTATCTGTTTATCGCTCACGACCTGTCCGTCGTGCAGCACATCTCCGATCGCGTTGCCGTTATGTATCTGGGCAAGATGGTCGAGGTTTCGGACTGGAAGACACTCTATAGCGAGCCGCACCACCCGTACACGCAGTCGCTGCTGTCTGCCGTGCCGGTGCCCGATCCGGATATCCAGAAGACCCGCAAGCGCATCATCCTCGCCGGCGATCCGCCGTCGCCGCTGGATCCGCCGACCGGCTGCCGTTTCCACACGCGCTGCCCGATCGCGCAGGGCATCTGCTCCGAGAAGCTTCCCGAGTTTAAGGAAGTTGCCCCGGGCCACTGCTGCGCCTGCCACTTCGCGGAGCCGTTCCCGATCAAGGAATCGCACATCGACCTGTAGTCGGTTGTCTGTCCGGGCCCGTGCTGGACTTAGTTTTCAGAACGTCCTCGACCATGGAAACCCCCTTATCCTGCTCCTTCGGAGCTGCGGATAAGGGGGTTTCCTGGTCTGCGGAATGTTCTGAAAACTAAGTCCAGCACGGGCCCTGCGGTAACTCGGCAGGGGGAGTGCGATTCCCTGATCGCTCACTTAGTTTAATAAGAAATTGAGCGAGGCCGGAGCTTTAGCTCCGGCCTCCCCATATAAGGGCTCGGCAAAGCCGAGCCACTAAATTCTTATCAGCCCCAGAATATGTTTAGGAACTTTGCCTGGAGCATGTTAACGC
>NZ_JAQLDQ010000019.1 GCF_028209395.1 Collinsella aerofaciens
GAATCCGGCGCATCCGCGTTGGCGCGATTGGCGAAAATACGTTGGTGAAAATGGTGAAAAATATATTGACGCTAACATCGTCGCCCTCGAGCAGCCCCGCCGTCTCGGCCTCGAGGGCCCCGGCCTCGTCGAGGGCCTCCGATATCCGGGCGGCAAGGAACCTGACCTGCCTGTTCTCGGCCTCGACGAGCGCCGGCGGCGGCGCGGTCGAGGTGGCCGCGGCCTCCCCGGCGGCCTCGGCCTGCGGCCCCTCGGCCCCCGAGCGGGCGATCCCCCACGCCCCGCCGAACCCGGCGAGCAGCTCCAGCCACCGGCGGTCCGACAGGTCGACCGCGGCCTCGAGGGCCGGGCAGGACTCGAGCAGCACCGCGCGCAGGCGGTTCTTGTCCCTGGTCGCGCAGGCCACGACGTGGTCGCGCTGGGAGGAGAGGGCGCGGGCGGCCTCGAGGGCCTCGCCGCGGCCCGGGACCCCCGACAGGGAGTCCGGCACGCCCAGGGCGGTCCGCGCGATCACCTCGGCGTCGCGCTCGTCGGTCTTGGCCTCGCCGGCGAACAGCCCGGCGGCGCGGCTGGCGGCGAGGCCGGGCAGGTAGGCGACCGCCAGCCCCGCGGCGCGGGCGCGCCGCACGGCGAGGGACCCTATGTTGCGGAACTGGTCGACGACGACGAGCGTGCCGGCGGGCGCGGAGGAGAACAGCGCGTCGAGAGCGCCCTCCCGGTTGCGGACGGGGGCGCTGGCCAGCACCTCCCCGCCGCGGTCGATCAGGCAGGCCCAGTGGGAGGACTTGCCGACGTCCAGGCCGAGCACGGCCGCGGGTCTGGTCGATGGCGCTTTCACGGTGGTATCCTTCCGGTAGTCGTTCGACCGGATGGCCTCCCCCTCGGCACTCACATTACCAGCCGCGGCGCCTGCCCGGCACTTTCCTATCAGCCGTCGGGGGCGGCGCGTCCCGCGCCGGCAACACCCAACGGGCCCTCTCGGGGGCAGGGACGTTCGGCCGTGCGCGGGCGCCCGGTCGGCGGCCCGTTCTGGGCGCGCCTCAATCGTAGCCCGAGACGGGCCCGGGCTGACAATTTCGACTGTAATGGACGTTCTTAAACGACTAGTCAAACAACAAGAACGTCCCCAACAACTACTTATAAACGGCAGACTATCCACTCTCATTCTGCGAGCACTCATTTAAGTCTGTCCCCAATGAGTGCCCTGGAGCAGGACAACTCCGCAGGTAGAGGACGGACAGCGAGCGCCGTCCAGAGCGTACAAGTTGGCATGAAAAAGGCAGGGCATTGACCTTCTGGTCATGCCTTGCCTTTTGAATGACAAATTGTCGCTCTGGGCGGCGCGCAGCGTCGAGCCGTTACGCGGGTTGGTAAACCCGCGTAACTAAACACGCTCCGCGATCTCGTGGATCAGATAGTCGGTCTTTTCCCAGCCCAGGCACGGGTCGGTGATCGACTTGCCAAAGACGCCGCCGTCGACCGGCTGGTTGCCATCCTCCAGGTAGGACTCGATCATAAAGCCCTTGACCAGTTTGGAGATGGATTCGTTGCGGCGACAGCTGTCGAGCACTTCCTTGCAGATGCGATACTGCTCCAGCGGGCGCTTGCCCGAGTTGTCATGGTTGCAGTCGATAACCGCCGCCGGGTTGGCGTAGCCGGCGTGCTCGGTATAGCGCTCGGCAAGGCGCTCCAGGTGCTCGTAGTGGTAATTGGGGTAAGTGCGACCGTCGAGACCGATGTAGCCGCGCATGACGGCGTGCGCGAGCGGGTTGCCGTCGCACTCGACCTCCCAGTTGCGGAAGATAAAGCTCTGGTGCGCCTGGGCGGCGTAGATGGAGTTGAGCATGACGGTAGTGGAACCGGCTGTAGGATTTTTCATGCCCACCGGCACCGAAATGCCGCTCGACACCAGACGGTGCTCCTGGTTCTCGACCGAACGCGCACCCACGGCGACGTAGCTCAACAGGTCGACGAGGTACTGGTAGTTGGACGGGTAGAGCATCTCGTCGGCAGTGAAGAAGCCAGTCTCCTCGATGACGCGCAAGTGCATGTGGCGAATGGCCTTAACGCCTTCGAGCAGATCGTCGGGCGCCTCGGGATCGGGGTTGTGCAGCAGGCCCTTGTAACCGGTGCCCTTGGTGCGCGGCTTGTTGGTGTAGACGCGCGGGATGATGATGAGCTTGTCCTTGACCTCCTCGGCGGTTTTGGCCAGGCGGTTCATGTACTCGAGGACCGAGTCCTCGCGGTCGGCAGAGCACGGTCCGATGATGAGCACCTTGCGCGCGTCCTCGCCGGTAAAGACCTTGGCGACCTCGGCGTCGAATGCCTGCTTCTTAGCAGTAAGCTCAGCGGACAGCGGCATTTCCTCGCGGATCTCCATGGGGATCGGCAGCCTGCGTTTAAATTCCATGGCCATGCGGGGCCTCCTCAATCAAAGAAGTCTAAGCTTGAATCGTCGAATGCTCGGCATTATCCGCTGTCGCACGCTAAAGTGCAAGCACGACCAACCAAAAAGGGAATGGATAACGCGCGGGTCGCTTACCACGAGAGTGGATAATCTCCCGTTTTTGGCCTAGGATCGCGCTGAAAGTGGGAGATTATCCACTCTCGTCGAGCAAGCGTCCGAAAATCCTCGCTCGTGGCCCCTTTTCCTCCGTCCCCGAGGGAACGGGACTCGTCTGCCGAATGATTGATGCGGCGACGGCGCGCCCATGTCACACTCAGAGGTGGCCTGACCCACCTTGGAAGGAGCCTCCATGAGCCTTGACAACGTAACCCTGCGCGCCGCCACGCTCGACGACCTGGCTGGCATCGCCGCCATCTACAACCAGCTGTGGTGCAACACGCTGCGCAACCGCGGTGACGTCGAAGCTGCCGATTTCTGCGCGCGCTTTAACATCACCATGCAGCTACAGCGCTCACCTATCGCGCTTGTCGCCGAGGCCGAGGGCCGCATTATCGCCGCCTGCTGCATCGGCATCTTCGAGGACGGCAAGCCGCGTACCAATCCCACGTGGGTGCCCTGCTACGACGAGATGTTCGCCCAGGCAACCGAGATGGCAAAGACCGCCGACGCCAAGCTCGAGGGCTCGCTCTTTGGCGACAGCCGCGAGAAGGCCACGGCCGACCGCTTTGCCGCCACGGGCAATGAGTATGCCCAGGGCTCATCATCATCGTGCCCGAGTGGCAGGGCAAAGGGCTCGGCCGCGCGCTCATCGACCTTGCCCGCGCCGAGCTCGCCCGGGCAGGCTGCACCAAGTTCTTCCTGATGAGCGACTGCAACTCTGACTGGCAGTTCTACGAGCACCTCAACATGAAGCGCATCCTAGAAGATCACAGCCAAGACACCGGCGACGGCTTTATCGTCTACATGTACGGAGGCGACACGCAGGATTAGCCTGTGTGCCGCCTCATGGGCTTTCTCCAAGACAGCCCAAACCGGTCAGCCATACCAAATAGAGACCTGCCAAAAAGGGACAGGTTTATTTTGGCAGGTTTTATCTGGGAAAACACCAAGGCCGCCGCGAGGGAACTACTTTCCCTCGCGGCGGCCTTCTAACAGCAAAAACCAAGTGAGTAGATTTTTTGCAGGAATCCGAGCACACGCCAAATCGCCACAGCGCTGACCTGCAGTTTTACCGAGCATTTGTCGCGATGTGCTCGGTAAATCCAAAAAAGTCTACTCACTTGCATCTGAGGCGCACCGGATCGGCAAAAAACCGCCGCGAAAGGGATCCGGACCCTTCGCGGCAGTTGTTAATACGCCGAACTTGTTATCGCAAAAGCCAATCACGCGCCGAGACCACGCTACAGTCTTTCGACTCATACGTTGAATCCACGCGGGCCACAACATAGCGAGCATCTTTTGCAATGTCGATCTCATCGCATACAGCCTGTAAATGGCGGGCGTACTTATCGTGATACGTTCTGGATGATTTTATTTCGATAGCCTTGGGACTCCCTGAGTTTGTGCAGTCGAGCAAATCGATTTCTCGCTTGCCGTCGTCCCTATAGAAATACAACTCGGGATTCTCGCCCACGTTGAGATGGCTCTTCGCCGTTTCGGAAACGATGAGGTTTTCGAAAACTGCCCCCAGATAAGGGCTCTCCAAAAGTTGCTCCAGTGATCCAATTTTGAGCAAGTAGCAGAGCAGCCCCGTGTCGTAAAAATAAAGCTTGGGCGTTTTAGTCAAACGTTTCCTGGCATTTGCATAATAAGGCTGCAGTGAAAACGTCAGGTAGCTCTGCTCCAGGATAGACAACCAGCTTTTAATGGTCGATACGTTCACACCCGTATCTCGAGAAAGCGAAGATATATTAATGAGAGCACCGGCGCTCTGGGCAATTATGGACAGTAACTTATGAAACTCCGCTTTATTGCGCACGTCAAGCAAGCCCACAACATCGCGCTCAACATAGGTATCAATATAGCTGGGGAAATAAACCGAGGACGGCATTCCGGCGGAACGCAGGCGAGGGTATCCCCCTTCGAGCGCAAACAAATCCACTTCCAACTGCCCCTGCTGGCCCCTCTCCGCTTCTCGAAACGAAAATGGCAGCAATTTTAAGATCCCGACTCGCCCGGCAAGAGACTGGCCGATGCTTTTCATCATCAAAAAGTTTTGCGATCCCGTAAGGATGTATTGACCGGCATCTCCCCGCTCATCCGAAACAACCTGGATCATCGAGAACAAATCCGGGGCGTATTGCGCCTCATCGATGATGAGTCCGCCCTTTCGGTTGCGGATAAAACTCACCGGATCCTCCAAGGCCGCGCGCCTCGTTTGGGGGTCCTCAAGCGTGACATAGGAATAGTCGGGAAAGGCATGCCTAACCAGCGTAGACTTTCCGCTCTGCCTAGGCCCCGTCAACGACACAACAGGAAACCAACCCGCCATGCGAATGAGCAACTCATGCAAATCCCTGTTAATGTACTCGGCCATATCAACGCCCCTTATAACGCTGTTACCATAATCGTATAGTATCATTTGCCATAATCTCGCAGTAGCGTTTTCCATAATCTTGTAGTAGTGTTTTCCACAATCTTATAGTAGCCCAGTTCAAAAACGTTATTTATAGAGCCGAAATCTCAGACCCTAAATAACAATAGCCACCACAATGGGAACTGTCCCCATTGCGGTGGCTTGCAGGCGAGTTGACTTATTCGACTATCGCGGGCCGGCCGTGTCCGAGTCTAGAGCGTGGCAAGTCGCTTGGATTCGCGGACGGCGAGGGCGATGGAGATAAGACCAGTGATGGCGTCAGCCGCCACCAAGGCAAACCAGACACCCTGAACGCCCATCATGTTGCCAAGCAGGTACATAAGCGGCACGGAGCAGATCACGTAGCGGAGCAGACCGGTGAACGTGGCGATACCCACCTTCTCAACCGCCTGGAAGTACATCGACATGGTCATGGCAAGATAGCCCAGGGCCACGGCCAGGATAACGATGCGCGTGGCGTTGGCGGCAACCTCGACGAGCGCCGGGTCGCTACCAGCAAAAAAGGCGCAGACCGGCGTTGCGGCCACCCATAGCACAGCAGACACCGCAGCAAGCGTCACGACCTGGTACTTAAGCGTGCAGGAGAGCGTTTCCTTGAGGCGCGCCCACGCCTTGGCGCCGGCGTTGAAGGCGGCAATGGGCTGCAGGCCGTACGAGAAGCACTGGGCGACCATCATGGTAATGTAGAGGATGTAGCCGTTGATCACACCAAAGGCCGCGATGTAGAGCGAACCCATGTCGCCGCCGAGCTGGCCAAGCAACGAGTTGGCAACGGTGTTGAAGATGAACGTGGCAGCTTGCACCAAAAAGAACGGGAAACCAATCTTAATGATCTGGCCGCAGATGGCCATGTCGAGTTTGAGGTCGGCGGCGTTGATCTGGAGCTGCGACTTCTTACCGCCGATGAACCAGAAGATACCGATGGCCCAGATACCGATGGAAAGACCGTAGTACACGCCAGCTCCCATAACGCCAAGCTTGAGCACAAACGTGGAAAGCGCAAGCCAGCAGATAGCGACGATGGCAGACACGGTCATGAGGTTGGCCTGGATCTGAACCTTCTCGTCCACACGCATGACGGCGGTGACCATCTGACCAATGACCGTGAGCGGCAGCAGCACGGAGAAGGTGCGCACGCCGGCAACGGTATCGGTCATGATGTCGGGCGTGGCGCCGAAGAATGCGCAGATGGGCTCGGTAAACACAGCCATCACCACAGCAAGCAGCACACTCACAATCGTGGTAAGCCAAAAACCCTGGCTAAACGCCTTGCTGGCGCCCTTAATGTCGCCGGCACCCAAAAGGTTGCCCACCACGGCGGGCACGCCGGTGCCAAACAGGTTGCCAAAGGCCAGGTTAATGTACTCGACCGACATGATGATCGAAACACAGGCCAGGCCGTGTGCACCCAGGCCCCAACCCATCACGAGGCCCTCAAGGACCACCATGATAATCTGGGCGAGCATACCCTGGCCGGTGATGATGGTGTACTTGCGCACCAGGCCGGGAATCGGCTGCGAGGCAAGCTCACGCTCCTCCTCAACAGCGGCGGTTGTCTCTTCTGCCATTGTTCTCCCCTTTCCATGAGAGATTGATGAATGGATGGATGAATGGATGGGCGGCACGCACAGGCTGTGGCACCGCCCAGCGATGCAGCAGCCCCGCTAGGCCTCGTAGACCACCTTGCCGGCAATCATCGTGAGAGACGCCGTGGCCTCGAGGACCTCAGCCGGTTCGCAGTCAAAGAGGTTGCGGTCGAGCACACAGATATCAGCCTGTTTGCCGCATGCGAGCGTACCGATGCGATCCTCGGCATGCATGGCGTAGGCGCTGCCGTAGGTGTAGGCGCGCAGGGCCTCGGCCATGGTAATGCGCTCCTGGGGGAACCAGCCCTCGGGGTTGGAGCCGTCCTCGAGCATGCGGAAGACCGCGCCGTACACCTCCTCCATGGGCTCCAAGCCCACAACGGGGAAGTCGCTGCCCAAGTGCACCACGGCACCGCTGGCAAGCAGGCTGTGCAGGGGCCACGAAAGCGCTGCACGCTCGGGGCCCACGGCATCGTCCTTGGCAAGGTCAGCCATATCGAGCAGCATGTGCCACGGTTGCATGCCGGGGCATATACCAAGCTCCGCGTAGCGCGGCAGATCCTCGGGCTGAACCGTCTCGTTGTGCTCCATGGAGTGGCGGCAACCCCGCTTACCATGCAAGCGCTCGCCCTCCTCAAAGCAATCAAGCACAAAACGCACCGAGCGATCGCCGATCGTATGGACGCGCGTGTCAACGCCCCATTCCTGCGCCCTGACAATGGCGGCACGGATGCGCTCTGGATCCTCCGCGGGCTCACCGCAGGTATCGGGCGCATTGCTATAGGGTTCAAGCATCCAAGCGGTGTGGTCGGAGCACACGCCATCAAGAAACTGCTTAAAGCCGTGCCACTCGACCTGCGTACCCGAGAAGGCGTATTTCTCCTTGATCTGCTCGAGCGTTAAGGACTCGTTTTCGAACAGATCGGTGTACAGGAACACGCGCAGTGGCAAGTCGCCCTTGGCATTAAGACCTGCCAACACCGCATACGGGTTTTCCATGCTCACAAACGTAGGATTGACCATGCCGACCGTAGTGATTCCCAGGGCATTGGCGCGCCGGGCGGTTTTTGCAAACGACGCGTCAACAACCTCGGGCGCTGGGTCGTAGACCTCGTCCATAAAGAAGACGCCGGCGTTGTTGGAAAACACGCCCGTCAGATTGCCCTCGGCATCCTTAAGGATCTTGCCGCCTGCGGGATCGGGCGTCTGCGAAGTTACTCCCACCTTGTTGATGGCGCAGGTATTGGCACTAAAGGTATGCAGGTCAACCTGCTGCAGAAAGACCGGGCGGTCCGAGATGTACTCATCGATCATCGCGGCTGTGGGCATCTCGGGGACATCCCACTGGAACTGGATAATCTGGCAGCCCAGAATCCACTCGTTATCGGGATGGTCGGCCGCAAACGCCACGACACGTTCCATCGCCATCTCAAAACTGGTGCAGTCGATGAGGTTGACGGCAAAATCGGGGTCGGTCATAAACGCGCCCTGGGCAAAATGCGTGTGTGAGTCGATCAGGCCGGGCATGACGAGCTGGTCGCCAAAGTCGCGCACCTCGGTATCGGGACCGATAAACGGTGCCAGGTGAGCATCGTCACCGCAGGCAACAATCTTATCACCGCGCACGGCAACGCCGCCCTTAAACGGCTCGAGCCCATCGCCGGTAAAGACGGCGTTGCTCTTGATAACTACATCAGCCTTGTCCATGTGAGCCTCCTCAGGCATCTTTGGTTGCAACGCGGACGCACCGCCCGCGTGGGCACTCGGTTGGGAGCGTAGCGCTCCCGCATCGGCGCGTGCCTACAAGCCGTGCTCGGACGTCTGTCCCACGTCCGCGGCTTCGCGCTACACCCATTGATACACAGGGGCAAATCCGTGCCAAGGCCAGGGATCGCAAACGGTCAGTTTAAGCAGGTTTACACGCTTTACCTGCAGGTTTATTGTCTGAGATTATTACCGCGTCATTACGCCCAACGGCGTGCCCGCCCACACGGCAAGACCCGCATGCAAGGAAGAATAGGACTAGGAACGCCAAAAGGCATCTATGAGGTCATCTCGGTTGGAGACACCGCTTTTAACGTAGATGCGATGCAAGTGCGCCTTGACAGTGCCAGGGCTGATGACCAACTCGCTGGCGATGTTTTGGGCGTCGTTGCCCTTCAGCACCAGCGTGAGCACCTCCTGCTCGCGCCGCGACAGCTTACGGGCATCGGCATAGATCACAACGCGTGATGCTAGATCGTCCCCAGAGCGTGCGCTCTCGGCCGCCACGTCCTCATCGGCACGCGGATGACGGGCATACACGCGCAGGATATGGCTAAACTGGCAAAAGAGTTGGACCGCGCATGCCACGAGCAGCACGTTTTCGGAGATATTGCGCTCGGACAGATACCACAAAAAGAGGCTGATGACGGGGTTTTGAGAGTCGGGGCGGCAGAGCAAAATCATGTAGGTGTCCTCGGCGATTACGCAAAACGCAAGAACGAGTGCCACCTTCCAAAAGAGCTTTGAGCGGTCGAGGTCGAGTTTCTCAACACGCGTGGCCCTGTGCCGGTAATGCCAGGCGGCATAGGCAAGACATCCTACATTGCCCAGGTCACGCGTGAGCCAAAAGAGATACTGCTGCATCTCTCCGGCAGCACCGCTGCGAGGCACCAGCACCAATTGCAAGATTGAAAACGGCACGATAACAAGTCCGAGCATGCGCGACGTCGGCCTTTTGCGCAAGCGCGCAAACATCCACAGCACAATGCAAGCATAGATGGCAATACCGAGCACGCAGCGCAGCAAGGGGTGCTGCAGCGGCTCGCTAAAGGTAACGGCGTAGTCATATTTGAGCCGAGTGTACTCGTCAAAAAAGATGACCGACATATCGAGCATGTAGAGCAAAAAGCCCGCCGCGGCCACTAGGCTGTCGCGACGGTGCGTCATGAGCCAAACCACCAATGCCACGGTACTGGTCACCAGAGCCACACCCATGATAATCGTGGTGTAGATATAGAACGCGAAACTCATGCCCGCCTCCCCTGTCTAGATGCTGTGAGGATGTTGACAGATTCTTTGCCGCAAGATTAGACTCACCGATTAAACGTACTGTATCGTTTAGATAAACAAGCTGTGTCTCACCGATGAAAGGAGATGCCATGGCACCGATCGCTCCGCTCAAGATGCTCGTCGCGCCCGCCGCCAAGGCCATCACCCGACTCGGTTCTTCCATGACCTACGACGATGTCCCCTGCGCCGTTGAGGCGCGTTCGGACAGCTGCCCCTACCTGGGCCACGTCCCCTACTTTGCACCCAAGCTCGTTTCCGATCCCGAGCAGCGTGAGCAGTAATCCAAGATGCATCTAGCACCGCACAACTCGCGGCGCTACTGTTTTGGTGCAAAGCGACCTGTCCCCCTTGCGCCAACGCCGGGATTGTCGATGCTGCGACCGCGGCGCGATATGAGGCGCGAAACCTCGCCCAGCAACACGCCGATCACCACACCCATGAGGATCGGCAACTTTGACATCTCGGCGGGCGAGCTGTTAAGCGGCACGATTGTCGCAACAATCGAAAGCACGAGCTCTACCACCGGCACCGCAAGCGCTACCGCAAGCACCTTGCCCTCGAAGGGCGCGCGGAACACACGTGGGCGGTCGTCGTATTTACGCAGGCGCCAAAACGCCGGGAACATCGGGATATAGCTCATGAGCAGAAAGACGACGTTCATCGAGAAGAAGACCCAAAAGACGTCGGAACCCTCACCCAGCGGAATCTGGAGCAGCAGCACCAGACTGGCAAAACAGCCGTTAATGAGCGCCGAGCCGTTGGGCATGCCGGTCTTTTTGGACACCAACGCAAAGGGACGCGGCATGTTGCCATGGCGCGCGGCATAGCTCGCTACGTTGTTGACGCCAAAGCTCCAGCAGATCATATTGGCGAACAGCGTCACCAAAAAGGCCACGCCCACGACCATCGTCAGCGGGTGGGTGCGCCCCACCATAGCGGCGACTGCGTCCACAATGCCCGAATCGAGTGAAAGCTGCTCGGTGGGAACCGCGGCTCCAATGCCAATGCCACAGATGATGTAGATCGCCGCAATGGCCACGCCACCGGCAATAACCGCCTTGGGGATATCACGCGACGGGTTCTTCATCGTGCTGGCAAAGGTCGCGACCACTTCGAAGCCCATAAAGTTGAACAGGATAATCGATAGGTACGTCAACGAATTGGTGTCGCCCAGATCTGGAATGAAGGTCTTAAACGACATGTCGTTGGCAAAGCCGTTATTGCAGGCAAACCAAATGCCGACGATTCCCACCACAGCGGTAATGAGCACCTTGATGACGGCGCCGCCGTCCATGACCCAATCTGCCTCGGCCACCGGCTGCATTGCCATGACCGTGACGCCCCACACAAAGACAATCTCGATGGCGATTCGGATCCCGAGTGAAAACTCGATACCCCACACCGCATTAATGACACTGGGGAACATGCAGGCGATACTTGCCACCCACAGCGGAAAGTTAACCCAGTAGCACCAAGAGCAACGGGCACCCCAACGGTCGCCCAGACCCAAGCGAACCCAATCGTACAGGCCGCCCTCGGAATCAAACGCCGTACCCAGCTCGGCCACCACCAGACCATAGGGAAGCAAAAACGTAATGATAAGGAAGATCCACCAGAAGAACTGCACGTTGCCCATGGCAGATGCCGGAGCCGCCGCCTCGATGGTAAACACAACGCAGATAACCGAAAGGATGACCTCGATCAGGGAGAACTTTTTACCTGCCATGGTGCGCTCCCCCTACAGCAAAAAGGATGGCATCTGTACCGAAGGCGCAGCCCAAGGTAGGGTTGCAGGCCGCGTCACCGGTACAGGTGCCATCCCAAAGAGAGGAGAGGATGCGGTTGTTGGACCAACGCTCGCGGAACAGACGCGTGTAGATAACGATACGCTGGTACATAGATACTCCGATCAAAACGGCCGCGTTCACGACCGATAACTTTCGGCAATTGAAGACGCGTCTGACCTGGGAAATTCAAGCGAACAATTGGCCTAACCCGCAAAAAATCCCAGGCCAGACACGTACTCAATCAAGGAAAAGGGCACTCCGAAGTGGAGGCAACGGAGTGCCCAAAGAAAAACCCAACCGACCAAGACATCGAATAAACCGACCATCAATGCCCCGAGATGGTCCGATTCACCGACCGTCCGATTGATCGGCTGGGTTCCCGAAGCATCACGGCTCGGAAAGTCAGACGTTTACTCGGCGTGCTCAGGTGCGCCAGATTGGCGCGAACGAGGAGCGTAGCGTACTGACGCTACGTAAGCGACGAGTGAACGCCAAGGTGGCGTGCCTGAGTTACGCCGAGGGCTCCTGCTGGGTAATGCAGTGGATGTTGCCGCCGCCGAAGACGACCTGCTCGGACTGAACGCCGACGCACTTGTAGACGCCCTCGCCCCAGACCTCGTCATAGATCTTCTGGAGCGTGTCAACGGCCAGCTGGTCGTTCTCGTCGCCGTACTGCGGGACGATAACGCCGTGGTTGGTGACCAGGTAGTTCATGTAGGAGGCGATCAGCGGCTCGTCGGGAACGCGCGGCTCGGCGTTCTCGTCGGCGTCGATGGTGTCGCAGGAAGCCTGGTCCATGAACAGCGGGTTCACGGGCATGCAGAGCTTGTAGACCTTCATCTTGCGGCCCTTGGCGTCAACGGCGTTGGAGAGGGTCTCGTAGGCAGCGTGGCACTGCTCGTAGAACGGATACTCGGGATCGTCGGTCCAGATGCAGGCCATGACGCCCGGAGCGATGAACGTGGCAACGTCGTCGATATGACCGTTGGTCTCCTCGGGGTCGATGCCCTCCTTGACCCAGATGACCTTCTCGACGCCCAGGTAATCCTTGAGGTGCTCGTCCATATAGGCGCGAAGCTCCTCGCTCCAGGGCTCAAACTTCTTGTGGAACTTGGGCCAGATGGACTCGGGATCCTCTTCCTCCTCCAGAACCGCAGAGCAGGTGCGGCCCGGGGAAAGCAGGCACTGGTCGGTCACGACAAGGGTGCCCTCGCCGTCGACGGTGATGGAGCCGCCCTCGAGAATCATGTCATCGGGACGATAGCGACGGCAGCCGGAGAGCTCAGCCATCTTAAGGGCGATCTGCTCGTCCTTGTCCCACGGGAAATAGAGGCCATCGACGAGACCGCCATAGGCGTTGAAGTGCCAGTGGTTGGCACGCTTCTCGCCCTTGCCGTTGATGACGTAGGTGGCGGCAGTGTCGCGGAACCAAGCGTCGTCGGTGGTCATCTCGATAACGGTGACGTTCTCGTCGTTCTCGAAGACGGCCTTGCAGTTGGCATAGTCGACCTGGTTGGCGCACATATAGACCGGGGTGAACTCGGAGATGGCGCGGGCGATGGCGGCATACTGCTTCTGAGCAGGCTTGGCGCCGTGGGCCCAGGTGTCGGTGCGGTGGGGCCAGCCCATCCACACGCGATCCTGCGGGGCGAACTCGGCGGGCATAAAGAAGCCGTCGGCCTTGGGGGTGGACTCGGACTCGGTGATCGTACGCATAAGATATCCTCCAAATCGAACGATCGTTTGCCGCGGGCGGATTACCCGCAGCCTAAAACCAAGAGATAGTGGGCGCCCGTCCCCCGGCAAAGGTCGGGGCGCCCGGTGCCGGTTTTCACGGAGCCGCACCGACGAGCGGCAACGTAACCAAGTGCGTGGAGACAAACGCACGAAGGATACGAGAGAGAGGTTGGGGCGGGCGGTGGTTACCGGAGCTATCGCTCGCACCCGCCCCAGGAAATAGTGAGCAAATTTGTCGCTTTGGGCACGCCCTCGAAGAGGCTAGAGTGCCTGGAGTCGGGAGCGACAAGCCCGACGAAGCGCACGTTGGTACGCGAGGAGGGTTGGAGCCCCAGAACCGGGTGCTCTAGTTCTCCTCGGCCTCGGCGGCCTCCTCAGCGAGACGCTGAGCTGCCAGCTCGGGAGTGAGGCCCTTGTACTCGGTCTCGCGGCCCTTAGCGCTGACGACGCGGACAACCTCGCCGATGAGCAGAAGCACGATGAAGATAACGATCATCGGGAGCTTGTCGCCAATTTCAGCGGCAGAGAACGGCACCAGCGTTGCAACGATGGCCAGGATCAGCTCGATGCAAGGGATGGCCAGCATGACCTTCATCATGGCACCCTTAAACGGGAACGTGAAGATGCGCTCGCGGTCGGGGTCGTTCTTGCGAAGGTTGAGGAACGCCGGGAACATCGGGATGTAGGTCAGCAGCAGGAAGACGACGGAGGTGCCGAAGAGCATCCAGAAGACGCCGTTGGAGATGGCATCGATGGGAACGAGCTGCAGGCACAGCACCAGGGAGGCAACGACGGCGTTGACCAGGTTGGCACCGTTGGGCATGTCGTCATCAGAGATCATCGAGGCGAAGACCTTGGGCATGTTGCCGTGCTCGGCAGCGTAGCGAGCAACGGAGTTAACGCCGAAGGACCAAGCAGCCATGTTGGCGAACAGGGTGATCAGGAAGGCAATGCAGATGACCTTAAAGATCATGGAGTCGCCCACCATGGTCTGGACTGCATAAATCATGCCGTAGTCGGGGTCGATGGAATCGGCCGGCACAGCAGCGCCGATGCCAAAGCCAGCGAACAGGTAGATCACGGCGATGGACAGGCCACCGACGATGATAGCCTTGGGAATATCGCGAGCGGGATCGGCCATGTCATCGGTCATGGTGCAGATGACCTCGAAGCCCATGAAGTTAAAGATGATGATCGACAGGTAACCGAGAGCGTTGGTGTTGGTGAGCTCGGGCAGGAAGGTGGCAGCGGACATGTCGTTCGCAAAACCGTTCTCCATGGCATACCAAATGCCCAAAGCGCCAACGATAACGGCGACGGCGACCTTGATGATGGCGCCACCGTTAAGGACCCACTCGGAGTCGGCCGCCTTGGAGCGGCCCATGAGGTAGACGATCCACACAAAGGCAAGATCGATACCCATCTTGGCGATCAAGTTGAACTCAACGCCAAAGACCATGCCCAAAATGTCGGGGAACATGGTAGCCAGCGAGGCAATCCACAGCGGGTAGTTGACCCAGTAGTAATACGAGATGCGGGCGCCCCATTTGTCGCCCAGGCCATCGCGTACCCAGTCGTAAATGCCGCCCTCGCCGTCATAGGTGGTGCCGAGCTCGGCAACAACCATGCCATAAGGAAGCAGGAAGGTCAGGATCAGGAAGATCCACCAGAAGAACTGCTGGTTGCCAATGGCAGCAGCAGGAGCGGCGGCCTCGCAAACGAAGACGACGCAGATGATGGTCGAAATGACCGTCAAAAAGGAAAGCTTTTTCTTTCCGTCGCTCATGATGAGCTCCTTCGCTCAGTCTTGGACAGATCCGAGGCCCAAGGTACTAAGGCAATTGCCTGAGCCTCGGTGAGCGGGCGACAGGAGACGAGCATCCGCCGCCCGCAAACGTGCGTTTAGCAGGCTTAAGGCTTAGAGCTGCTCGAGAGCCTCGAGAGCGGCGTGAAGCTCGGCCTTGGCGGAGTACTCGACACCCTCGTCGTTGAGCGGGGTGCGCTTGCCCAGGGCAGCGAGGAGAGCACGGATGGAGTGCTTGCGGTTCTCGGCCTCGACCCAGCACAGGGAGCGCTCGGGATCGTCCATAACCTCGTCGACGACTTCCTCGTTGCGAGTGGCCGGCAGGCAGTGCATGAACTTGGAGTTGGGGCCGGCGAAGTTCATCATGTCCATGGTGACCTGATACTTGGGGTAGAACACGTCCATGTAGTTCTCGCCCGAGACCTCCTCGTCGTACAGGCCATACCACACGTCGGTGTAGATGAAGTCGGCGCCCTTGATGCACTCGATGTCGTCGGAGATGACGACGGAGCCGCCGGAGACCTTGCAGTTCTCCTCGGCGATGGCCATCATCTGCTTGCCGAACTCGGCGCGCTCCTCAACGGTGCCAACGTGCAGGCCGCCGTCGGGGATCTGGTGGCCCTTGGGTCCAAACTGGACAAACTTCATGCCGACCTTGGAGGCGATGAACATGAGGGAGACGCAGACCTGGGTGGCGTCGCCGATGAAGGCCAGGGTGCAGTCCTCGATCTTCTTGCCCTCGGGGAGGTTCTCGAGCATGGTCATGAGGTCGCCCATCTCCTGCGTGGGATGGTTGAACTCGGACATGCCATTGATGACGGGCACAGCGGAGCCCTCGGCGAGGCCGACGACGTCCTTGTGACGGTCAACGCGAGCCATCATGATGTCGAGCAGCGAGCCCATAACGCGAGCGGTGTCGCCCAGGGACTCGTGACCGCCGAGCTGGATGGTGCCAGGGCCATAGAACTGAGCATGGCCGCCGAGGTCGGTCATAGCGGTCTCGAAGGAAAGACGGGTGCGGGTGGAAACCTGCTGGAAGATCATGCCAAGGCTCTGGTTGCGGAGCAGGTGCGGATAATAACCGTCAACCTTGATGGCCTTCTTCATTGCCAGGCCAAGATCCTCGATAGCCAGGATCTGCTCTTTGGTGAAGTCGTTGGTGTCGATGAAATCCTTAGGCAGCGCCATGTCGATTCCTTTCCGCCGGTCGTGCCGACTATTGCTATGAGGCGCTCGAACATCACGCCTCGTGTTGACAAGACCATCATTCACCCGTATGCAATTTTTACCTAGTTTATTCGGGATTAAAGACCGTTCACGGAGTTACACCCCCTCTAAACCAATATAAACCCGCAGGTAGCCAGCTTGCAGGGGGTTTACTATCTAGAACCGCGAACGGTATACGGCTATGCTGTATCTCGGCGCCTAATCCGCAATGGAACGAAGGGTTGAGACGTCTATATCCCACAAGGTATACAGGGCTCGGCCATAGATGAAATGAGATGGGACGGTGGCAGATGAACACCCTGATGTTCTTCTATACCCTAGCGATACTCGTGATCTGTATTGTGACGGCAGTGCTTTCGCTTGCCGCCTATGCCTCGTCTCGTCGACGCTTCTTTATCTATGGCAGCGGCGTTTTTATTTGCTATGCCATCGAGATGACCGAGATCTTCTTTTTTGAATACACGTTGCAAAACCAGAGTTTTCCAGCCAGCGACTATTACTCAATTACCATGCCTGTGTTGCGGACCCTTGTGGCGACCGCTTCACAAGCTTTTATCTGGCTCATTGCCATGGACTTGCTCGACAAACATTCAAAAAAGCAGTTTGTTATTCCCGTCGCAACGTTCTTCCTGAGCGAGCTGCTGGTCATTGTCGCTGTCCCCTACGGCCCCATGCATCAATGGCTCTACTACACGATGCGTCAGGTATTCCTTGTATTTGTGGGACTGTATATCTTTTGGACGGCGCATAAAAGCACGCAGGTCGAGCTTAAGGCGCGCGTCAACAATCAACGAAAGCACCTCATTATCGGCGCCATTCTGGTCGGGTGCATCGTTGCCGAGGATTTCTACAACATCCTTGTTGTTCCCATGAGCCTGATACCCTCTTGGCTGCAGCTGTACCTGTCCGAGCGCAACTTTAGCGAGAACAACTTTGCGTGCTACTTTGCGATTCTGCTGATCATCTATGCCTATCACGTGCCTTCGATTCGCATGCAGGAGGCGCCCGAGGAAAAGAACGTCAGCGATCTTGATCGACACATCGAAGAGCAGATGCCCTTCTATCGCAACGCCTACAAGCTCTCCAACCGCGAAACCGAAGTCATGCGTCTGGTTGTGTTGGGCAAATCGAACCAAGAGATCGCTGACGAGCTCTTCCTTGCCGTGGGCACCGTCAAGACCCATATCCACAACATCCTGGTCAAAACTGAGCAGCAAAACCGCACGACGCTCATCCTCCACTTTTGGAAACGATAACCTACCAAAAAGGGACAGGTTTATTTTGGCAGGTTTTATCTGGGCAAATGCCAAAACCGCCGCGAGGGAGCTACTTTCCCTCGCGGCGGTTTTCTAGCAGTAAAACCAAGTGAGTAGGCTTTTGGCGGGATGCCGAGCACGCCCCAAAACACCACCGCCCTGACCTGCGGTTTTATTGAGCGTTTGGCGCGGTGTGCTCGACAAGTCCAAAAAAGTCTACTCACTTGCATCTGAGAGGCATCCGATAGACAAAAAACCGCCGCGAAAAGGGTCCGGACCCCGTTCGCGGCGGCTGTTCGCGTTGGTTTTGCGACGGTTTTGCCCGCTTGTTACTCGCTGTAGCGGGTGGCGATGGCAGCTTGTACCATGCCGGCGCTCATGAGGTACGTCACCAGGAAGTAGCCACCATAGGCTGCCAGGAAGATCGCACAGGTGAGGCCCACGGTGCCGCCGATGCTCATATTTCCGAATATGCTCACCAGCTCGATGATCACCTTAAGTGCCACAAAGGAGTGCGCTAGGCCCACTGCCAGCGGGAACAGGAAGAATACCGCTTGCTGCGCCATCACCGAATGGCGAATCTGGCGGTCGTCGCAGCCGATCTGTGCCAGCACACGATAGCTGCGGCTGCCATCGGCCACGTTGGAGAGTTGCTGGATCGACAGAATCGCCGCGCATGCAACGACCAATACAAAGCCGATGTAGATGGCTAGGTAGCTAATAAGACCGTTCATTTGCGCTGCTTGCGTGTACATCTCGGAGCGTGTGATGAAGGTTCCCCACGACCCCGGCTTCTTGCCGTCAACGAGCAGATCGTCGAGCAGAGTGTATTTAATGCTCTCGTCTGCCTCGGTCGTATCCATCCCCTGTTTGTAGTTAACGAGCAGGCTACTGGAATACGGCTGCAGATTAAGTTGGGACAACAGCTCGTCGGCAACGACGACGGTACCCGGATTACTGCCCATCGCCGAGTTGGCGATGGCCGCCGTATCTTCGTCCGACTTATCGGTTGCGGGCTTGAGCGTATGCCCGCCCAAGGTAAGGGCATGGCCACCAGCCATATACTTGGTGTACAGGTCGACCAGCTCGCCGCCCATATCACACGTGAGCAGATACTGGTCGTGACCGATGTGCACCGGCTCCTCACCCATCATCTGACGCAGTTTGTTGTACTGGCTCGCCGGCGTCACAAACAGACCCATCGTATCGGCATTGCTACCCCCGAACGCCTTGGGAAGCTTTTCGCCCATGATCTTGCACATCTCACTTGGGGTCACCGAAGGATTCGAACCGCCAAACGGGTAACTCAGATACGAATCGATCTGCACATGCTCACCGGCAACATCGGCGATATTGACCTTCTTGCCGGTCTCGTCGTTGTTGCCCGCCGACTTGCCCTTACGATCGCCGTGCCATGGATCGCCGTGCCATGCGGAGTACAAATCGACCGTACTATCGGCCAGCACCATGCGATCGGCTTCAGACGGATTGATGTACTCTTTGTAGTAGTCGAGCGTATCGGGCGTGTAATAGACATACGTCTGTGACACGTCAACAGGGTTATAGCGCTCCAGGTTTTCGTTCATCACATTGGCAATCGACATACCGCACGTCACCGAGGTGATGGCCAAAAACAGGAGCATCGCGATGACGCCCATCGAAAAGCACACCGTGTTGACCTTGGCCGCAAGCTGGCGCACGGTAAACATGTTGAGGCCGCGCCAATACACGCCGCGCAGGCTCTGCAGCAGCTTGATGAGCATGCCCGAGAGTCCCCAGAACAGGGCAAAGGTGCCCACGGTAACCATAGCGGTCGTAATGCCAAACTGGTTCATGGCCTCTTGCAGCTTGCTGTCCGTCGCGGTTAGCGGGAACCCATCACGTAGCAGACGGTAATAGGCCACGCCCACAAGCACCACGCCCACGGCAAAGATGGCAATCGCAATCCAGGGGTTGCGCGTCTTGATACTCTCGTTGCGACGCTCGGCACCCATAAGCTCGATGAGTTTGGTACGACGCACGGCGCGAAGGTTCAGCAGTAACGTGAGTACGAACATCACGAGCATGCAGACAAGGGTCAGGTTGAACGCATGCACCGAGAAAAAGAAGTGGAAATTGGCGATCTGTGTCTTAAAAAGCGAGGCCGTAAAGAACGTCATGAGCTGGGAGAGTCCCACACCCAGCACAATGCCGGCGACAAAGGCCACGACCGAGACAATCACCGTCTCGAGCGCCATGATCGTGGCGACGCGTCCGCGCCCCATGCCGAGCACCTGATACAGGCCAAACTCCTTCTTGCGGCGTTTCATGATGAAGTTATTGGCATACACCATCAAAAAGGCCATGACACCGGCCAAAAAGTACGTCAGGTCGCCGAGCATGCTGCCCATAACCTGCGCCAAGCCCTCTTCATCGATTCCGGCGATGTCGACCTGCATCGAGATGGTGTTAAAGGCATAGAAGACCGTGACGCCCAGGGTGAGCGTCAAAAGGTAGACGAGGTAGTCGCGGCCGGCGCGGCGGACGTTGCCCCAAGCGAGTTTACAGAGCATCGGAGCCCTCACCGCCCATCATGGCAACGACCTCCATAATGCGGTCGAAGAACTCTCGGCGGTCGGTGTCGCCGCGGCGCAGCTCGGTGAAGATCTTGCCGTCGCGGATAAACAGCACACGGCTCGTGTAGCTGGCGGCAAAGCTGTCGTGCGTGACCATGAGCACGGTGGCGCGCAGGCGGCGGTTGAGGGCCTCTAGGCTCTCGAGCAACAGGCGGGCGCTTTTGGAGTCGAGGGCGCCGGTAGGCTCGTCGGCCATGATCATGGTGGGGTCGGTGACGAGCGCGCGAGCCGCGGCAACGCGCTGCTGCTGGCCGCCGGACATCTGGTAGGGATACTTGTCGAGCACCTGACTGATGGACAGGCGCGCTGCCACATCCTGCACGCGGGTCGAGATCTCTGCCGAGTTTGTGCGGGCAATGGTGAGCGGCAGGGCGATGTTCTCGCGTGCCGTGAGCGTATCGAGCAGGTTGGAGTCCTGGAAGATAAAGCCGAGCTCCTCGCGGCGAAACTGCGAGAGCTTGGCCTGCTTCATGCGCGTCACGTCCTGCCCGTTGATGCGGATCGTGCCGCTCGTGGCGCTATCGATGGTCGACACGCAGTTGAGCAACGTCGACTTGCCCGAGCCCGAAGCGCCCATGATGCCCACGAACTCACCGCGGTTGACGGTAAAGCTGACGTCGTTGAGCGCGCGGGTCACGTTGCCCAGCGCCCCATATACCTTTTCGAGATGCGCGACCTCCAGTACCGGGGTCGCCATGTGCGTGGTTTGCATACCGAGTCCTTTCTTGCGATTAGTCTACGGCATCTATAGTCGCAAGAAGACGAGTCGGCTACCATCGATATGGCTTACGCTTGCCTTACCGTTGTGTAAGGTACGGGTAGCCGCCCTGTTATGTGTTGATGTTGAGGGAGGACTCCTGTTGAAGACTGTTCATGTTGCCGCTGGGATCATTCGCAAGGAAGGATCTGACGAGCTGCTTGCCGTGCAGCGCGGCTATGGCGACATGCAGGGACTTTGGGAGTTTCCCGGTGGCAAGTTCATGCGCGGCGAGACGCCCGAGGACGCCGTACGCCGCGAGCTCATGGAAGAGCTGCAGGTAAAAGTCACCAACCTGCGCGATTTTTACACCGTTGAGTACGACTACCCCGATTTCCATCTCTCCATGGAGTGCTACTACTGCTCGCTGGCCAAAGAGTCTGGCGAGCCCCAGAAGCATGACCGTCAGCTTGATATCCGCTGGATTCCGCGCACCTCGCTTGCCACCGTTGAGTGGATGCCCGCCGACAAAGGGCTTATCGATGCTCTGATTGAGTTGAAGGAAGATCGGCTTGAGGCCAACGGCACTGCCAACAACGCCGAGGCCACCGCGACCGACGAGCCCGCCACCAAACCCAAGCGCGCACCTAAGCGCCGCAGCAAGAAGCGTCCCAAGCCCGGCCTGCTCGACGGCATCGATAC
Source organism: Collinsella aerofaciens (assembly GCF_028209395.1). GTDB lineage: Bacteria > Actinomycetota > Coriobacteriia > Coriobacteriales > Coriobacteriaceae > Collinsella > Collinsella aerofaciens_AZ. The sequence continues at coordinate 21,469 of NZ_JAQLDQ010000019.1, forward strand.
CTCGGACCTCTCCGCTGACGAGCGCGAACTGGTCCGCCGTCGCGCCGCCATCAAAAAGTCCATGAAGGGCAACAAGCGTGCGAACACCAAACCCGAGCTGCTCGTACGACAACGCCTACGGGCCGCGGGCCTTACGGGTTATCGCTTGGAATGGAAGGTTCCCGGCAAGCCCGACATCGCCTTTCCCGGGCGCAAGATCGCCATCTTCGTCAACGGCTGCTTTTGGCATCGCTGCCCTAAGTGCAATCCGAGCCAGCCCAAGCGCAATGTTGAGTTTTGGGAGGCAAAGTTCCGCCGCAACGTCGAGCGCGACCGCGCTGCCGTGGCAGCACTCACTCAAATGGGCTGGACACCCATAACCATCTGGGAATGCGAGCTCAAAAAAGACTGCATCGACGCCACCATGGAAAAGGTCATCGAGCAGGTGCGTGCCGCGGCACCGCAACGCTAACAGCGAGCATTCACACGCTCCGCATGTCCGCGCCACGTCTACGCCACAAACCTTAGAAAGCCCTTAAGCTCAAAACCTTTCAAGAGTGTTACTCAATAGCCTTGACCTGCGGTTTCATCGTAACACCAAACCAGGTTAAGCCTTTCTTTAGCGCTTCTTTGAACGGTCCGCTGCATAATATTGCCAACGCACGGGGCCTAGCAGCATGCCCCGAGCGCAACCTTTTGGTGGACATCGAGGAGGCCGCATAAGCATGCATTCTTCCAATGCCGTAACACGGCAGCCATCCCTAAAACATGCAGACCTTTTCTCCTTCCCCCCGACACAGAGAAACGGCCTCCTCGACTCCCCCACCACAAAAGCCAAACGCTCGACCAACCAGAGGCACAACTTGCGAGCATCGTTCGAAAAGCTCCAAGCATCCCTAGACAAGGCGTTCCCCGAACAGGCATGAGCAATCTAAGCCCATCGCGCTTTATACTGATGCCATGCGAAACATGGATCACATAGAATTGCACCGCGGAGGACGCGAGGAAGCGTTCCCCGAGACCGTCGAAGACTGGCCCTATATTGCCGAACGCGCAGAATTCGCTCGCTATCCGGACAATTCCGTCCCCTGGCACTGGCATTCCGAGGTTGAGCTTTTCTACATGGAGCAGGGAGCGATTGACTATCGAACGCGCGCGGCTCATGAGCACGTACGCTTTGAGGAAGGGTCCGCCGGCTTTATCAACGGCGGCGTTTTGCACAGCACGCTGCAATCAGCCAATTCGGCACCAGCCATTCAAATGTTGCATATCTTTCAGCCGTCGATGCTCGGCGATCCCGCGGGACGCCTTCAAAAGCGCTATATCAATCCCTTGCTGCAATGTCGAGGCGTCGATGTGCTCAAATGGTCGCCCACCAACCCCGACGATATGCCCTTTATCGATTTGCTGAAGAGCTCCTTTAGCCACGACCTTCAACGGCCGCAGAACGAGATGGCGCTTCGAAATAACTTGTCAGAGCTCTGGATTCAGATTTACGCCAAGGCCGAACCGCTCTTTTCCTCCGACGGCGCCTCTTGGATGACCGGCCGCGACGTACAGTTCAAGGCAATCCTGGACTTTATCCGCGCAAACTATGCAGCCGCTATAGATGTGCCCCAGATGGCATCTGCAGCCGGCGTAAGCGAAAGAGAGTGTTACCGCATTATCGAAACTTGTGCAGGAACGACCCCGGCGGCATATCTGCGCGCATACCGCGTAAACCGTGCTTGCGAACTTTTGGCACACACTACGCGAACGGTCCAGACAGTCGCGCGCCAATGCGGCTTTGCGACAGCAAGCCATCTTGGCCAGGTATTTAAAGAACAAATGGGATGCACTCCTTCGAGCTATCGAGGAGCGAGGCAGAATCTCGATAGTACTAGGCAGAAATCCCGCTAGCCCTTCTTCTGTCACCGCATCAAACTTGCAGGCAAACAACAGAGAGGAGCAATCATATGAAGCACTTTGACCATATCGTATTTGACGTTGATGGGACATTGGCAGATACAGAAGAAAGCGTTCTATCATCGCTTGTCCAGATTGTCCAAGAAGAGACCGGCAAAACGCTCCCCCGACACGAGCTTGACTTTGCCCTCGGCATACCCGGCAAGGATGCCCTTGAGAAACTTGGAATCTACTCGCAGGCAACGTTGGATCGCTGGTGCCAAGTTGCCGCCAGCTTTAAAAGCACCATCAGCGTGTTTCCAGGTTTGCTTGAAGTCATCGCAACACTCGCCGATAGCGGCTGCAAACTTGGCATCGTCTCCTCACGTGCGCGCGACGAATACGCAAAAGAAATTGCACCCCTTGGTTTCAATAAGTATTTTGAGCACATCATCCTTGTCGAAGACACAACCGAACATAAACCCGCACCCGCACCCATGCTCGAATATCTCCGGCGTACGGGCGCGAATCCTGGCAACGTCGTCTACGTTGGCGACACCGTCTACGACGAACAATGCGCAACTTCGGCAGGGGTCAGTTTTGCCAGAGCGGCATGGGGATCACACCAAGACATCCCAAACGCCACCTACAACCTCAAAACCCCCAACGACCTGCTACCCCTAACAACCAAGTAACCCCCGCGCCCCACCCTTTCAGCCCCAACGCCACAAGGGCGACGACCTCGAGTAGGTCAACCTGGGAGGGACGAGGGCTTAGTTCCCCAATCTTTCCGCAGGGGGCAAAAAGCCTCGCCGCACGAAGTGCGCAGCGAGGCTTTTTGCATGCCCGAGGACGATTGGGGAACTAAACCCTCGTCCCTCCCCGGGATATGTAGCGAGTCGGAGTACCCTTGCTGTTACTCTGCTTTGCCCACAGAGTTGAGGTTGGTCATGCGGATCTTAACCAGCTCGGTGATCTCACGCATGCCCTCCTTGGCCGGCTTCTTGGGGTCGAAGCAGGCGGGGTTCTCGGCCATGTAGGCCATGAAGCCCTTGGTGTAGGCCTGACGCAGCTCGGTGGCGTAGTTAACCTTGCAGATGCCATTCTTCACAGCCTCGGCAACCTGCTCATCGGGCACACCGGAGGTGCCGTGCAGGACCAGCGGCACGTCGACGGCGTCGCGGATGGCCTTGACCACGGACTGCTCGATGTGCGGATCGCTCGTGTACACACCGTGGCTGGTGCCAACGCCAATTGCGAGGGAGGTGCAGCCGGTACGCTCGACGAACTCCTTGGCCTCGGCCGGATCGGTGTAGGGGCTCTCGCCCTCAACCGCGGGACCGTCGTCCTCCTTGCCGCCAACCTTGCCGAGCTCGGCCTCGACAGGCACGCCCATGGCGCGGCCAGCATCGGCGACGGACTTGGTCAGAGCGATGTTGTCCTCGAAGGACTCGTGCGAACCGTCGATCATGACAGAGGTATAGCCAGTGCGGAAAGCCTGCATGCAGCGGTTATAGCCATCGCCGTGATCGAGGTGCAGAGCGACGGGCACGGAAGCGCGCTCGGCAGCAGCCTTGACCATGCCGTAGAAGTAGTCCAGACCAGCGGTCTTGATGGTGCCCGGGGTGGTCTGCATGATGACGGGGGACTTGGTCTCCTCGGCAGCGGCCAGAACGGCCATAACAAACTCGAGGTTCTCGACGTTGAACGCGCCGACGGCGTAGTGACCGGCCTGAGCGTCCTTGAGCATCTTTTCGGTGGTAACAAGTGCCATGAGCGTTTGCTCCTCTCCCTCGCCCGCATCTGGACATCGGGCGTAGTTGTTCACAAGGCGTTTTACCTTGCGTTTTACTGCGCTCATTGTATGAAATTCAGCGGCTTTGCACGCGCGAGATATTGAGCCCATGCAGGTCAATACAGTCGTTTTTGAAAAGTAAACGGAAGGAATTGGAGCCGAGCGGACATGTTCGATATTGAATTTTGGGCGTTCAGCGTCTTTCTTTTATAGAAAAGATAAGTAATCGAAAGGTGTTTTCTTACTCAAAAAGAAAATGAACGAAAATAGAGTCAACACAATTCCTGCAAATTTGGCCGAGAATGGAGCAGCTATGGCCCACGCGACAACCCGAGCCTTCGCCGATGAGCGTCGTGCCGCCATCATGGAGATGCTCGAGCATAACGCCTCGGTGCAGGTGGCAGAAATTGCCCAAACCTTTGGCGTGTCCTCTGTCACCGCTCGCGCCGACCTGGACGCACTCGCCGAGTCTGGCAAGCTGCGCCGCACGCATGGCGGCGCCGTATCGCTCCACAAGCGTCTGACTGTTTCCACGCAGGATCGCCGCATCAATGTCAACGTCGCCGCCAAGCAGGCCATCGCGCAAAGCGCCATCGAGCTCGTCAATGACGGCGACACGCTGCTCGTCGACTCGGGCACCACGGCGCTCGAATTCGTCCGGCTCCTCGATCAACGCAACGGCATCACCGTTATCACGGCCGACATTACCATCGCCGATTATATCGACGAGAGCATGCCCTCGGTCGATGTCGTCATGCTGGGCGGGGCGCTGCGCAAAGGCCATCGTTATCTGTACGGACCGCTCACCATGCAGGCGCTCCAAATGGTCCATGCCGATCTGGCCGTCATGTGCCCCGGCGCTTTTGTCTCCAGCTGCGGCTTTACGACCGACTTTCCGCAGATGGCCGAGACCAAAACGGCTATGATCGTCGCGGCCCATCAAAGCGTCGCCCTCATGGACGCCAGCAAGGTTAACGGACGCGGCATGTACCGCTTTGCCGAGCTGACCGATGTCGACGCCATCGTGATGGACCGAGACCCCGAAGGCGCCGTCGCCACCTCAATCGCCAAGACCGCCGACGGCGCACGTCCAGCCCTCATCATCGCCGCCAACTAAATAAAAACCACCACAAAGGTGCCTGTCCCCTTTGTGGTGGTTGTGATGGTTGAGCGTCAAAAGTGAACGTGTCGCTACTTGGACAGCTCGTCGGCGAGGGCCTCGATCTGAGCGCGCGAGGCGTCGTTGAGCGAGCCCAGCACGGTCACCTTGTTCTGCGCCAGGGCGATGTCCTTCATGCCCTCGAGCTCCTTGGTCATAACCTTGGCAGCCGCGGGTGCCCAAGAGCCGGCCTCGACGAGCGCCACCGTACGGTTCTGGTAGGCGTGCTCGGCGAGCGTATGGATGAAGGTGCTCATGCACGGGAAGATCTCGCCCTGATAGGTGATGGAGGCGAGCACCAGACGGTCGTAGCGGAACGCATCCTCAACGGCCTCGGCCATGTCGTCACGAGCCAGGTCAAAGACGGAGACCTTCTGGCCGCGAGCCTCAAGCGCAGATGCGAGCTCCTCGACGGCAGCCTTCAGATGCCCGTACACGCTCGCATAGGCAATCGTGATACCCTCGTCCTCGGGCTGATAGCTCGACCAGGTGTTATAGGTGTCGAGGTAGTAGCCCAGGTTCTCAGTCAGCACGGGGCCGTGGAGCGGGCAGATAATCTGGATGTCCAGGTCGGCGGCCTTCTTGAGGACGGCCTGCACGAACTTGCCGAACTTACCGACGATGCCAAAGTAGTAACGGCGCGCTTCGCAAGCCCAGCCCTCGGGATCCTCGATGTCGTTGGCGCCAAACTTGCCAAAACCGTCGGCACTAAAGAGCACCTTGTCGGTGGACTCGTAGGAGAAGAGCACCTCGGGCCAGTGAACATTGGGGGCACCGACAAAGGTTAGGCTGTGGCCGCCCAGGTCGAGCACGTCGCCATCTTTGACGACCATCTTGCGCTCGGGGAAGTCGGTGCCAAAGTAGTTGACCATCATACGGAAGGCGCCCATGCTGGCAACAATCTGCGCCTGAGGATAGCGCTCCATAAAGGCGGCGATGCCGGCGGAGTGATCGGGCTCCATGTGATGGACAACCAGGTAGTCGGGCGTGCGGCCATCGAGCACGGCCTCGAGGTTGCCGAGCCACTCGTCAACAAAACCGCCGTCGACTGAATCGGCGACAGCGATCTTTTCGCCCAAGATAACGTAGCTGTTGTATGCCATACCGTTCTCGGACACATCGTACTGGCCCTCGAACAGGTCAATGTCGTGATCGTTGACGCCAATGTAGCGGATATCCTTGGTGATCTCCATCAGGCAAAGCCTCCTAGATAGACAAAAGAGCCCGTCTATCATAGCACTCGTCTTCATAGCCACGGCTATCTGCCAGCATCCTTATCGATTGTTATTGAGGCGGAATATATCGCCATTGACCTGCAAAAACTATGTGCGCGGAGCTGCCGTGGTATGTCGAACGATAAGCTGGCCGGGAATACGAATGGCAACGGTTTTGTCCGTTGCCCCCGCCTTGGGAACCGCGTGCTCGAACACCTCGCGTCCACGCTGATGCAAATCGAATCGAACGGTCGTGAGCTCGTTGTGTGCCACAAAATCATCGAGCGAATCGTCGACGCCCACCACGCTCACGTCCTCGGGCACGCGCAGACCGCTATCGCGCAGCGCTGCAATCGCGCCATTTGCCATCTGGTCGTTTGCCGCGTAAATCGCCGTCATGGTGCGATCGTGCTCGGCCAGGTACCTGCCGGCCTCGTAGCCGCTGTTGGCAGACCAGTCGCCCTCGAGCGGCTCTGCCGGCTCGATGTGTTTACGCTCGAGTGCATCCTGCCAACCGGCGCGACGAAATTGCTCGTCGACCGAGAATGACGGGCCGCCAATATAGCGAATCTGCTCGTGCCCTAGCTCAAACAGGTGATCCATAAGCAATAGCGAGCAGCCGTAATGGTCGGAATCGACCGTGGTCACGCGCGGATGTGCGTACATGGTAACGATGACCGTGCCGATACCCGGCAACGGATCAAACGTCTCAAAATCGGGCGCCATACGACTCATGCCGATGATGATGCCGTCCACCGGCAATGCGGCCATACGACGCGTGGCCTCGGCAAGCGAAAACTCCTCGGTCTTGGACATCTCGACCAGCGTGATAGCGCAATTATGCTCGCGAGCAGCACTGGCGATGCCGTCGATCATTGAGAGGTTGCCAAACTTGGTGACATCGTTGACGCACAGGCCGACCGAATGGTAACGGCCGTCGCGCAGCGAGCGACCGGCATAGCTCGGACGGAAACCGAGCTCCTGCATGGCCGCCTGCACGCGCTTACGCGTCTGCTCGTTCACGTTGGGCAATCCGTTGGCAACGCGCGAAACCGTCTGCTGCGAAACACCGGCAACGCGGGCAACGTCGGCCATGGAAACCGGACGCGAACTAATATCGTTGGACGGGCGCCTTGCCACAGGATCACCTTCACCCTTGCGAGATCTGAATAGCGTGTATGCCGGCCCGGGCAGAAATACATCCCACGCCGAGGCCCGCTATCGTCGGACGCATGTTAACGTACTCTACTTTTTCGACCTGCATCTCTTCTGCTTTATAAGTCCATACGACAGTACCGTTCACGGCTGTATTTCTACCGATTACCAGATTCTCAAAAAGTGACAAGCGTTATGTTATGAGTACGTTAACATAGCCCGTAACGTGCGGTATCGTGAACACTTGGTTCATGCCGCTTCAAGTTGTTAACGTACTCATAACGACGCAAAACTCATCCGTGCGCACCAAAGAAAGGACCCCCATGACCACCCCCGACGAAAAGACACTCGCCACGCTCACCAAGCTGTTTGAGGAGGAGTTTGGCCCCATCGGCGATCGCCAGGTGCTCTATGTGCACGCGCCCGGCCGTTCCGAGATCAGTGGCAACCACACCGACCACGAGGGCGGCCACGTTATCGCCGGCTCGCTCGATGTCGCTGTCGACGGCATTGCCGTGGCGACCGACACCAACAAGGTTCGCGTTGCCGACGAGGGCTATCCCACGTTTGAGATCACGCTCGACACGCTGGATATTCAAGAGTCCGAGAAGGGCACGTCCGCGAGCCTCGTACGCGGCATGGCCCACGAAATCGCTGCCCTGGGTGTTGAGCCCCAGGGCTTTGACTTCGCCTTCACCTGCTCCGTCCCCTCGGGCGGCGGCCTTTCGAGCTCCGCTGCCGTCGAGGCGGCATACGGTCGCGCCATGGAGACGCTCTGGGGCGCACCCGCCATCGAGCCCGTCGCGCTCGCCCAGATGAGCCAGCGCACCGAGAACAACTACTATGGCAAGCCCTGCGGTCTGATGGACCAGGCCGCTGTGTGCCTGGGCGGCCTTGCCTACATGGACTTTGAGGACCAGGCTCAGCCTAAAACCCAGAAGCTCGAACTCAACTTTGAGGATCACGGCTATGCGCTCGTGCTCGTTAAGGTTGGTGCCGACCACGTGGCCGCCACCGACGATTACGCTGCCGTTCCGCGCGAGATGCAAGACGTCGCCGCCGAGTTTGGCAAGGCACGCCTATGCGAGGTAAACGTGGCCGACTTTGACGCCAAACTCCCCGAGCTGCGCGCCAAGCTGGGCGACCGTGCCTGCCTGCGCGCCGTTCACTACTGGTACGAGAACGGCCTGGTCGACAAGCGCTGGGCAGCTCTGAACGCCGGCGACATTGACCAGTTCCTGGTCCTGACGCGCGAGTCCGGCGCCAGCTCCGCCATGTACCTGCAGAATGTTGTTGCCAAACTGGGTTCCGAGCAACCCTCCATGTATGCCCTGGCGCTGGCCGAGCACGTGCTCGACGGCCGCGGCGCCGTCCGTATCCACGGCGGCGGCTTTGGTGGCACCATCCAGGCCTTTGTGCCACTCGATCTGGTCGACACCTTTATCACCAAGATGAACAGCTGGCTGGGCGAGGGCTCTGCCCGCCACTACGCAATTTCTGACAAGGGGGCTTACGCGACATGGCTGTAATGACCGACGTGCGCGAGGCTGCGCAGGGCCTTATCGAATATGCCATCCACCGATCGATGATCGGACAGGACGATCGCATCTGGGCCTACAACACCATTCTGGAGTGCATCGGCGCCACGGGCCCCGCGCTCGACATGACCTGGGCGTTGCAGAACGAGAAGCTCTCGCTCTTGCACCCCGATACGCTCCCCGATTTTGACCTGGAGGGCACGCTTGCCGCGCTTTCCGAGGCCGCCGTCGCCAACGGTGCCGCCGAGGACACGGCATCGGGCCGCGACCGCATCGCCATGCGCATCATGGGCGTGCTGATGCCGAGGCCCTCGATTGTAAACGAGGAGTTCAACGGCCGCATGGGCGTCGACGAGCCCCGCGCCGCGACCGACTGGTTCTACGGCCTATGCTGTGACGCCGGCTACGTGCGCCGCGCCGCCATCGCGCGCAACATCAAATGGAGCACCCCCACCAACTGGGGCGACCTCGAGATTACCATCAACCTGTCAAAGCCCGAAAAGGACCCGCGCGATATTGCCGCGGCCGGCGCCGTCAAAAACACGGGCGAGAAGTATCCCGCCTGCCAGCTCTGCATCGAAAACGAGGGCTATCCCGGACGCTCCGCTGCAGCCGACGGCGGCGCCCATCCCGCCCGCCAGAATCTGCGCGTTATCCCTATTAAGCTCGACGGCGAGCGCTGGGGCTTCCAGTACAGCCCGTACGCGTACTTTAACGAGCACTGCATTGCCATGAGCTCCGAGCATCGTCCGATGCACGTCGACCGCAAGGGCCTGACCTGCCTGCTCGACTTTGTCGACCTGTTCCCGCATTACTTCATCGGCTCCAACGCCGACCTGCCCATCGTGGGCGGCTCGATCTTGTCGCACGACCACTTCCAGGGTGGCGCGCACGAGTTCCCCATGATGCATGCCGCCGAGGTCTCGCAGTTTAGCGTGCCCGGCTTTGACCAGGTCAGCGGCACCGTGTTGCAGTGGCCGCTTTCGGTGCTGCGACTGCGCTCGCACGGCCGCGCCCAGTTGCTCGACGCCGCCGAAAAGATTATCCTCGCCTGGCGCGAGTGGACCGACGAGTCCGTGGGCGTTATCGCACACACGGCCGACGGCGTGGCCCACAACACCGTGACGCCCGTCATTCGCCGCGTGGACTCCCGCGGCAACGCCGGCGGCGAGATTTACGAAGCCTACCTGGCGCTTCGCTGCAACATCACGACCGACGAGCATCCGCTGGGCGTTTTCCACCCGCATGCCGAGTATCACCACATTAAGAAGGAGAACATCGGCCTGATCGAGGTCATGGGCCTGGCCATTTTGCCGCCACGCTTGGTCCCCGAGCTCGGTGCTGTCCGCGAGCACTTGCTGGCAGCCAAGGCAGATGCCAGCTACGACCTTGCTGGCGCGCTCGAGGGCGACGACCTTTGCCGCAGCCACGCCGCATGGGCCGAAGATGTTTTTGCCCGACGCGCCGACGAGCTTACGGCGGATAACGCCATCGATATCCTGCACGAAGAGGTCGGCGTGGTGTTTGGCCACGTACTCGACAACGCCGGCGTCTTTAAGTGGGACGAAGCAGGACGCGCCGCCCAACAGCGCTTTATCGACTCACTGTAGAGCACAGACCCGGTCGCTCAACGGCAGCCCGCACAGCATAGACACCCACACGACAGCGGCGCCCGCCGGCAACATCGCCGACGGGCGCCGTTTTTGAGTGTAGTCATTGGGGTCATTCTTAAGGGGCGTTCTTAAACGACTAGTCATTAAAGAGCGTCCCCAATGACTACTTGCGACCAAGGCAACGCCGGTGTCTTGGCAACGACAGCGAAAACGCCCCTAAGCGAGCAAGGTGACGTGAAAGAGGAGGGCATTGACCTTTTGGTCATGCCCGACGATTGAACGTCAGATTGCCGCTTAGGGGCGTTTGCAGCGTCGCGCCGTTACGCGGTTTGGTAAAACCGCGTAACCCTACAGTTCAGTCACGACAACGTTGTTGAAGATCTCGTCCCAGCGGTCCATGACCAGGTGGCCGGTCTTGGGATCCATGGCGTTGAGCTTACCGCAGGTATTGGCGGTCTTGAGCACCGTGACGTCGTCGGCACCAGCAGCAATGGCATGCGCAAAACCGGCGATGGTCGAGTCGCCGGAACCCGTTGCGTTCACAGCCGCAATCGCGGGCGTCTTGGCGCGGAACGCGCGACCCTCATGGAAGCCCACCGAACCGGCAGCGCCCATCGAAACGACAACCCAGGGAATACCGGCAAAGCGGCCATCGGCGGCAAGCGCCTCGCGCAGGGCATCGACATCATCGGTCGTAAAGGACGTACCCAGCAGGCCGTTAATCTCGGTCAGGTTGGGTTTTACGAGCTCAGGCTTAGCGTCGGACTCCAGCGCGGCCTCCAGCGATGCACCCGAGGTGTCGAGCAGCACCTTGGCGCCCGCCTCCTCGGCGATCTTGACGAGCTCGGCATAGTAGCCGGCATCGACGCCACGCGGCAGCGAGCCCGAAAGCGTCACAACGTCCGCCTTCGCCGCGAGCTCGGCGAACTTGGCCGTAAAGGCCTCGAGCTCGGCCGGGGCGATCTGCGGGCCGCTCTCCAGCAGCTCGGTCTGATTACCCTCGTGCAGAATATTCAGGCAAATGCGCGTCTCACCGGCGATGGGCACAAAGTCGTTCTTGACGCCGTCGGCATCCATAAGCTCGGCCATATAGGCACCCATGTGGCCGCCAAGCAGACCAGTCGCGAGCACGTCGTCTCCCAGTTGCAGCAGCACACGGCTCACGTTGAGGCCCTTGCCGCCAGCGGTCTTTTCGGGCGTGACGCGGTTAACGTCGTCAATGACCAGCTTGTCGAGCTGATAGCGCGTATCAATCGACGGGTTCATGGTAACGGTCAGAATCATATTGAACTCCTGTTCCGGGGCGGCATGACCCACCCCAAACATACGATAGCTCGTTAAAGGATCTCGATCTCAAAGCCGCGGGTGACGGTCTCCCCCGGCTTGGCAACCAGGCAGCCACGCTTGTGCTCCAGAATATCGTCCTCGTCGGAGCAGGTAGACAGGCCGCCCCACGGTTCCACGGCCACAAAGTCGCCCTCGGGCTTGCTCCACACAATCAGGTACGGCATATCCTGGAACGTCAGGCGCACGCCCTTGTCCTCGGTTTTCTTGGTCAGCGTAACCACGCGGCTCTCGAGCACGTCAAAGATGGTCTCTGCGAAGTCAAAGAGTTCGTGGGTCAGCGGCAGGTCATGGCCAACCATCGGGTTCTTGCTGCGATGCTCAACATCAATCAGGCCCGTCGAGGGAACGGCAGTACAGAGCTCGGCGGCCTCGCGCTGCTCAAAACGGAGCTCGTAGTCGTCGTAGGACTCGCCCTCGTCAAGCGGGCACTTAAAGCCAGGGTGACCGCCCACAAAGAACGGCATGTCCTCGGTGCCCTCATTGGTCACCTCGTACGACACGGCCACCTTCTCCGCATCGATCGTGTAACGAGCAACGATCTTAAACGGATACGGGTACTGCTCAAGCAACTCGGCATGGTCGGCAGAGCTTAGGCTCAGCGCAACCATGTTGTCGCTCTGCTCCTCGAGCTTCCACTCCTGCTTGCGACCAAAGCCGTGGCGGGCGAGCTTGACCTCGCGGCCGCCCATGGTCATTGCGCGACCGTCACGAAGGCCGCCGCAGATCGGGAAACAAATGGGTGCCTGGCCCGACCACACCGCCGGGTCGCCCTGCCACAGGTACTCACGGCCGTTGGCCGTAATAGAAGTGAACGACCCGCCCGCCGTGCTCAGTGCCACGCGGATAGAACCGTTATCAAGAACAAACTCCATAGGAGCCTTCCCTTTCTTACGACAGCCCGCCAAGTCAGTGGGGCTGATAGCAAACCGGCCCGCGCCCCATCACAGAAACGCGAGCCGTCAACGGACTAGTTAATTACGCCGGATACCCGCTAATCGTGGTATTCGCCGCGGTCCCACTTCTCGAGGAACTCGTCAAAGAAGTGCGGGTCAGCCTGAGCCTCGGCGTCGGCCTTGTTGCAGGCATCGATCTTGGCGATCAGGGCATCGTGCTCGGGGGTCTTCTCGTAGGGCTCCTCCAGGAAGGCAAGCATGATGTCGGCCATCAGGAACTCGCCGGTAATCTTGCCGCCAAAGCCCACGATGTTGGCGTTGAGCTCGCGACGGGCATACAGGGCAGAGGTCATATCGCGGACCAGGGCGCAGCGGGCGCCGGGAACCTTGTTGACGGCGTTGGTGATGCCGATGCCGGTGCCGCACAGGGCCACGCCAAAATCGGCCTTGCCGCTGGCGACAGCCTCGCCCACGGCCTTACCGTAGATGGGATAGTGCGTACGGGTGTGGCTGTAGGTGCCGCAGTCGAGCACCTTGTAGCCAGCCTGCTCCAGGCGGTCGGCCAGATAGATCTTCTCGTCCGTAACGATATGGTCGCAACCGATTGCGATGGTCTTCTTCATCAGAACGTCCTTTCGTCTGAATTCACAAGTTGAGGTAGAAGTTCGAGTTCTCGGTGGCTCTCGTTAGGCCATCTTGTTGAGCATGTCGACACGGATCTGGTGACGGCCGCCGGCGTACTGGGCGCGCAGGAACTCGCGGGCGATCTTCTTGGCGACCTCGGTGCCCACAACGCCCGGGCCCATGGTGACCATGCGCGAGCCGTTGTGCTCGCGGGTCATGTAGGCGGAACGCTCGTCGGAAATGTTGGCGACGACCATGCCCTTGATCTTGACGGCGGCCATATAGGAGCCGACGCCGTACTTATCGAATGCGAAGCCCTGGGAATCCTTGTGCTCCAGCAGGTCCTTGGCAACGGCGGCCGCGGAATCGACAAAGTCCGCGGCAGGGGTCTCGGAATAGTCGACGACCTCGTGACCGTCGGCGATGAGCATCTCCTTGATGGACTCCTTCATCGACATACCGTCGGCATCGGAAGCGATTACAACCCTCATGACATCCTCCTTGAGAGATACGCAGGTGCGTAGTTTCTGTTTGGAAGTGTTGAATCGCGTTCAGGTCCGGGCATCTGAATGTGCGGTTCTTCACTGTTCATGTTTATTTGAACACATTCGAACAGCGACTGCAACAACTATTTGTTTATCTTTGTTCTTTTTTGAACAAATACCGTTCACAGATGATTGCTGACCGTTTGGACTGGGCACGGACGTAGCGACCATGTGTTCAACAAACAAAAGGGCGGCCGAGAACGTGTCTCGTCCGCCCTTCTCACGGTTGATCTTCCAAAGATCGCTTTGCCGCCTACTCAGACTGCCCGCTCTTCTTGGCATGTCTGGACGGAGCGCTCAGAAAGCGGCCCGTCAAATAGTTCGCCGGGCCAGAGATATCAATCCCCAGCAGCACGTGTCCTAGCCATAGGAACGCCACGAGCACCAGTAGAGGAATCACACACGAGGTCACGATCATCACGATGACGCCTTCGATGAGGTCGGTCACCTGTTGCACAATCTCGTCGGTCATCTGCTTGGCACCACTGGTTACCGACGTGACCAGGCTTGAGGCACCGTCGGCAAGCTGCTCAAGCACGTTCTTGGACTCTGTGGACTCGGTCTTTTTCTTGCTTGCTTTGGAGCTATCACTATTTGCCGTACCCGCAGCGTCGGCCGCCTTTTGCTCGGCCGCTTCGATGCTCACTCGATACGTTTCGTCGACCTTTTGCGACACCCATACGCTTGCAGGCACCAACGCCATGCCGATCGTGGCGACCACCAGCACGCGAGTCGCCACGCGGCGCAGGACGGCGCTCGTGCTCCAGCGCCCGTGAATGCCGAGCGACACCGCAAGGAGCACCAGCGCAAACGGGATCAGGATGCCCAGGCCAACCGACCACAAAATGGTCAGCAGGTATTTCTCGAGGTAGAGCACGGCAAGCACGATGCCCAAGTTACCCGAAAGCTGCGCGAGCTGCTCGGCAACCGGCGTTCCCGTATCGCCCGGCAGCGCAGTGATACCCGCAGATAGGGCGACGCACGAGGTCGTGAGCGCCAAAACATTGCCCTTCTTTTGATCGATGACCTCGATGGTGGAGTCCCAAGTCTTGGTATCGGCGAAATGCGGACGAGCTACAAAGCCCGACAGCAGCGCCAGTACCACGAGCGCAACGATAAAGCCAATCTGCAGCTTTTTGTTTGCGCACACGACATCGGACAGACTGGGCTGCAGCTCGGTTACCGTCGTGTGCTCGGTTATCTGGACAGGACGCCCATGAGCCATCTCGTGCGCGTCTCTTTTTTGTATTGACCCGTTATCCGGCATTTGGATACCTCCTCAGTCCGGGGCTTAATGCGAAAGGAAGTATACCCACCGAGCAAAAAACGAACGGGAAGACGAACAGAGCGCACCAAGACTGTCCCCAATGACTATCTCCGGATG